>NZ_BJDL01000008.1 GCF_005405125.1 Lactiplantibacillus songbeiensis
GAGCTGGGTATCTACGCTCATTTTATCCATTATCAGAACACCTCAGATTGTGTTCCAACTTTTGGGGTACACCTCAAGCCCGGTCTTCAAAACTGGCCTTGGCCTAAGTCCGAGCAGACCACTCACACTAAGGCCAACGACACGGCTGAGCATTTTAGGAACCAACCTCTCGGCTAAATGACCGGATTAAAAATAAACAATCGTTAATTTTTTATATCTGTTAATTAACGTCGGGCGGGCCAGAATTGGCTCAGTGGTGTCGTTTGACTTAGTCGAGTGATTTTCTCGAGTTAGTCAAAGCCCGGCTTATGAGACCGCTTTGTGGCTCATAAACGCGGCCACCACGTTCCAGCCGATTCTGGACCAACTAGAGTGACAATTTAAACCAGCTAGCACCAAGCGTAGTCACTATCCAACCAGACTTCCAAATGTTTTCAATAACTAACTGACAAGCACAAAAAAACGGCAACTAGCCATCACAACTAGTCACCGTTTTTAGTTAATCTTGAACTTTAGCAATCCGCCCTTGTTGAATGTAAACACTCAAAATAGCGATGTCAGCGGGATTGACCCCACTAATCCGGGAGGCTTGTGCAATCGTCGCTGGTTGAATCTTCTTCAGCTTTTGATGGGCTTCAGTTGCTAAGCCGTCAATTGCATCGTAATCAATCCGATCAGGAATTTTCTTAGCTTCCAGCTTCTTCAAGTGGGCCACGCGTTCTTCAGCCTTTTTGATGTAGCCGGCATACTTGATTTGAATTTCAACTTGTTCAATAATATGCCGTTCCAATGGTTCTGGCGCTGCGGGAATAAACCGCATCAGATCAGCATAGCTGACTTCTGGTCGCTTCAAGAAATCGGCAGCCAAAACGCCATCTTTAAGTTCACCAGAATGACGTTCGCGCAAGAATTCGTTCACGGCATCATTAGGTTTGATACGGATGTTGTCCAATCGGTCAAGTTCATTTTTAATTGCTTGGCGTTTAGCTTCAAAAGCTGCATACCGGTCATCGTCAATCAACCCTAAATCATGCCCCTTATCTGTTAAGCGTAAGTCCGCATTATCATGCCGTAAAATTAACCGATATTCCGCCCGACTAGTTAACAAACGATAAGGTTCATTCGTCCCCTTTGTCACCAAATCATCGATCATGACCCCAATATAGGCATCACTACGCTTTAAGGTCAATTGACCACGATCTAGCGCCCGTAAACCGGCATTAATCCCAGCAATCAACCCTTGACCAGCAGCTTCTTCATAGCCAGAAGTCCCATTGGTTTGGCCGGCGGTATACAGATTCTTTACCAGCTTGGTTTCTAGCGTTGCGCGTAATTGATAGGGTGCTACCACGTCATATTCAATTGCATAACCAGGCCGCATCATCTCAGCGTCTTCCAGACCTTTAATTGAATGTAAGATGTCTTGTTGGACTTCTTCTGGCATCGACGTTGATAATCCTTGAACATACCATTCATCCGTATTACGGCCTTCCGGTTCCAAGAATAATTGATGCCGCTTCTTGTCGGCAAAACGAACAATCTTGTCTTCAATTGATGGGCAATATCGTGGACCAACCCCTTCGATCACACCAGTAAACATCGGCGCCCGGTCGAGATTGTCCCGAATAATCTTATGTGTGGTTTCGTTGGTATACGTTAACCAGCAAGATAATTGATGTTTTAAGTCAATATAGTCCTCATCCTTGGTTTCAAAGCTAAAGTGATGCGGTTCGGGATCACCTGGTTGTTCTTCGGTCACACTATAATCAATCGTGTTCCCGTCAACCCGTGGTGGTGTCCCAGTCTTAAACCGTTCAAGGTCAAACCCGAGCTTTTCCAAGTCGCCAGATAACTTCATCGCTGGCTGAGAATTATTAGGACCTGACGAATACATTAATTCGCCGATAATAATCTTCCCACGGGCGGCCGTACCAGTTGTTAAGACCACACTTTTGGCACTGTAACGGGCCCCAGTATTCGTGATAACCCCTTTGCAGACACCATCTTCCACGATCAAGCCATCCACGATACCTTGACGCAAGGTCAAGTTAGGTTCGCGTTCAATCGTATGTTTCATTTCAGCATGATAAGCATGCTTATCTGCTTGGGCCCGGAGTGCACGCACAGCGGGACCTTTACCAGTATTTAACATCCGCATTTGGACATAAGTCTTATCAATATTGCGGCCCATTTCGCCCCCTAAGGCGTCAATTTCACGGACCACAATGCCTTTCGCCGGCCCCCCGACGGATGGATTACAAGGCATGAAGGCCACCATATCTAAGTTGATGGTCATCAGTAACGTGCGGTTACCCATTCGGGCCGCTGCTAAAGCCGCTTCCGAACCGGCATGGCCAGCACCTACGACGATGACGTCATAGTCGCGGCCAGCGTATTGCTTTACTTCTGTCATGATTAACTTTTCCTCCGTACGACGCTACTTACCCAGACAAAATTGGCTAAATAGTTGATCAATTAATTCATCTTCATAGCTATCCCCGGTAATTTGTCCCAGGAATTCCCAACAACGGGTCATATCGATCTGAACCAAGTCAACGGGCATCCCGGCTGCAATCCCCGTTTGAACATCTTGCAAGGCTTGCTTGGCTTGGTGCAATAACCCGATATGACGGGCGTTAGTGACCATCACATTATTTTGACTACTTTCGATGCCTTCATTAAAGAACATCTTCGCAATCCGTTGTTCCAACTGTTCAACACCCGCCTGTTGTAAGACCGACATACTCATGACATCAGCCATATCAACGTTATCAGCGAGTTTCGCCTGATCAAGCTTAGCAGGTAGATCGGTCTTGTTTAAGATCACGATCCGCTTGGAATCATTTGTTTCAGCAAGTAATTCCAAATCTTCAGCGGTTAACGGTTGACTGTTATCTAAAACTAACAAGACCAGGTCAGCGGCACCAATGGCTTTGCGGCTCCGTTCAACCCCGATCTTTTCGACCTTATCTTCAGTATCACGAATCCCAGCCGTATCGACTAGTTTCAACGGCACCCCGCGGACATTGACGTATTCTTCAATCACGTCCCGCGTGGTTCCAGCGACATCCGTCACAATCGCTTTATCTTCATGCAACAAATGATTTAGTAAACTCGACTTACCAACGTTAGGCCGCCCAATAATCGCGGTTGCTAACCCTTCACGCAAGACTTTTCCTTGCTTGGCGGTTGCCAACAATTGATCGATACTTTGACCCACTTCAGTTGCCTTTTCAGTCAGCATCTTCGTGGTCATCGCTTCGACCGCATCATATTCCGGATAATCGATATTGACTTCGACTTGTGCCAACACATCTAAGATATCTTGCCGTAGATGCCGAATTAAGGTCGATAAATCACCGTCTAATTGATTTAAGGCTACTTTCATCGACTTATCGGTCTTAGCCCGAATCAAGTCCATCACGGCTTCAGCTTGAGAAAGGTCTAGCCGGCCGTTTAAGAAGGCTCGCTTGGTAAACTCACCTGGTTCCGCCATCCGCGCCCCATGACTCAAAATCAACTGTAGAATCTCATTTGTTGCCACGAGACCACCGTGACAGTTGATTTCAATCACATCTTCACGCGTATATGTCTTGGGTGCCCGCATCACGGAAGCCATCACTTCATCGACTTCTTGCTTCGTATCAGGGTCAATAATATGCCCGTAATTAATCGTATGGGAGTTAACCTTGCTTAAATCTTTCCCTTTAAAAATGCGAGCTACAACGTTAAACGTCTGCTCACCACTAATCCGGATAATCGAAATACCACCTTCACCAGGTGGGGTCGAAATTGCCGCAATCGTATCAAATTCCGTGGTCGTCGGCATGTCATCATTTCCTTTCATTTGCTGTCTGAATAGCGCTTTACCGCCTAATACTATACCAAGTTTTACTTACAATTAGTTAACAATATGTCCTAAAATGCAGAAAAAAAGCGCCTAGTCCACGCCACCTTAAAGCGTGGATAAAGCACTTTGACTACTTTATCTAAAAGATAAGAATGATTACCACTTACTATAATAGCTCATTTGTCGTTTGTCAAACGCCTGTTTGTGCTCACTAAAAAGAGCTATTTACGAATCGCCACAACGACGGCTCGATGCGGATCACGGCCCTCAGAAAAAGTCGTCACATGATGATTGTCAGCCAGTTCGGCATGAATTAATTTTCGTTCAAACGATGGCATCGGATCCAAGAAAACTTGTTTGCCAGTCGCAATCGCTTCACGTGCCGTACTTTCAGCCAAGCGTTTCAAAGTGTCTTCTCGACGTTCCCGATAATCATCAACGTCTAAGACAACATTGACGTGTGACGCACCATGATGATTCATGTACACTTGCGCTAAATCTTGTAACGCATTGATGGTCCGCCCATGCTTGCCGATTAATAGCCCTTGCTTGGGCGTGTCAAAGTTCAAGCTGGCATATCGATTACCAAAATCGACATCCAAATCAGCAGTAATGCCAAGTTGCTTCACCACTTCTAACAAGTAGGCGCTCAAATCTCGAACGGCTTGTTCATTTGCCGCTTGCCGCGCCGCAATTTCAGCCGGTGTCCGCGTAGGCACTTCATTAGCTGAAGCTTTAACTGGCTTGGCTGGTTTGGACTTGGCCACTTTGCTGGGTTTAGTCGACTTAACCGGTTTAGCCACTGCTTTGGGTTTCGCTTGGTGAGCCACCTTTTTAACTGGTTTAGTTGTTACTGGCCGTTGCGGTGTCACCGGTTGCGTTGGTACTGCTGCTTGAGCTGGTTTAGAACCAACTGCCGATTTAGCGGGCGTCGCCGTTTTAGCCGCAATTGATTGCGGTGCTGGCTTAGCAATCAACGCAACCTTAGCGGGGCGCTTACCAAGTCCTAGGAACCCTTTCTTGGGATTTTCAAGTACGTCAATTTTAACGTTGTCACGGGTCGTTTGCATTTGCTTAAGGCCCGTCGCAATTGCTTCAGCGACGGTAGGTCCTTCAAATACTGCCATATTGCTGTTTCCTCCTCGTAAAAATACCTGTGTTTATTATAGCATTGAACTAGGAGGCATGGGAATTGCGGGTTGAGGCGTGACATTGTGGGTTAGATTGGAATTTTATTGACTGTTTTCATTTTTGACCGATTGGTAAAATAGCAGTGCTTTTTTCTATAATCTTAGTCACTTGCCGAAACGTTTTCGGGTTGACTGGGAAATGCCACTCGCTATGTCATCAGCACTGCTCGGAAACTCATGGCGTCATCCTAAAAGCTCGGCCCCAAATTATCAGCCCAAACACGCAAAAAAAGACCCACCACATGGCAGGTCTACTCAATCGTATTAACGTTTATGATTTCTGATCGCACGCTTTTTGGCACGTTCAATCGTACGTTGACGGTCTTTTTCTTTTTGCTTCTTGGCTTCTCGTTCGCGATTGATCTTGAATGGGTTTTGCAACAACATTGTTTGACCAACTTGGAACGCGTTAGAAATAACCCAGTATAGTGACAACGCGGATGGCACGTTGATGGCAGTAATCAAAATGACTAACGGCATCAAGTACGTCATCCATTGCGTCATCCCATTTTGTTCTGGTTGCGACTTCATCGCTAACCAGGAACTAGCAAACGTGAATAACGCCGCTAGGATTGGCAAAACGTAATACGGATCTTTATCACCAAGTTGCAACCATAAGAAAGTCCCAGTCTTCAAGACTTTAGTACGCCAAATTGCTTGATATAACGCAATCAGAATCGGCATTTGAACTAACAATGGTAACATGCTGGCCATTGGGTGCACGCCATACTTACTGTAAAGCTTCTTCATCTCGGCTTGTAGCTTTTGTTGTGTTTCCATATCCTTAGATGAATATTGCTTTTGTAAAGCCTTCATCTGTGGTTGGATTTCTTGCATCGCAAGCATACTGCGAGTTTGGAAGATCATTAACGGTAAGATGATGATCCGGATGATCAACGTAAAGGCGATAATCCCTAAGCCGTAGCTGTGACCGAACAAGTGCGATAACCAAATAATCGCCCGTGAGAAGTTCAGGATGACACCGCCATCCCAAAACCCGGTACTCTGCTCCGTAATTGGGGTATTACTACACCCAGTCAGTACTAGCGCAATTGCCAGCACGGAAAGCATTGCCAGTATTTTTCTGTACTTTTTCAAACGAATATCCTCACTTAATCATTGTCCAGCAGGTGCGCTAGCTTTAGCGCATGGCTAAGATAAGCTTTGATTTCAGCTTGCGACTTACCAGCAACACTCGGCCGTGCAATCACGAGAAAGTCAACCGTTGTAGGCAACTGTGGCTTTAACTCAGTAATTGACTGTCGAATCCGCCGTTTGACCCAATTCCGAGCAACAGCATTCCCAATCTTTTTACCAACTGAGATACCGACGCGAAAATGTGGTTGTGCAGGCTTGTCCAAAACGTAAATGACAAATTGACGATTGGCATACGAGTTGCGGGTTTCAAAAACCTGCTGAAAGTCAGCTTCTTTTTTGACCCGATATGATTTTCGCATAATCCATCTCCATGTGTGCGCTCAAGCTCACCTGAGCAAATCGCTGCACAACTTTACAGCCCTGAACGACCGAAGTCACTCAGGACTGTAAAGAAAAAGCCACTGATTATCAGTGGCCTATGCAGACAATACTTTTCTGCCTCGTTGGCGTCGACGGGCTAACACTTTACGGCCTGTGCTGGTGCTCATCCGTTTGCGGAAACCATGGACACGTGAACGATGCCGCTTCTTTGGTTGGTAAGTTCTCTTCATCATGACACCTCCTTCTCTATAATGACATGAATCAATTCGATTAAGTCGTTATTTTCAAAACGCAGTCTATTCTAAAACGCATTTCCTAGATACTATAGCATAGATTTACTAATTTGAAAACCTCGAAATTAATAATCCCGTCAACTATTACCAATGATTTTAGCGAATAACTTGTGGCTAGCCCTGTGGATGATTGTGAATTACCTTTTGACTGTCCCCAAGTTACACACAGCCTTATTGACAAAATAACGGGGTGTGATTTAGTTATCCACAGCGTGTTTATTTTGTGTGCATAACCTTTTGAAACGTTAGTCTGTCAAAGCCACTTTTAACCACCTTTTTGTGGACAACTCTGCTTTTCTCCAAAATCCTCCAGTTTTAGACACCCTGTGTATAACTTTAAAAACAGCTTGTGATTTCAATTTACATTCTTATCGGCTGCCTGTGGAAAACTTTTAACGTTCATGCTAAAATAGACTTACGTTTTTTAAGAAAAGGGGTATCCATGTGCTGGATCGTAATGACTTATGGAACATCATTAAGTTCTCCCTAAAAAGTGATCTCTCATCGATGACTTTTCAAACATTCGTCGAGCCGGCCAATCCGCTGCAACTAAATAAATCGCAAATGACGATTGAAGTCCCAACTAAACTTCATCGTGACTATTGGGAAAAAAATCTCGCTGAAAAATTCAGCGACTATGCTTTCCAAGCGACCAATGAGCAGATTGAACCAGTAATGATCACAGAGGAAGAACGTCAGCAGCTTACGGAAAAATCGCAAGCATCTACCGGTAACGTTGCAACCGAAAAATCGGCGACCGCAACTACCCCCACATTTATGCGGGAAACGAAACTCAATCCGAAATATACCTTTGATAGCTTCGTCATTGGCAAGGGGAACCAAATGGCCCATGCCGCGGCGTTGGTCGTGTCGGAAGAACCCGGCACGATGTATAATCCATTGTTTTTCTACGGGGGCGTCGGACTGGGCAAGACCCATTTGATGCACGCGATTGGCAACAAACTTCTCGATTCGAATCCAAATGGCAAGGTTAAGTACGTCACCAGTGAAGCGTTCACCAATGATTTGATTAACGCTATCCAAACTGGGACACAAGAATCGTTTCGTGAAGAATACCGTAATGTTGACTTATTATTAGTTGATGATATTCAATTCTTTGCTAATAAGGAAGCTACTCAAGAAGAGTTCTTCCATACATTTAATGCGTTATATGAAGATGATAAACAGATCGTCCTCACCTCTGATCGCTTACCAAATGAAATTCCGAAATTACAAGATCGGTTAGTTTCTAGATTTAAGTGGGGGTTATCCGTTGATATTACCCCACCTGATCTTGAAACCCGAATTGCCATTTTGCGTAACAAAGCGGATCTTGAAGGGATTGCGATCCCCGATGATACCCTAAGTTACATTGCGGGACAGATCGATTCTAATGTCCGCGAACTTGAGGGTGCTTTAGCTCGAGTTCAAGCTTACTCACAATTAAACAAATCACCCATCACCACGAGTTTAGTGGCCGATGCATTGAAGAGCTTAAACCTTAATAGTAAGCTATCAGAAGTGTCGATTCCCGTTATTCAGGAAAAAGTCGCCAAGTATTACCATATTACAATGGCTGACATTAAGGGGAAGAAACGTAATAAACAGATCGTTAATCCACGCCAAATCGCGATGTACCTAGCACGAGAGTTAACAGATAGTTCACTCCCACGCATTGGTAACGAGTTTGGCGGTAAAGATCACACCACGGTCATCCATGCTTGTGATAAGATTTCCGCGGCACTCAAAACCGATACCGAATTACAACAAGCTATCGGTGATCTGAAAAGTCAGCTAAAAGCGTAGTGTGGATAAATTCTAATAACTCTAAAAGTTTTCCACAACTTATGCACATGTGGAAAACTCGATGGTTAGTAGGGTTACAAAACTTTTCCACAGTACCCACTGCCCTACTATTACTACGATCTTTTATCTATTAATCTATATAAACCCGTGTCACCAAGAAGAGAGGATACCTTATGAAGTTCACGATCAATCGATCAGCTTTTATTAAAGAATTAAATAATGTGCAACGCGCAATTTCATCTAAAACCACCATTCCGATATTAACCGGACTAAAAATCGACGTTGCAACGGATGGCTTAACCCTAACCGGTAGTGATGCCGATATCTCAATTGAAACCACGATTCCCGCTGACGACGAAAACAATACGTTGGTCGTTGAAGAACCTGGTTCAGTTGTCCTAACAGCCCGTTTCTTCAGTGAAATCGTTAAGAAATTACCAGAAGATACGATGACCATTGCGTTAGTTGATGGGTTCCAAACCCAAATCACTTCCGGCGCGGCTTCATTTACCATCAATGGCTTAGATCCGGAAAACTATCCACATTTACCTGAAATCGATACAACTAACACCATTACGTTAGCCGGTGATGTCTTCAAAGAACTTATTGGCCAAACCGTAATTGCCGTTTCAAATCAAGAAAGTCGGCCAATTTTAACTGGGGTTCACTTTATCTTGAAAGACGGCGAATTTTTAGCGGTTGCTACCGATTCACATCGGTTAAGTCAACGTAAGATCAAGTTACCAGAAGCCAACAATGCCAATTACGACGTGATTATTCCAGGGAAGAGTTTAACGGAATTATCTCGGATGATTGGGGATGACAATCCGGATGTCCAAATGCGCTTATCTGAAAATCAAGTGCTATTTGTGTTAGGCAAGACCTCGTTTTATTCACGTTTGCTGGAAGGTAACTATCCCGATACGTCACGGTTAATTCCTAAAGAATCAAACACCACGGTCGAAATTGAAGCCCCAGCATTGTCAGCAGCAATCGAACGGGCCTCACTACTGTCACATGAAAGTCGTAATAACGTGGTGCGTTTCTCGGTTAATCCAACAGACAAAACCATTACGATTTTTGGGAATTCACCAGATGTTGGGGAAGTTACGGAACAATTACAACCCGCTGAACTCAATGGTGATGAACTTGAAATTTCGTTTAACCCGGATTACATGAAAGAAGCTTTACGGTCATTCGGCCAAGCCATGATCAAGATTTCATTCACGATGGCTTTACGGCCATTTACCCTGGTGCCAACTGAAGAAGGCGAAAACTTTATTCAGTTGATCACGCCAGTGCGGACCTTTTAATTGAGTTGAATAAATATACAAAGTGATGCTAAAGGCGACCAATCAAATACTGATTGGTCGCCTTTTTTTGTTGGTAGTAAAGTGACTGATAGTGGGAGGTTGATAGGCTATTTACGTTACCGTAACTTTTACAGTTACACTGACTTGGAACGATATACACTTGTATCCAATTGTTGTTTCAAAAAGAGTTTAATAAAAGTGGAATTTTGAACAGCTAACGCTATGTTACACAGTAATAGCAAGTGATGTTTGGTGCTAGTTGGATTAAATTGCCACTCTGGTTGGCCCAGAATCGACTGGAACGTGGTGACCGCGTTTTTGAGCCACAAGACGGTTTCAAAAGCCGGGCTTTATTAAGTCGAAAACCATGACTAAGCTAAACGACACCACTGAGCTAATTTTGGACCGCCCGGCGATAAGTGTTAATCACCAGATAGTCATCATTTAATCCCCAGATTTAGCCGAGAGCTTGTTTTTTAAAATGTTCAGCCGTGTCGCTGGCCTTAGCACGGGTGGTTTGCTCGGACTTAGACCAACGACAGTTTTGAAGACCGCCCTTTGGTGTCAAAATGGTCCATGGCGTTCCAGCATTTTAGAAACCTACCAGCAGGCGGTAATTGGAACTAGCACCAAGCTCAAAATAGACTTAAATCAGGGATAGTAACGCGATTTTATCCAGATTAAACGATAAACAGTGAGTTACTAATTCTTGAAAAGTGATTTTCAGTCGATTTTGAGCCTGAAAAAACAGTAAATTTGTTAAAATCGGCAAATTTTTCGAATTTTAGCGAATTTACCCCCAGGTTGGTACCCCGACATTAGTTTTGCTTAAATCGGCTTAAACTGGCTCTAAATGCGGTTATAAATTGAATTTTCATTAAAAAAACGGTATAATATAACTTGTTATAAGTCGGTTTACAGTAGTCTTGAAAGGTTAGGCAGGTGACATTTTGAAAAAGCCAGTCCAAATTAATACGCCCTTTATTACACTCGGGCAGTTACTAAAAGAAGAAGCCATCATCAGTTCTGGTGGTCAGGCCAAGTGGTTCTTACAAGAATACGACGTTTTGGTCAACGAAGAACTTGACGATCGGCGTGGTCGCAAACTTTATCCTGGTGATACGATCGTGATCGCTGATAATGGTGAATTTGTGATTCAGTCCCAATCAACAGAAACGACTGATTAAATGTATCTAGAAAATTTAGTGCTCCATGATTTTCGTAATTACGCGGACTTGCAGGTGACCTTTAAGCCTGGGGTCAACGTCTTACTCGGCGAAAATGCCCAGGGAAAAACGAACTTGCTAGAAGCCATCTATGTACTGGCCTTAACTCGTAGTCATCGGACCGCCAATGATAAAGAATTGATTCGTTGGCAAACGACGACGGCCACGTTAAAAGGCCGCTTACATAAAGCGACTGGTAGTGTGCCGTTAGAACTGGAATTGGGCCGCCGCGGGAAACGGGCCCGGGTCAATCATCTGGAACAAGCCAAACTATCACAATATATCGGCAACTTAAATGTGATCGTCTTTGCACCGGAAGATCTATCGATCGTTAAGGGGGCACCGGCGATTCGCCGGCGATTTATGGATATGGAATTTGGTCAGATGAGTCCTAAATACCTCTATAACCTGAGTCAGTACCGCACTATTTTAAAACAACGCAATCAATACTTGCGGCAATTGAACCGTCAGCAAGCGAAAGATAAGGTCTATTTAGGGGTCCTATCTGATCAGCTGGCGGCATTTGGCGCCGAAATTATTGCTAAACGTTTAGAGTTATTGCAGCAACTTGAAAAATGGGCACAAGCTGTCCACGCGGAAATTACGCAAGACCAAGAGCAACTGACTTTTCACTATGTCACCCAAGTTGACGTGGCCGAAAATCCGACCGCGGCGCAACTATATCCGGCGTTGCAGGCGTTATATGCCCAGCAACAAGCCAAAGAAATCTTTCAAGGCACGACTTTACTCGGGCCGCATCGCGATGATTTGCAATTCAGTGTTAATGGGAAGAACGTCCAAACGTATGGCTCTCAGGGGCAACAGCGTACCACGGCATTATCCGTTAAGTTAGCTGAGATTGACCTCATGAAAGCTGAAACAGGGGAGTATCCGGTATTATTACTGGATGACGTCTTGTCAGAATTAGACACTGCCCGTCAGACACATTTACTGACGGCAATTCAAGATAAAGTCCAAACGTTCTTGACCACTCCGAGTTTGGATGGGGTGGCCCGTAAATTAATAAATGCGCCAAAGGTGTTTGACGTTAGCCATGGCATTTTACATGAGGAGGAACCGCATTGACCGAAGATGAAAAAGAAACCAAACGTGAGCGGGCGCATGAATATGACGCCAGCCAGATCCAAGTTTTGGAAGGCCTTGAAGCTGTTCGTAAGCGTCCCGGGATGTATATCGGGACGACCAGTAGCCAAGGGTTACACCATCTAGTTTGGGAAATTGTCGATAACGGGATTGATGAAGCGTTAGCTGGTTTCGCTAACGAGATTCACGTCACCGTTGAAAAAGATAATAGTATTACGGTAACTGATAACGGCCGAGGAATTCCGGTCGGGACGCAAAAGAAGACTGGCAAACCCGCTTTGGAAACGGTCTTTACGATTCTGCATGCCGGTGGTAAGTTCGGCGGCGGCGGTTATAAAGTTTCTGGTGGGTTACACGGGGTCGGTGCATCGGTCGTCAACGCGTTGTCATCGGAACTAGATGTCAAAGTTATTCACGATGGCAAGATCTATTACATGGACTTTGCACGGGGCAAAGTAAAGACGCCAATGAAGGTCATCGATGACCATGCACCAGCTGATGGGCATGGGACGATCGTGCATTTCTTGCCAGATCCAGATATTTTCCGTGAAACCACGACTTACGATATCAATATCTTAACAACGCGAATTCGTGAATTAGCATTCTTGAATAAGGGACTACAGATTACGATTCGGGATAATCGGCCAGCTGAACCTACTGAACAAGATTTCTTGTATGAAGGTGGGATTCGGCATTATGTTGAATTTTTAGATAAGAATAAAACCGTGTTATTCCCAGAACCCATCTATGTTGAAGGCGAACAAAACGGGATTACCGTTGAAGTGGCCTTACAATACACCGATGACTATCACAGTAATCTGATGACCTTTACGAACAATATCCATACGTACGAAGGTGGGACCCATGAAGAAGGGTTCAAACGGGCTTTAACCCGAGTTATCAATGATTATGCGCGCAAGAATAACTTGCTGAAGGATAACGAACCTAACTTATCCGGGGAAGATGTGCGTGAAGGGATGACCGCGGTTGTCAGTGTTAAGCATCCAGACCCGCAATTTGAAGGACAAACTAAGACCAAGTTGGGGAACTCCGATGCCCGGGCAGCCGTTGACCGGTTATTCTCAGAACACTTTAATAAGTATTTGCTCGAAAATCCAAGTATTGGCCGTAAAGTGGTCGATAAAGGGACGTTAGCATCGAAAGCCCGGGTTGCTGCCAAACGGGCACGTGAAGTGACGCGGAAGAAGAGCGGCCTGGAAATCAGTAACTTACCTGGTAAATTAGCTGATAACACGAGTAAAGATCCTGAAATCAGTGAATTATTCATTGTCGAAGGGGATTCTGCCGGTGGTTCCGCTAAACAAGGGCGGTCACGGTTAACGCAGGCTATCTTGCCGATTCGTGGGAAAATCTTAAACGTTGAAAAAGCCAGCATCGATAAGATCCTGGCCAACGAAGAAATTCGGTCACTCTTTACGGCGATGGGGACTGGCTTTGGTGGTGACTTTGACTTGAGCAAGGCCAATTACCACAAGTTGATCATCATGACTGATGCCGATGTCGATGGGGCCCATATCCGGACCTTGTTGTTGACGTTATTCTATCGGTACATGCGGCCATTAGTTGATGCTGGTTTCGTATACATTGCGCAACCACCGTTGTATCAAGTTCGCCAAGGAAAATTTGTCCGTTATATTGATTCGGATGACGAATTGAGTGAAGTCTTAGGTCAATTAGCACCATCACCGAAGCCCGTTGTTCAACGGTATAAAGGGTTAGGTGAAATGGACGCGGAACAATTATGGGAAACGACCATGGATCCAGAAAAGCGGCGTTTGTTGCGGGTTCGCGATGAAGATGCGGCCGATGCTGATGACGTCTTCTCTATGTTAATGGGCGATCAAGTTAAACCACGGCGTGAATTTATTGAAGATAATGCGGTGTTCGTTAAGGATCTCGATGTTTAAGCACCGATTTAAAAAGCAAATAAAGTCAATATAATTTGACGAATGAACGTAATTAATAACATCGATAAAGGAGGATGCAAGACTTGGCTGAATCAGAGTTACCAAATCGAATAACCGATGTGAACTTGTCGAAGACCATGCGAACGTCATTTCTAAGCTATGCCATGAGTGTTATCGTGGCGCGGGCGTTACCAGATGTGCGTGATGGGTTAAAACCAGTTCACCGGCGGATCTTATATGGCATGAGCGAACTTGGGGTGACCCCCGAAAAACCGTATAAAAAATCAGCCAGAATCGTTGGGGATGTCATGGGGAAGTATCATCCGCATGGCGATTCCGCAATTTATGAATCAATGGTTCGAATGGCCCAAGACTTTAGCTATCGCTACATGTTAGTGGATGGTCATGGGAACTTTGGGTCTGTCGATGGTGATGGCGCGGCCGCGATGCGGTATACCGAAGCGCGAATGAGCAAGATTGCCGTTGAAATGCTGCGCGACATTAACAAAGACACGGTTAATTGGCAGCCTAACTATGATGATACAGAACGAGAACCAGAAGTACTCCCAGCCCGTTTTCCAAACTTATTAGTTAACGGGGCGACCGGGATTGCGGTCGGGATGACGACCAATATTCCACCGCATAACTTGTCAGAAGTGATTTCGGCGATCCATATGTTGATGGATAATCCCGATGTTACCACGGCGGACCTGATGGAAGCCGTACCTGGTCCTGACTTCCCAACTGGTGGGATTGTCATGGGTAAATCCGGGATTCGTAAAGCTTATGAAACGGGTCGCGGGAATATCATTATTCGGGCTAAAGTGGATATTCAAGACCAAAAGAACGGTAAACAACGGATTATCGTGACTGAATTGCCTTATATGGTCAATAAAGCCAAGTTAATCGAACGGATCGCGTCATTAGCCCGGGACAAAGAAATCGAAGGTATCACTGATATCAACGATGAAAGTGACCGTGAAGGGATGCGGGTCGTGATTGATGTGCGGCGTGATGCCAGTGCGTCAGTTATTCTGAACAATCTGTATAAGATGACTTTAATGCAAACAAACTTCGGCTTTAACATGTTAGCCATCGTTAAGGGTGCGCCGAAAGTCTTAAGCTTAAAGCAAATCTTAATCTATTATTTGGAACATCAAGAAGATGTTATTCGGCGCCGGACCCAATTTGATTTGAAGAAAGCGCAAGCACGAGCTCATATTTTGGAAGGCTTGCGGATTGCGCTGGATCATATCGATGAAATCATTCGGATTATTCGTCAATCGGAAACGAGTGACATCGCTAAGAACCAATTGATGGATAACTATGGGTTATCTGATAAGCAAGCTCAAGCCATCTTGGATATGCGCCTGGTTCGGTTAACTGGTTTGGAACGTGAGAAGATTGAAAGTGAATACCAAGAACTTTTGAAATCAATCACGGATTACAAAGCTATCTTAGCCAGCAAAGATCGGATCAACCAAATTATTTATGAAGAATTGCTTGAAATTCAACGTAAATTTGGCGATGCACGCCGGACGGAATTAATGATTGGTGAAGTCTTGAGTCTTGAAGATGAAGACTTGATTGAAGAAGAAGAAGTCGCCGTGACCTTGACACATAACGGCTACATCAAACGCTTGCCAACGACTGAGTTCAAGTCACAACATCGTGGTGGTCGTGGGATTCAAGGGATGGATGTTCATGATGATGACTTCATTGAACATTTATTGACGACGTCTACGCATGATGTGTTGTTATTCTTCACGAATGCTGGGAAAGTTTACCGGATGAAAGCCTATGAGATTCCTGAATATGGTCGAACGGCCAAAGGGATTCCCGTGATTAACTTATTAGGGGTGAACTCCGGTGAAAAGATCCAAGCGGTTGTCAACGTGCACGATGCGGCTGATGACAGCGACGATTATCTCTTCTTTACGACCTTGAAAGGGGTCGTAAAGCGGACCCCAGTGTCAGAATTTGCCAATATCCGAAGTAATGGGCTCAAAGCCATTACGTTGAAAGACGATGATGAATTAATCGGTGTGACGATTACGGATGGTCATCAAAATATGATCATTGGGACACATGCTGGTTATGCCGTTAGCTTCGATGAGACAACGGTTCGTTCTATGGGCCGGACCGCTGCTGGGGTTCGTGGGATTCGCTTACGCGACGCGGACTATGTCGTCGGTTTCGATATTCTAAAGCCTGATAGCAAAGTCTTTATCATTACTGAAAAAGGTTATGGTAAACAAACGCCAGCTGGTGAATACCCAATCAAGGGTCGTGGCGGTAAAGGGATTAAGACCGCTAACGTCACCGAAAAAAATGGGCCATTAGCAGGTTTAACGACCGTTGAAGGTGCCGAAGATATCATGGTCATGACAGATCATGGCGTCATGATTCGCTTCAATATTGCGACCGTTTCTCAAACGGGTCGGGCAACGCTTGGCGTCCGCTTGATTCGTTTGGATGATGGTGGCAAGGTTGCCACGATGGCCAAGGTTGATCCAGAAGTGGATGCCCCAGATGACGATACTGAAGTTGCCAGTGATGGCGCGGAAGTTAGTGATAGTGCGACGACTGAACCGGCATCAACGAGTGTTGTTGATGATGACTCATCGGCGACGGAAGCTAAGCCAACTGATCAACAAGATTAATAATTAGTAAATTCAAAACGGATGATTGTCAGTCAAATGGCGATCATCCGTTTTTAGTTTAGTACGCTTGATGCTAGTTGGATTAAACCGCCACTCTGGTTGGCCCAGAATCGGCTGGAACGTGGTGACCGCGTTTTCGAGCCACAGTGCGGTGGGGTTATCTCTAAGTCGGAAAATCACCGACTAAGATACACTGAGCCAATTCTGGGCCGCCCGTCGTTAACTAACGGAAATTAAAAAAATAGCAATTGATTATTTTTAGTTCCGTTAGTTAGTCGAGCCGTTGGATTCTAAAATGCTCCGGCTTGCCAGTGATATCGCTTGTGTTTCCAGCCGATACTGGTCCAATCGGGATGGCAAGCCTAAGCTAACTAAGCTGGTACTAGTTTTAAAATAATTTCCCGGGAAATAAACGGAAAATTTCAACCCCTTGCGTAGTTTATTAACGTATCGAGCTTAGGAAGCTTTTTGTTTTGTCGGCTGTTTCAAACCTTGCAACAAATTGACTTAGATGCTATACTATTTATTCGTGAGTATCTAAGCAAAACTTAGATTACTTTCCTTGCTCTTTCAAAAGGAAAGGGCCTGAAGTCCATAAGGAGGTGCAAATTTCATGAGTGAATCAAAGAAATATGAAATTACTTACATCGTACGCCCAGACATCGACGACGCTGCTAAAACAGCTTTAGTTGAACGTTTTGACAAAATCTTAACTGATAACGGTGCGGAAGTAATTGATTCAAAAGACTGGTCGAAGCGTCGTTTCGCATACGAAATCGGCGGGTTCAACGAAGGTACTTATCATATCGTTAACGCTACAACGACTGATGATGCCGCTTTGAACGAATTTGATCGGCTTTCAAAGATCAATGATGACATTTTACGTCACATGATCGTTCGTCGCGAAGATTAATTCAAACTAAATCGAAATAAATTACGAGAGGAGCACTTCTGTTTATGATAAACCGTTCAGTTCTTGTTGGCCGACTAACAAGAGATCCTGAGTTACGATACACAGCTGGTGGTGCGGCAGTGGCAACATTTTCGTTAGCCGTTAACCGTAATTTCACCAATCAAAATGGGGAACGTGAAGCTGATTTCATCAACTGCGTCATTTGGCGTAAAGCTGCTGAAAACTTTGCGAACTTCACCCACAAAGGGTCGCTAGTTGGGATTGATGGCCGGATTCAAACCCGGAATTATGAAAACCAACAGGGCCAGCGGGTCTATGTAACAGAAGTGGTCGTTGAAAACTTCTCATTATTGGAATCCCGTGCTGAATCCGAACGTTATCGTGCCAACAATGGTGGCGGTAGCGCACCGACTAATAACGGTGGCGGCTACAACCAGAATAACAATAGTGGCTACAGTCAAAACGGCCAAAATGCAGCTCCTCAGCAATCTTCATCAAATAACAACAATAATCCTTTTGGCAATGGGAATGCGGCTGGTGCCAGCACGAGCGGTAGCGCTAATAATAGTGCCCCTGCAAGTAGTGCGAACAACAACCAAGCTGATCCATTTGCTAATAACGGGGATCAAATTGATATTTCAGATGATGATTTGCCATTCTAAGCAGGTCAACTGCTAATTAGAGGAGGGAAATATCTATGGCACAACAAAGAAGAGGTGGCCGTCGTCGTCGTAAAGTCGACTTCATCGCCGCAAACCATATCGAATACATCGATTATAAAGATACTGACTTATTACGTCGCTTCGTTTCCGAACGTGGGAAGATTTTGCCACGTCGAGTAACTGGTACGAGTGCTAAGAACCAACGTTCTTTAACAATCGCTATCAAGCGGGCACGGATCATGGGCTTATTGCCATTCGTTTCCGAAGAATAATTAAGTCTTTTAAAAACCACGGGATTAATTCCGTGGTTTTTTATTTTGTCCTTAATTCAATAGGAAACGATGACCCAAAAGCCATCTAACAGATTGTTAGGTCAAGATTGTCAACGAGGTTTCACGTGACCGAGACTGAATGCTGGCATGGTTTGTGATAAAATATAACTATTACTGAGAACTCTCGAGGGAATTTCAAATGAAAAAACTTTTTTCGCGCGAAAACATTCCATTTTTCTTACAAAATCAACCATTGCGGCTGTTATCGCTAGTGATTTTAGGTCTGTCACTGATTACTTTAGTGACTGGATTTTTAATGAACTGGATCTTTGGGACGATCGTGTTGGTCTTAATCATTATGGGCGGTGTGATGTCTTACAATACCCTGATTGAATTAAGTTCAAGCGCCACGGAATATATATCGGATCTGTCATATCGTATTAAACGGGGTGAACAAGAGGCCTTAATTCAAATGCCGATTGGCGTCATGCTCTTTAATGCGGACCAAACAATCGAATGGGTTAATCCGTACTTGCAGCGCTATTTTGGCAATCAAGATGTGCTGGGGTATAAGTTAGCAGACATTGACCAAGAGCTGGCAGCGGCCATTAAAGCGCACCAGGACCAACCGGCCACGATTCGTTGGCAAGATTACCAGTTTGATTTACGCGTGCAGCAGAGTACCAATACGGTCTATCTGATGGACGTGACCAAATATGCCGAACTCGCTGATCAGTTTGAAGATGAAAAGTTAGTCATTGGCCAAGTGTTCTTGGATAACTATGATGAGATTACGCAGTCAATGGCGGATACGGATATTTCTAATTTAAATAATTATGTCACTAACGAGTTGTCACAATGGACGCAAACGTTTGGGATGTACTTGAAACGCTTAGATGATGATCATTTCTTCGTCTTAGGCTATGCTAGCAGTTTACGGCGGGTGGAAGAAAATAAATTCCGCATTCTTGATCGTATTCGTGAATCGACATCCAAGCAAAATTTCCCGTTAACGTTGAGTATCGGGATTGCTTATGGGGAACGGAATATGAATAACCTCGCCGACTTAGCGCAGAGTAATATGGATCTGGCATTAGGCCGTGGTGGGGATCAAGTCGTGGTCAAAGCCGAAGATGAACCGGCGCGTTTCTATGGTGGAAAGACCAATCCAATGGAAAAGCGGACCCGAGTTCGGGCACGGATGATTAGCCAAACGTTGATTGAACTAATGAATCAATCGGACCAAGTCTTTGTCCAAGGCCATCATCAACCAGATATGGATGCCGTTGGTGCTTGTTTAGGGATTCGTCGGATTGCGGAAATGAATGGCAAGCAGTGTTGGATCGTCTTAGATGAGCAGAATCTACATTCGGATATTCAACGTCTATTGGATCAATTAAAGCTTGATGATGATATTGAATCAGCAATTATTTCACCCGCTGAAGCCTTAGAAAAGGCCACTGATCAAAGTTTGTTAGTGATGGCGGATCATTCTAAGCCAAGCATCTCAATGTCACAAGCACTTTATCAGCGATTAGAAAATCGCGTGATGATTATCGATCACCATCGCCGGGGCGAAGAATTTCCCGAAAATCCGGTTTTGGTTTATATTGAACCATACGCATCATCAACTTGTGAACTGATTACGGAAATGTTCGAATATCAGTCACATGACGCAGAACCAATCAATAAGATTGAAGCGACCGCCATGTTGACGGGGATTGTGATTGATACGAAGTCCTTCTCGTTGCGTTCAGGGTCACGGACCTTTGATGCGGCGAGTTACTTACGATCAGCGGGTGCTGATAGCTTGCTGGTCCAACAGTTCATGAAGGAAAATGTCGATAGCTACTTACAACGTAATCATCTAATTGAATCCGTCGAATTTGTTAATCAGGACATGGCATTGTGTGTCGGGGAAAATGATCAGGTCTATGATCCGGTCACAGCAGCCCAGGCTGCAGACTCCCTATTATCCATGTCTGGCGTTGACGCGTCGTTTGTCATCACTCGCCGAGAAGATGGTCGGGTCGGTATTTCGGCGCGGTCGTTGGGTGAAATCAATGTTCAAGTGTATATGGAACGCTTGGGCGGGGGTGGCCATTTATCGAATGCGGCGACTCAGATTGAAGGCCAATCGGTCGATGAAGTTAAACAAGCATTAACGGATTTATTGACGGCAACTGATGATGAAGATTCAGAATCTAATTAGGAGTGAATAAATGATGAAAGTTATTTTTTTGAGTGATGTACGTGGTAAAGGTCAACGAGGCCAAATTAAAAATGTTCCAGATGGGTATGCCCAAAACTTTTTAATCAAAAAAGGGTTAGCTAAAGAAGCGACTAAAGCCGCCATTAATACCTTGAAGGCTGAAAAGAAGTCAGAAGCCGCTCGTGAAGCGGAAGAATTAGCCACAGCTAAAGCCACTAAAACGGCTTTAGAATCTGACGCGACGGTGGTCGAATTACAAGCCAAAGCCGGGACTGATGGCCGATTATTCGGTTCGATTCCTAGCAAGCAGATTGCGACCGCTTTGGCGGATCAATTCCAAGTGAAATTGGACAAACGTAAGATTGAATTACCAGACCCAATTCGGGTGTTAGGTTACACAAACGTGCCCGTTAAGCTTCATCCAGAAGTAACCGCGAAGATTCGCGTGCACGTTGTCGAAAAGTAAAAGGACGGACCGCGAATGAACAATGATGTGCTGGATCAAACGCCACCCCAAAATATTGAGGCCGAAAAAGCCGTTTTAGGGGCAATTTTCTTAAATGGTGACGCACTGGTCGAAGCGATGGAATTCGTGGAAGCGCAAGATTTTTATCGGCGTGCGCATCAACTTATTTTTGCCAGCATGGTCACGTTAAATGACCGCGATGAGGCGATTGATGCCGTGACGGTTAGTGATCTACTAACGGCGCAAAATCAATTAGATGATGTCGGCGGCATGAGTTATATTGCTGAATTGGCCGGTTCCGTGCCGACAGCGGCCAACGCTGGTTATTATGCCAAAATTGTCGCTCAAAAGGCAACGGTTCGGCGTTTGATTAAGACGACGACCGAAATTACGACGAAAGCGTACACTGAAAATGATGATGTGACGACCTTACTGGATGATGCCGAACGTGACATTATGAATGTATCGGAGCAGCGGAATCAAAGTGGATTTAAGTCGATTTCGGATGTCTTAAATTCATCGATTGAAGAAATTGATCGATTGTATCAAAATGATGATGATATTACCGGCTTACCAACTGGCTTTACCGAACTTGATAAGATGACGGCCGGATTACAGCCGGATAACTTGATTATCTTAGCGGCGCGGCCCGCCGTTGGGAAGACGGCCTTTGCGTTGAATATTGCGCAAAATGTCGCGACTAAGACCGATACGACGGTTGCCATTTTCAGTCTAGAAATGGGTGCCGAGTCGTTAGTTAACCGGATGTTGTGTGCAGAAGGTAGTATCGATGCCGGACATTTGCGAACCGGACAACTGGATGAAGAAGAGTGGGAACACTTAGTAGTGGCGATGGGGAGTTTGTCCAAAGCCAGTATCTTTATCGATGATACGCCGGGGATTAAAATGTCTGAAATTCGGGCTAAGAGTCGGCGGTTGTCAAAAGAGCAAGGTAATCTTGGCTTGATCGTGGTCGATTATTTGCAGCTGATTGAAGGCGGCAATACCGAAAGTCGGCAACAAGAAGTGTCGGAAATTTCACGGCAAATGAAAAAGTTAGCGAAGGAATTAGGTATTCCCGTCATTGCGCTATCCCAGTTATCACGTGGGGTTGAACAGCGACAAGATAAACGACCGGTCTTATCTGATATTCGTGAATCCGGCTCAATTGAACAAGATGCCGATATCGTTGCGTTCTTATACCGGGAAGATTATTACCGGGATGAAGATGGCGATGATGATAGCGGTGGCGGTAATTTTGGTGGCAACGGTGGCGGCGACTTCAATGGCGGCGATCCCCGTGACCAAGACGCCTCGGAAGATGTCGGTGAAGTCGAAGTGATTATTGAAAAAAACCGGGCCGGGGCGCGAGGAACGGTGAAGTTATTGTTCGTTAAACCGTTCAATAAATTCTCATCAGTCTCCTATGCGCAAGACCCACAAAATCCAAGTTAAGCTATAAAGTCCAACTAGCGATCGGTTAGTTGGACTTTTTTTGTTTTCAGATTGATCATCTTCGGTGACCAGTTTTCAGTGACCGAAAAAATTTTAGAATGTGGTATGGTGGATGAGTAGGTGTTTCGAACGGTTAAGTGAGAGGGGTAACTTGAATGCAACCAGTTTTTAAGCGTGATTTTATTGAGATTAACGATGCAACGCAAAATAATCTGCAACATGTGTCGTTGCGAGTACCGAAGTACGACACAACCGTATTTGTCGGCTTGTCCGGTTCTGGTAAATCGTCACTGGTATTCGATACGATTGCGGCGGCATCACGGCGGGAATTGAATGAAACATTTCCCAGTTTTACGCAACAGTATCTCCCCAAATACGGTCAACCACATGTCAGTGAGATTGATCATTTACCAGTAGCAATTGTGATTGAGCAGCAGCGCTTGGGGAAGAATGCTCGCTCAACATTGGCGACTTATACCGGAATCTACTCGTTGATGCGGCTGTTGTTTTCACGGATTGGCCAGCCTTTTATTGGTTATTCCGACAGCTTCTCATTCAATTTACCACAAGGCATGTGCCCAACTTGTCAGGGGTTAGGCTATGTCGATGATATTGATGAACAGCATTTAATTGATCCAGATAAGTCGTTGAATCAAGGCGCCATCACGTTTGTTAGCTTTGGTCCTGATACTTGGCGTTGGCGGCGGTACGCAACGAGCGGCTTATTCGACAATGATAAACCCATTAAGGATTACTCAGCCGCCGAATACGACTTGTTGATGCACGCGCCTCAGCAAAAGCTCAAACATCCGGGTGACGGGTTCCCACGGACAGCGTTATATGAAGGGGTCGTCCCCCGGATTCGGCGCTCGGTGATTGGTAAAAAGGAAGCGGAGCATCATCGGGAGGCTATTTCTCAAATCGTGACGCGGAAACCTTGTCCTGATTGTCAAGGGACGCGTCTAAAGCCGGTCGTCTTATCTAATCGGATCAATGGTCAAAACATTGCTGAGGTGACGGCGATGGATTTGCGGCACGTGCTTGGCTTTCTACAGCAGATTACCGCACCGTTAGCGACGGATGTTGTCCGTGAGTTGCGGACGAAGATCCAGTCATTAGTTGATATTGGTTTAGGTTATTTGACGCTGGATCGGGGGACGAGCTCATTGTCCGGTGGGGAAGCGCAGCGGATTAAGATTGCCAAGTATCTCACCAGTGCCTTAGTCGATATGGTGTATATTTTGGATGAACCAAGCGTGGGTTTGCATCCACATGATATTCAGCTGGTCAAACAAGCGTTGACACGATTGAAGGATAAGGGCAATACCATTTTGATTGTGGAACATAATCCCGCGATGATTGATTTTGCAGACTATGTGGTTGAAATGGGGCCACAAGCCGGCCAAGGTGGTGGTCAAGTTACCTTTACTGGCACATACCCTGAACTATTGGCGTCGGATTCATTGACTGGTAAATGGCTGCGCCAGACCCATCATTGGGGCGCTGAACGGCAACCAACCGGGCAATTAGCTTTGCGCCAGGTTACCCAAAATAATCTGAAACAGGTTGATGTGGATGTGCCATTGGGCGTGATGACCGTTATCTCTGGTGTGGCTGGTTCGGGGAAGTCTTCATTGGTGACCGCCTTGAAAAGCCAATTAAAGGGTCCTTATATCGATCTAGCTCAGGCGCCGGTTGGACTCAATAGTCGATCGACCCCCGCGACTTACTTGGGACTTTTGGATGAGATTCGCAAGTTATTTAGTCTGGCGAATCAGCGAGTGGGGACTAGCTTGTTCAGCTATAATGGCAAAGGTGCTTGTCCGCGTTGTAAAGGTAAAGGGGTCACGATTACGAACATGGCTTTTATGGATCCGGTCGTGCAGACTTGTGAGCTTTGTCATGGAAAACGCTATAGTGACGACTCGTTACAGTACACGTATCAAGGGAAGAATATTGCCGAAGTCCTACAGTTGTCAGTGAGCGCCGCGGTGACTTTCTTCCAAGCGACACCTAGATTAGCCGTGCAATTGACGAATTTGGATCGCGTAGGTTTAGGCTATTTAACCTTGGCCCAACCTCTAACTACATTGTCTGGTGGCGAGTTACAACGACTTAAATTAGCGGTCGAACTTGGTAAAAAAGGCACCATCTATTTGTTGGATGAACCGACTGCTGGCTTGCATATGCAAGATACGGCTCGTTTATTGACGTTATTTAATGCGTTAGTGACGGCTGGTAATTCGCTGATTATCATTGAACACAATTTGGATGTCATTGGTCAGGCGGACTGGTTGATTGATGTTGGCCCCGATGCCGGACGCTACGGTGGTCAGATTCAGTATAGCGGTACGCCACGGAAATCGATCAACGTGGCTAAATCACGAACTGGCGTGGCCTTAAAGGCTTGGATTACTGCTAAGTAGGACTTTCGAAATATAAAAGGCTGCTAGTTACAGATCATATTCTGTGACTAGCAGCTTTTTAATGATGTGATGATAATTAATTGCTGGGTTACTTAGTGATATGGCTAGTCCCGTCATTGTAGTTCAGGGTCATGCCAGCTTGAACGTTGAAAATATAAATATTGAAACTAACTGCCTCACTACCAATTGATTGGCCGCGCATCTGAACACCACGAGCTAATAATTCGTTTCCCTTAAAGATGGGTGTCACTTGGTAGCGAACGTAGTGGCTAGTGTCAGTTTTTAGGTAATCAGCAACTTGATCTTCATAGGTAACCATTTCAGGTGCGTTTAGGGAGCGTGTCCCGGTCATTAAGTTTTTCGGATTGTTATTTTGACCAGTGAGCTGGTAACCGATTAAATGGCTACGATTATATAGCCAACCGCTAGCAATTCTCTTATTTCGCCAGCCAGTTGGTGTGACGGTCAAGGGTGCCCGCTGAGATTTGGGCATGAGCGATTGATTTAGTAGTGCATTCGCGGCGGTGACACGATTGAGCTGGTCAAGGTTACCATAACGCTGCCATGCACCTTGACTCGTTGTTAAGTCAGCTGCTGAGAAAGCAGGCTGATTGTCATTGACGGTTATTGTCTGCTGACCAGTGTAAGATTGGGCGGCTAGACTTGTAGGACTAGGGTTAGTGCCAGTTTTAAGGGTAGTGGCAGCCGTAGTTTTAGTGGCCCCATCAGTCTTATTTTTGTCTTTGCGTTTATCAACCTGTGATTTCTGTTTCGCCAAACTTGTTGCCTGAGCTTTTAAACTACTAGTTGAACTACTGTTGGCAGCTTGCAGTTTTTGTAATTCAGTATCATTTTTTACTGTAATGGTATGTGTCTTTTTGACGGTTTCAACTTTAACCTTAGTTTGAGGGACTTCAGGTGTTGAACTGCCAATCAGACCTAGGCTGATCCAGACTAGCAATAGGATTGGCCAACCATGTTTAGCTAACTGTTTGCCACGATAATGCTGTCGAGTAATGAGGTACCAGCTCCAATAAATCAGCAGTCCCAGCATTAACCAGCCACAAAGCGTTGTGCCAAGTAAGCCCAAACTAATTAATAAAGGAAAAATTGCGGGCCAAGCGTGATGACGCCATTGTTTGCCTTGATAGTGTTTACGTTGTTTCAAAGCCCAGCACCAGTAGAGGGTCGCGATTAAGATGATTAAACCAACAAAAATATGCATGATCAGAGTCCTCCGAATAAATTAGCGTAGTGATTTTCGATAACCGGCTGCTTGCGCCTCGGCTTCGGTATTAAATGTTTCAACGTTTTTGCCAGCCATTCGATAATTATGCTGGCTGTAAACGTGATAGATTTTAGACCGTTTATTGCCAATAATGACGCCTTGTTGAGCGGTATCGGTATTACCTGAAAAACGATTTGCGTGTTCGGTAGTTTGTTTGGCTGAGCTAGTCTGCGTTTCAGCAGTTGATTCCGACGCAGCTTTGGCATTCTTACTAGCTTGCTTAGCTTGTGACGCAGCTGTTTTGGATGCAGAATCTGCAGCAGCCTGTGAAGCGGCTTTAACAGATTCACGTTGATCAGCCAAATCACTTGATTGTGAATTAGCTTCAGAGGACGCTTTTGCTAGCACTGTGGTTTGCTTGGCTAACTTTTTCGCTGAAGCGGCATTAGCCCGGCTAACCGCCCGGGCTGCAGACCAGGCATCTTGATCAGCAGTTGTGCGATGATCAACGATACTGGTCTGATGCTTGATAATAGTTTTAGGTGCGCGGGTCGTGGTCGTGCTACAACCGCTCAATAAGGTTAAGCCGATGATTACTAATCCAACGGTTTTTTTCAAAGACATTTGGTTTCCCTCCAAGTAAGTAATAATTAAATTATACAGGGTCGGAAAGTGATAGGTAAAGTGTTCTGGGGCCTTTTTTCTAAATAATCACTGTGATTAAGATTAGTCTACAATGATACTTTCAATAAGTGTTAATGGTGAAGTGATCGACTAGTCACCGCGATCGTGATTGGTTGCAATATAAATTGACTAAGCTTTTTGAGATAAATTTTGTTATGATAAAATTAGTAACGATTTTTTTCAAGGGCGGTGGTGCGATGACGAAAAAACAAACGATTGGGATTCCATGGCTGATTACTGGTCAATTCATGAATAGCATTGGGATGAGCTTTATCTGGCCGTTAACGACGATCTATATGCATAATGTTTTAGGCAAGTCGTTGACTGAGACTGGTGTCGTGTTGATGTTGAATTCGATTGCGAATGTCTGTGCCAGTACGGTGGGTGGTCGAATCTTTGACCGCAGTAACCCGTATTATTTGTTATTAATGGGTATTTTGATCAATGGGACGGCTAACTTCTTGCTGATTTTTTGGCATAGTTGGCCATGGTATCCAGTCTTATTAGTGATTACTGGTTTTGCCAGTGGGTGGTTGAATACGATGTTCAATGCCCTAGCTGCCAGCGTCCCTCGTCAAAAAGTTCGCCGAACGTTTACGCTGATGTACTTAGCAGCCAACCTGGGTGTGGTCTTTGGGACGATGTTTGTGGGACTCGTATATGCGATGGGGATGGCGCCATTATTCTCAATGACGACCGGACTGTATCTTATCTTCTTAGTCATCGCTTTATTAGAGTATAATGTGGATACTGTGGACGTTACCGGCGTTGATCCGCGGCAGGCCCGCGATGTTCACTTGCCGACTGCCAATGCGCGGATCGTCTGGACCTTCTTTGTGAGTTTGTTTATCATTTGGTTATTGTACGAACAATGGGTCAGCAATTTATCCGTCTACATGACCAACCTGGGCATGCCGTTACGCAATTATAGCTTCTTATGGACCGTAAATGCAGGCTTACTAGTTGTGATTCAGAGTATTTTGAGCTTATTAGGTGATCGAATAAAAAGCCTGTATCATCAATTCTTTTTCGGCATGCTATTTGTCGGTTTATCCTTTTTATCACTCGTGATTGCCCATGACTATCCGCATTTTATCTTTGCGATGGTCTTATTGACGATTGGTGAAGCGACTTGGTCACCAGCGATGCCAACACTAGTGAGCCAGTTATCGCCAGTCAGTGCGAAGGGGCGTTATCAAGGCTTAGTCCAGGCTTTTTGTGCGTTTGGTCGCTCATTGGGGCCGCTATTTGGCGGCTTAATCATTGATAATTGGTCTTACCGCAGCCTATTTTTATTGGCTTTTGGTATCTTGCTAGTGGTCCTAGCGGTTAATGTCGGGGTCGTGCACGCTAATCGTCCGGCAACGACGAATTATATGAAAACTGAAATTAAACATAAATAATAATCAAAGTATGCTTGGTACTGGTTGAGGTTATGGGCTCAGTGGTGTCGTCTATCTTAGTCGGTGGTTTTTCGACTTAGATAACCCCCTGGCTTGTAGAAGCCCACATTTGGCTTCCAAACGTGTCCACCACGTTCCAGCCAATTCTGGTCCAACCAGAGTGGCAACAGCATACTCAAAATGTTTCACGTGAAACAAAAAAATTTAAAAGTTGGTGCAATAGTGGAAGAGATGCGCAAGTTACGAGCAAAACGGGTTGTGATTAAGGTTGGGACTAGTACGTTAGTTTATCCAGATGGCGCGATCAATCTACGTGCTATCGATCAGTTGGCTTTCGTGGTTAGTGCCATGCGACATCATCATCGCGAAGTCGTTCTCGTTTCGTCAGGGGCGATTGGGGTCGGTCTGAACTATATGGGCTTAAAGCAACGCCCTAAAGCCATTCCAGAGCAACAGGCGATTGCGGCGATTGGCCAAGCTGAGCTACTCTCAATCTATAAAGAACGCTTTGCAATCTATGAACAAAAAATTGGGCAATTGTTATTAACGCGGGATATCTTCGTCTATCCGAAGAGTCATCAAAACGTCTTAAATACGTTTGAAGCGCTACTTGCACAAGACGTGGTACCGATCGTTAATGAAAATGATACGGTAGCGGTTGATGAATTGGATCATGAAACTAAGTTTGGTGATAATGACCAATTATCCGCGATTGTTGCGACGAATATTGATGCGGACCTATTAATTATGCTATCAGATATTGATGGTTTTTATGATGGTAATCCGCATGCCGATGCGAAAGCTAAATTATTGCCGCACATTGCGACGGTCGATGCCCAGACTTACGCGCTTGCTGGTGGTAGTGGTAGCCGTTTCGGAACAGGTGGGATGGTCACTAAGTTAAAGGCCGCTGAACGGATGCTGAAGGCTAATGGTCAAATGATCTTAGCTAATGGTGCCGATCCGGCCATTATTTTCCAGATCCTAGCGGGTGAACCAGTCGGTACCTTATTTGGGTAGTCGATTGAAGGAGGATGAATCATGGAAGCAACGAATGAAACATTACAGCAACTGGGCGAACAGGCGCAACAAGCGAGTTACGCATTAGGCCTACTAACGAGTACGCAAAAAAATAACGTGTTAACGGCGATGGCGGACGCATTGTTAGCCCATCAAGATGAGATCTTAGCCGCTAATGCGCAAGACTTAGAGAATCCCCAAGTGCCCGCTAAGTTTGTCGATCGGCTAACTTTAACGGCTGATCGGATTCAAGCGATGGCGACTGGGTTACAACAAGTTGCGGCATTACCTGATCCAATCGGCAATGTTGATCATGCTTGGCGAAATGCGGCTGGATTATTAATCGCTAAAGAACGGGTGCCATTAGGGGTCATTGGGATGATCTTTGAAGCACGGCCAAATGTAACTGTCGATGCCTCAGCGCTCTGCTTTAAGGCAGGGAACGCGGTTATCTTACGTGGTGGTAAAGAAGCCTTGCATTCGAATCAAGCTTTGGTAAAAGTGTTGCAAGCGACTTTAACAGCATCGGACGTGGATGCCCATGCGATTCAACTTATTCAAGATACGTCACATGCCACCGCTGCGAAATTCATGCAGCTCACTGATTATGTGGATGTCTTAATTCCACGTGGGAGTGCGCGACTAATTCAAGCGGTGTTGTCACAAGCCACCGTGCCGGTGATCGAAACAGGGGCCGGTAATTGTCACGTTTATGTTGACCAAGCCGCACAGCTCCCAATGGCGACGCGGATTATTGTCAATGGTAAAGTCCAACGGCCATCCGTTTGCAATGCCACGGAAAAGGTCTTGATTCATCAAGCCGTCGCTGCAAAATTCTTACCAACCATTGTGCAAGCTTTACGCGACCAAGGGGTAGAAGTGCGTGGTGATGAAGCGACCCAAGCGATTGTCCCGGATGTCGTCCCGGCGACGCCCGCTGATTGGGGAACGGAATATAATGATTTGATTATTGCGATTAAGGTTGTTGATTCGGAAGCGACCGCAATTACACATATCAATCGGTATAATACGCAACACTCTGAAGCGATTGTTACTGATAATTATCAAGCCGGTAAGTTGTTCCAACAACGCGTCAATGCCGCTTGTGTCTATATCAATGCGTCCACCCGTTTTACGGATGGATTTGAATTCGGCTTCGGGGCGGAAATCGGAATTTCAACGCAGAAATTACATGCCCGTGGTCCAATGGGCTTAAATGAATTAACGTCTTACAAGTATGTGATTGATGGGAATGGACAGATTCGCAACTAAAATCAACGTTACTTTCAAGCTAATTACTTGATTACTAGTGATAGTAATCAAGTAATTAGCTTTTTTTATTGGTTTGGTAATTGAGTGACTTAACGAGCACAGTTTAAGTGGCTTTCTTAAGGAAATCTTAATCTTTAACGAAATCGAACCAAAAGGACGAGCTGACGCGGTTCCTGTGGATAGTGATGGTTGAACAGTTTCCAGAGCACTCCCAATTAATTGGTCTAAACGGGACTGCCTAGGCTTTTGTTAGCGATAAGCTTAATTTTATCGGTCAATTAACCAAGGATAGGCAAGATTGATGAACGTTCGTATAATGAAGCTAAGGCAAGCTTTTGTTCAAGTCATCACAATATTGGGGGGTGTCGATCTTTTGACAACGTCACAAGCAGCAACAGACACATTAGCTTATTTGTTTAACACTGGTAAGGGGTTTCGCAGTCAGGATTATTTAGGCAGTCATTGGACGCCAACCGACACGAGCTTTCGGGTGTGGGCACCACAGGCTCAAGCTGTCGCGGTCGTCGGGAGTTTTAACGACTGGCAGCCGGAGCAGTTGCATTTAAACGTGACTACTGGGATTTGGACTGGTCAGTTGAAGTCGGTTCGAGTTGGCGATTTATATAAGTTTCAAATCACGGGGGCTGATGGGGCGACCCAACTGAAAATTGATCCCTTTGCGCAACAGTTCGAGAAGAAGCCGGGGGATGCCGCCATTATTACAGCACCGATGACGCATGATTGGCATGACAGTCTCTGGATGGCGCGGCGGAAAAAGATGCAGCCGGAGCACCGGCCGATCAATATTTATGAAGTTCATCTGGGGTCATGGCGTCGGCAGAATGATGATCGCTACTATACGTATCAAGAATTAGCTGCGGCATTGATTCCGTACGTTAAGCAGCTAGGTTATACGCATATTGAACTGATGCCGGTGATGGAGCATCTGTTAGACGCATCTTGGGGTTATCAGCAGCTAGGCTACTTTGCCCCAACGAGTCGGTTTGGCTCACGCGATGACTTTTTAGCTTTCGTTGATCAGTGTCACCAAGCCAATCTCGGCGTGTTAGTCGACTGGGTACCGGGGCACTTTATTCGGAATTATGATGCTTTGTATCGCTATGACGGTACCGCAACTTTTGAGTATGCGGACCCACAGCGGGCAGATAATCATCGCTGGGGGGCGTGGAACTTTGATCTTGGTAAGACGCAGGTCCAGAGCTTTCTGATCTCTAGTGCCCTCTTCTGGCTAACTGACTGTCATCTGGATGGGTTGCGAGTTGATGCGGTGTCTAATATGCTCTATCTCGACTATGATGCAGGGCGCGAGGGGCAGACGAACCAGTATGGGGATAATCGGAATCTAGAAGGGATCGCCTTTTTACAGGAGTTAAATACAACGGTCTTTCAGCAGCATCCCGATATCTTGATGATTGCCGAAGAATCTTCCGCCTATCCGCAAGTGACGGGGCGTGTGGACCACGGCGGCTTAGGATTTAACTATAAATGGAACATGGGTTGGATGCACGATACGCTGGATTTCTTTATGATGGACCCGCTGTTTCGTCACGACCACTTTAACTTGTTAACGTTTGGTTTTGTCTATATGTATGATGAACAATTTATTTTGCCGTTTTCGCACGATGAAGTCGTGCATGGCAAAAAGTCACTGATGCATAAGATGCCAGGGGACCGCTACAATCAGTTCGCTAATTTGCGGACGATGTTCGTCTATCTTGCGGCCTTTCCGGGCAAACAATTGAACTTTATGGGTGCAGAATGGGGTCAATTCTTAGAGTGGCGGGATTGGAGCCAGTTAGAATGGGTTGATTTGGCTGATCCTTTGAATCAGCGGATGCAACAGTTTACAGCGGCACTGAATCACGTTTATCGGGACAATCGCCCGTTATGGGAACTGGATCACGACCAAGCTGGGATGGTTTACACCTACACGGATGATCCTGAAAGTTCAACGATGGCTTTTATTCGCCAAGCCAAACGCAAATTCAGCTTTGTCATTGCGGCGTTTAACTTCGTACCAGTTGAGCGGCGGCGTTATCGGATTGGGGTGCCGTATCCCGGAACCTATGAGTTGTTATTGAACACTGAAGCCAAAGCGTTTGGTGGAACTTGGACACAATTAGAAACTACGTTTACTGCGACTGAAACGCCGTATCATGGTCAACCGGCCAGTTTTGAGGTGACTTTGCCGGCGATGGGGGCGCTATTGATTCGGCCGCGTGATGTTAAGAAGGGGAGTCGGAGACATGAATAACGAGATGCTTGGGATTATTTTAGCTGGGGGTCAGGGAACCCGTTTAGGGAAGCTGACGAAAGATACGGCGAAGCCCGCGGTGCCATTTGGCGGGCGGTATCGGATTATTGATTTTACGCTGAGTAACTGCGCCAATTCCGGAGTGAATACGGTGGGCGTTATTACGCAGTATCAACCTTTAGAGCTCAATGCGCATATCGGCAACGGGGCTAGTTGGGGGTTGGATGACTTAAACGGCGGGGTCACGGTCTTACAACCGTACTCCTCGACGGAAGGCGAAAAGTTCTTTGAAGGTACGGCGCACGCGATTTATCAAAACATTGAATATATCGATCAGCAGAATCCAAAGTATTTATTAGTCTTATCTGGAGATCATATCTATAAGATGGACTATGATGCGATGCTGGCCTATCACAAGGCGAAAAAGGCGTCGTTGACGGTCGGCGTTATCCCGGTCACCAAGCAAGAGGCCCGGCGTTTTGGGATGATGAATACAGACGAAACAGATCGGATTATCGAATTTGAAGAAAAGCCGGAACACCCTAAGAGTGATAAGGCTTCAATGGGGATTTATATCTTTAACTGGCCGACCTTACGTGATTATTTGGTGAAGAGTTATGCCACCGATAAGTCGTTAGAAGACTTCGGGAAGAACGTGATTCCGTCCTATCTGGCGCATAACGAATCTGTGTATGCGTACGCGTTTAAAGGATACTGGCGCGATGTTGGGACGATTCAGAGCCTCTGGCAAGCCAATATGGAGTTCTTATCACCGCATAACCGCTTAAATATTGGCGATCGGAATTGGCGGATTTATTCCAAGGCGCAAGTCTTGCCGCCGATGTTTTTGACGGATACGAGTCAGGTCAATAATTCGATGATTGTCGACAGTTGTTATGTAGCTGGTGAAGTCGACCATTCGATCTTGTCACAACGGGTGTCAGTCGGCATGGGTAGTCGGGTCGTGGATAGTATGGTCATGCCCGGTGCCACGATTGGGAAAAACGTGGTCATCGACCATGCGTTAATTGGTGAAGAAGCGGTAATTGGCGACGATGCTATCGTGCAAGGGACGCCAACGGAAATTGCCGTTGTGGGCTATAACGAAGTAGTGGGGGTGCAACAGCCATGAAACGAGGCAGTGTTAGTGCAATTATTAATTTAGTCGAACCGTGGGAAGCGTTAGAGCCGTTGACCACTAGTCGCCCAGTTGGAACGTTACCATTTGGCGGCCGGTACCGGCTGCTGGACTTTCCATTGTCCAGTGTGATCAATGCCGGCATTCAAAATGTGATGGTCACTACGCCACGTTCCGGGCGGTCAGTTGCGGACCATTTGCGGAGCGGCCGTGATTGGAATTTGGATACGATTCGTGGGGGGCTCTTTACGTATCCTTATAATGATTTGAAGCTAGTCTCACCGGAGAAAAAGGCGACGTTGATCCATCATTACTATGACAATACGATCCTTTTCTTAAAACGGAGTCATAGTGAATATTCAGTGGTGATGAGTACTCGCAATGTCGGTAATATTGATCTAAAAGCATTGATTCGCTATCACGAAGAACGTGATAATCCAGTCACCACGGTCTATAAGAGTGTGGATCCGCAGACATTAACCCCAGCCAACACGATTTTGCAGCTGACGGATAAAGGCATGGCGACGGCGGTCGTACCGGCTGGGAAAGCCAAGCTGAAAGCCACAACGAAAAAGGCTGCCAAGAATATGGATATTTACTTGATGAGTACGGTTGATTTGATTGACATCTTACAAGAAGCCAATCGGCGCGGTGACTTGATTAGTCTAGAAGAATTGATGAAGCAAGCAGTGATTCAGCACAATGCCAATGCGTTTGAATATACTGGCTTTTATGCCAATATTCACGACTTAGCCAGCTATTACGCGGCGAATATGGCGATTTTAGATGAAGATAACTTCCGAGCGTTATTTTACAGTTCACGGCGGATTTACACCAAAGTGAAGAATGAAATTCCAACTTTCTTCGCGCAAGGCTCACAGTTCCGAGCGAGTCTGTGTGGTACCGGTGGTTATATCGAAGGCCAAGTTGACCATTCAGTCATCTTCCGGAACGTTCTGATTAATCGTGGCAGCCAGATTAAGGATGCTGTGATTATGCAAGGCACCCGGATTGGGGCTGGGACGAAGATTGAGCATGTCGTCATTGATAAGAATGTGGTCATTGGACCTAACCTAGTCTTGAAAGGCCGGCCGGATCAGCCGCTGGTCATCAGTAAAGGCCAGCATATCTTTCAACAAGCGGAGGTGGTTTCCAGTGACTAAGATCTTGTTTGCCGCCGCAGAATCTGCGCCGTTCTATAAGACTGGGGGACTGGGCGATGTGAGTCTCGCATTACCAAAGGCGTTGACGGCTGCGGGGGCGACGGTACGGATCGTCTTACCCTATTACGAGCAACTTTTCCCGGATGAGTATCAGGATCAAGTGGCGGATGTCACCCATTTCTGGGTCCAAGTTGGTGATCAAGCGAAATATTGCGGGATCAAAACACTCACCTTAGATGGGCTGCAATATTACTTGATCGATAATCGGGATTATTTCGGTCGTGAGGGGCTTTACGGCTATTGGGATGATGGCGAACGGTTTGCCTTCTTCCAGATGGCCATCTGCGAAATGATGGAACGCGTGGCCTATGTTCCCGATGTCTTACATCTAAATGATTGGCACACCGCGTTTATTCCAGTACTGTTGGCTGAAAAGTATTACTGGATTGAGGCCTATCAGGCAATTAAAACGGTCTTAACGATTCATAATTTGCAGTTCCAAGGGATCTATGACCCAATCGTGCTCGACAGTTTATTTCGGATTGGCACCCAGACGTTTACGGATGACGGGATTGCCTTTTACGACCAAGTGAACTTCTTAAAAGGCGGGATTAACTTTGCCAACGCCGTTACGACGGTCTCACCAAGCTATGCCGAAGAGATTCAGACCGCGGCTTTTGGTGAACGGTTAGATGGTGTCTTACGTGCGAATCAAGGGAAGCTTCACGGTATTTTGAACGGTATTGATACGACGCGCTATGATCCGGCGATTGATCCAGCTTTGCCGGCACCCTTCAGTGTTAATTCGCTGACAGAACGGGCAACGGATAAAGCGGCTTTACAAAAAAAGGTGGGCTTGCCGGTGGCCGATGTGCCGGTCTTTGCCGTCGTGTCCCGGCTGACCAAGCAAAAAGGGATGGATGTCTTACTGGATAGTCTAAATGACTTTTTAATGGCGCAAAAAGCGCAATTGATTGTTTTGGGGACTGGTGAACCAGCGTTAGAAAATGCCTTTAAGACCTATCAGGCTGCTTATCCTAAGCAAGTGGCAGCGCAGATTAAGTTTGATGTGAACTTGGCGCAGCTGATCTATGCCGGTAGTGATTGCTTTGTGATGCCGTCTGCGTTTGAACCGTGTGGCTTGTCACAAATGATGGCGATGCGGTATGGCAGCTTGCCGTTAGTTCATCTAGTCGGCGGTCTTAAGGATACCGTTACCCCGTATAATCGTTTCACGGGGGCGGGGACCGGTTTTGGCTTTGATGATTTCCAGCCGGCCGTCTTACGCAAGATGATGAACCAAGTCTGTCGGGTCTATCACGACACGCCGAAAGCTTGGCGGCAATTACAGCAACAGGCGATGAGCCACGACTTTGGTTGGACGGCTTCGGCCGCGACTTATTTGCAGTTGTACCAAGACGTTATGAGTTAGGAGTTAAGGGGGAACTATATTGAAATTAACGACGGCACAATTTAAAACGGATTTTTTAGCGGAAATTAAGACGTTGTATGCCACAGATCTTGCGGATACGTCGTCATTTGGCCAATTCGTCGCTTTGGGACATTTGTTGCGGCGGTATGACGGCCCTAACTGGACGCAGACGTCCGAACGCTATCGCCAAGACGATGTGAAACAGGTCTATTACTTTTCGATTGAATTCTTACCTGGTCGCCTACTAAAATCCAACTTACTGAACTTAGGCTTGATGCAGCCGGTGCGCCAGGGACTGCAAGAACTAGGGCTAGATTTGGAAACCATCAGTGCAGCCGAACCCGACCCTGGTCTAGGTAACGGTGGGTTAGGCCGCTTGGCAGCGTGTTATATGGATTCGATGGCTAGCTTAGGTTTGGCGGGCAACGGGAACGGAATTCGGTATCGTTATGGCTTGTTCAAGCAAGTCTTTATGAATGGCTACCAAGTTGAATTACCAGATGATTGGCTGCGTAATGGAGACGTTTGGGAGATTCGCCGGGAAAATAAAGCGTGTTTAGTGCGCTTTGGCGGGAATGTCTGGATGACTCCGCAAGCAGATGGCAGTTTGAAGCCAACGTATGAGCATACCGATGACGTGTTAGCGGTACCGTATGATACCGGGATGGTCGGTGACCATAATGGTGTCACCAATACGTTGCGGTTGTGGTCGGCGGAATTGCCACCGAGTGCTGATCAGACCTACTATTCGCAAGCCCAACGTGATCGCATCGATGAGATCACTAAAGTGTTGTATCCCGATGATTCAAATTCGGCTGGTCAAGCGCTACGACTGCGACAGGAGTATTTCTTCTCGTCAGCTGGCGTCCAAAGTATCTTACGGCATTACAGTTTGCGGCATCACGGTATGCGTGAGCTTGGCAAAAAGATTGCCATTCATATTAATGATACGCATCCGACCCTAGTTATTCCGGAACTGATGCGGTTATTGATGGATGACCACCATTGCAGCTGGGACGTTGCTTGGGAATTAACGCGCGAAGTGATGAGCTATACCAATCATACGATCATGCAAGAAGCCTTGGAGACTTGGCCAATTGACATGTTTAAAGGCTTATTACCGCGGTTGTATCAAATTGTGGTCGAAATTGATCGACATTATCGTGCCGATAAGACACCGATTTTTGGTGAAGCCTTGGTTAACCGGACGGCGCCTTTAGGGAATGGGCAAGTGCGGATGGCGTATCTGGCGGTGATTGGTAGTCATAGTGTGAATGGCGTGGCACCGCTGCATACGGAACTGTTGAAGACCGATGTCTTACGCGACTTATATGCGGTCTATCCTGAACGTTTCAATAATAAGACGAATGGGATTGCGACGCGGCGTTGGGTGCAGATTGCCAATGAACCGCTGGCCAATTTGATTGACCAAAAGTTAGGAACGGAGTGGCGGCATGAGCCTAGCCAGTTAAAGCTGTTAGGCGCTTACGCCAACGAACCGGCCTTTTTAAAGCAGTTAACCGCAGTGAAGACCAAGAATAAGCAAGCGTTGGCCGATTACATTCAGAGTGAGCTAGGATTGACATTACGGACCGATGCCATCTTTGATGTCCAGATCAAGCGCCTGCATGCTTACAAACGACAACTCTTGCATGTCTTTGAGATTATTCGTGAGTATTTAGCGATTAAGGATCATCCAGAGCAGGTTGAACCGCCGCGGGTGCATATCTTTGGTGCCAAAGCTGCGCCTAGTTATCACTATGCCAAGTCGATTATTAAGCTCATCAATGCCTTAGCCGACTTAGTCAACCATGATCCAGATATTGGTGATCGGTTAAAAGTGGCGTTTATTCCAAATTATGGGGTTTCATTGGGCGAATTGATTATTCCGGCTGCAGATGTTAGTGAGCAGATTTCAACCGCCTCTAAGGAAGCATCGGGGACGAGTAATATGAAGCTGATGGCCAATGGTGCGTTATCGTTAGCGACGCGTGATGGCGCTAATATCGATATTATTCAAGCCGCCGGTGAAGCCAATGAATATCCGTTTGGCCTGAGTGCGAAAGCTGTTTATGGCTATTATGACCGTGGCGACTATCATGCCGCGGACTTCTATCAGGCCGATCCGGAATTAAAACGAGTCTTAGATACGTTGGTTGATGGGACGATTCCGGGAATTTCGACGGAAGGACGCGAAATCTATGACTCGCTCTTACGGTACAACGATGAATTCTTTGTCTTAGCTGACTATGAAGGTTATATTCAACAACAACGACAAATCAGTCATGACTTTCAAGATCAGCAGCGTTGGCAACAAAAGGCACTAGCAAATATTGCCGCAGCTGGCGTCTTTTCCGCGGATCTAGCGGTCGCGCGTTATGCGGATGATATCTGGCAAATGCCACATACGCCGCTTAAAGCTTAAGGGGGCTTGGGCATGCAACTGGATTATGATTCCTTTCAGCCGCAATGTAAGCACCCGTTTGGCGCGGTGCTGGTTAAGACGCCAGTGACGTTTTCCTTGCGAGTTCAGACTAGTGCCACCGTGCGTGCAGTTAAGCTTTGCATCGTGCATGATGGCCAATGGAATGCTGAACAAGCCGTACCGATGACGGCGCAAGCTGGGACTTATACAACGACCTTTACACCAACGCAAACGGGGTTGTATTTCTACTACTTTCAAGTGCAAACGGCGACCGATGCGATCTATTATGGTTGTGTCGATGGTGGTGCCGGTGGACCAGGTGTGCAATATGCGCAACGTAATCAGGTTCAAATGTATCAATTGACCATCTTAGCCAGTGTCGAACACTTGCCGCGCTGGTATCGTGAAGGCGTGGCCTATCAGATCTTTGCCGATCGATTCTACAATGGTAATCCGGACGGTCATGTAAATGCGCCTAAGCCTAACAGCTTTCTATACGGTCGCTTGAGTGATCGACCTCTGTATATTCGCGGACCCCATCAGGAGATCATGCGCTGGGATTTCTTTGGCGGTAATTTAAAGGGGATTGAAGCAAAGATTCCGTATCTAAAAAAACTTGGCGTGACGATTATTTATCTGACGCCGATCTTTCAAGCCACGAGTAATCACCGTTATGATACGGGCGATTACTTTAAGATTGACCCGGTTCTGGGAGATTTGGCCGACTTCGATCATTTAGTTGCGGCCTTGCATCGCGCTGGCATGCGGCTGATCTTAGATGGCGTCTTTAACCATGTCGGGGTCGACTCCCGTTACTTTAACCGCAGTGGGCACTACGATACCGTTGGGGCTGCGCAATCCCGGACGAGTCGGTACTACAATTGGTTCACCTTTATTAACTACCCAACGGAATATGACAGTTGGTGGGGGATTAGCGACTTACCGACTGTGGATAAAGAGAATCAAGATTATCGTGACTTTATTTTTGCAAAACCAGGTTCCGTGATTGATTATTGGACGGCACGTGGGGTAGATGGTTGGCGCTTGGATGTTGCCGATGAACTGCCGGATGACTTTATTGCCGGTATTCGCCAAGCGCTGGATCGATATCCGGATAAAGTTTTGATTGGAGAAGTTTGGGAAGATGCCTCGCATAAGTTGGCCTATGGTGAACGGCGGCATTATCTAGAAGGTGGCGGCCTACAAGCGGTCATGAATTATCCGCTACGGCGGCTGATTATCCACGTATTAAATGGGACACTGGCCCCAGTGGATTGGTGGCGTGAGCTGATGACGTTGAAGGAAAATTATCCAACCTCAACGTTCAACAATAACTTCAACAATATCGGCAGTCACGATACACCACGGATCTTGACGATGCTACAAAATGATCGTCAGCGCCTGCAACTCGCAGTGGCGATGCTGCTGACCTTGCCGGGAGTACCATGTTTATACTACGGCGATGAGGCGAAGATGACGGGTGGTAAGGACCCGGATAATCGGGCGTACTTCCCGTGGGCTAACGTTGATCAGACCCAGCAACAAGTTGTGCAACGTTGGGCCGTCTGGCGACAGAATCATCCGTGGCTAAATACCGCTGAATTCGCCCCGTTTTATGTCGGGGATTACGGGATTGGCTACGTCTTCTGGCAAGCCAGGCAACAAGTCTTGGTCGTGATTAATGTGACGACCATGGGCCAAGTACTCAAAGCAGCTGACTTGCACCTAGCTGGAATTCCAAGGGCATTGGCGACCGCGATTCAGCACCGGTTGGTCGGTCAAGAACTGGCTGGGACCCAAGTGCAACTTATTGAAAACTTTACATGAACTTTACAGAAATAAGATAGTTGGTTACAGGGTGAACCCGTATATTATAGTTGTACTTCTTAATCAGCACCCCGCGATTATGTCATTAAGAAGTATCCCCGTCGATCCTTAAGAGACGTAGAAGAGGTCGTGGCTTTCCTTGATTGGTCACGGCTTTTTTCTATGGCCTGAATTAATGAAAGCGTTTGTAAGTTTTATTTTCATGGGCTGTCCTGACCCGCGTTATAATTAAGGTAGCTAACTTGGTGATGATCAAGCTAAGGACGATAAAAACCTAGGGGGTAATTCGGTGTATCAAGCAGTGGTGTTCTTTGATTTAGATGGCACGTTAATGCAAGATGATAAAACGGTCGCCGCCAGTAGTGTGCAAGCCATTCAGCAGCTTAGAGCCAACCAGATCTTACCAGTGGTCGCAACGGGACGGAATGTCTTTGAAGTGATGCCGTTATTAAAGCAGACCGGGATTGATTCGATTGTGAGTGCCAATGGGAGTTACGTGCAGTATCAGGGCCAATTCTTATCGGCACATGAACTCGACAAAGGGTTGCTACACGATGTGACGCACTTTGCCAATCGTCATGGTCAAGCACTGGCTTACTATAATAACGCCGGTTTTGCGTTGAGCCATGCGGACGCTTTGACCGTTGACAACTTTGCGAGCTTAAAACAAACGGCGGTGGTGGCGCCAGATTACTATCGCAACCATCATATCAATTTTATGTTGACGTTTGATCCGCGGGACGCTAAGCAGTATCAGCAGCGCTATCGCGGCCAATTGACATTTGTCCGGAATAATCCGCGGGCGCTAGATACGATGGCCTGGGGTGTGACTAAAGCAACTGGGATTCGGGATATTTTAGTAAAAGCGGGGCTGACGCAGGTGCCAACTTACGCGTTTGGGGATCAATTAAACGATATTGAAATGTTCAAAATGGTGCAGACACCAATCGCCATGGGCAACGGGAATCCTATCGTGAAGAAGTTAGCGGCTTATGTGACTGATGACAATATGCATGCTGGCATTCAGCATGGGTTGCAGCATTTTGGACTGATCTAGCTTAAAATTTGTCACTTTGGTTGGGCCAGAATCGGCTGGAACGTGGTGGCCGCGTTTGGAAGCCAAAATTCGGTCTTCCAAGCCGGGCTTTATCTAAGTCGGAAAATCACCGACCAAGATAAACGACACCACTGAGCCAATTCTGACCCGCCCGTCGTTAAATAACGTGAATTAATGATTATTTATTATCGATCACAAATTTAGCCGAGCCGTTGGTTCCTAAAATGCTCAGCCGTGCCCATGGCGTTCCAGCGTTTTAGGAATCAACCGGCAGGCGGAAATTTCAACTAGCACCAAGCGTTTTACAGTGTTAGTTGAAATTAAATAAGCATCGGCCAAACTTGTTAATCAAGTTTGGCCGATGCTTATTTGGATTCAAGTGAAGGTGAGCAACTTTAAGCTAAAGCGGCCGCATTCATCGCTTGTTTGATATTTGCTAAGGTCAATTGGGCCGTGTCGGTGAAGTTGATATCGGCAGCGGCTAGTACTTTCGGATCACCGATGCCGATTGATGTTTCGCCAGCGCCGTTGATAGATTGGACACCGGCTGCGGCATCTTCAATCCCGATACATTGAGCGGGGTCTAAGTTTAAGATTTCGGCACCGCGGCGGAAGATTTCAGGATCGGGCTTGCCGTGTTTCAAACTAGCGGGATCAACCGACTTGGTGAAGAAATCACCTAAACCGAGATGTTTCAACACTAATGGCGAGTTCTTGGAAGCCGATGCCAATGATAATAGGTAACCTTGAGCCTTTAAATCATCAAGGAAAGCTTGAATACCAGGCAAAATATTGGCTGGACTCATTTGGCTAACGAGCTTCAAATAGTTATCATTTTTTTCGGCAGCTAGGGCCTCCTTTTCAGTAGCTGAGAACTCATTTTCCTTGTGGTCACGCGCTAAGATTAGATTTAATGAATCCATGCGACTGATGCCTTTTAAAGCGTCAGCTAAATCATCATCCCACTTAACGCCGACTTTATCGGCAACCTGATGCCAGGCTTGACTGTGGAACGTTGAGGTATCTGTGATAACCCCGTCTAAATCAAATACAAAGCCTTTAATATTGTTAAATTGTGCCATAAATAAAATCCTCCTAATTCGTAACGTCCGCTACTGTGAGCGGCTTATTAGCTTTTAATTGATACTGTTTACCTGCAATCGTAATCGGTTGCGCTTGATCAGCGGTGACACAGACTTTGCTGTGGGTCATGGCAAAGTGGTAATGGGTGCCACGGAAGGTGTGCTTGAATTTTAAGCCAGCCCATTGTTCGGGTAATTGTGGATTGACTTGCAACTGCTCGCCTAAGACGCTGACCCCACCAAAGTTCCGGGTGGTCAAGAGAAGGGTGGCGCACATGACGCCTAAGTGAATCCCTTCAGCCGTCGTTCCGCCTTGAATATCGTAGTAATCTGAGAACAAGGCTTCTGAGAAGAGCGTCCAAGCTTGGTCGTAGTTTTCATCTAATTGGTTCAAGACGGCATAAACAATTCGCGATAACGTTGAGCCGTGTGTCGTCCGTTCCAAGTAGTATTGAATATTATGGGTCAAATATTCTTTGGGCAACTTGTAACCTAACTTTTCAATTAACTTTTGAACGGTCGGCACGTCAAAGTTATAAAAGGCCATTAACGCATCGGCTTGTTTAGCGACTTGATAGGCATCCGGGGTCTTACCCTCGGCCTTTAAGATCCGATCCATCCGAGCGATGTCACCGTACTTTTGTCGATAAGCGCGGAAGTCTAAGGTCGGCAACTTAAAGTACCCTTCAAATTGGGCAATAATGCCGCTCCGATTGATTTCTAACGTTAGCTTGTGACTGATATCATCCATCTTATTCAGCAACTGGCCGTTAAAGTTAGCGGCCCCGGCAGCTTTTTGATAGACGTCATTGGCCAAGTCGCCACGTAACTGATCAATGGTATCGAATAACCAAGCGACCATCATGTTGGTATACGCGTTGTTCTTCAAGCCGGGTTGCTTGGCATTCGGGTAGTTTTCGTGGAATTCATCAGGTCCCATGACGCCCGCAATACTGTAACGGCCGGTCTGGTCATCATAGGTCGCCTTACTGATCCAAAATTCGGCGATTGATAACAACATTTCCATCCCGTATTGGCCGAGAAAAGCTTTATCTTGAGTGATGTGATAGTACATCCAGACGTTATACGCAATATCGAGTGAGACGTGGCGCTGCAACCGACTGTTGTCAGGGTCCCAAGTATCGGTAATTGGGTTCAAATGCATGAACTGGGCTTGTTCGTCACCTTTTTGGGCCGATTGCCAGGGATACATGGCACCGGCATAGCCCGCTTTCTGGGCGTTCTGACGTGCCGCTGCTAATCGTCGATAACGATATAGCAGTAATTGTTTGGCTAACTTTGGTCGATGCAAGCTGTAAAATGGCAAGATAAACATCTCATCCCAGAAGACATGTCCCCGATAGGCTTCACCGTGTAGGCCACGTGCCCCCACCGATGCATCTAATTGGCCACTTTCAATGGCTGCGGCGGAAACGAAGCTATGGTAGATATTGACACGCGTTAATCGTTGACTCGTAATGTCACCACGAATCTTAATATCGGCGTCATGCCAACAGTTATGCCAGTAATCGGTACTGCTTTTGACAGTGTCGTCAAAGCTGGCTTGGGCTAACTCATCATTGATTGCTGGTAACGATTTTGGTGCATGATCATTGCCGGTGCGTAAGACAACGTTTTTATCAAAGGTAACCGTTTGGCCAGCTTGCACGTTTAATGACAACGTCTGCCGGACACTTTGGGCTTGATTGGTGACCTTAACGTGTTTAGTCGTCTCAACATCTGGACTAGTTAATTTAGCCCCAATCGTATACGTGATCTGCGATGTCTTCGTCTGACCAGAGAGATAAGCCGTGTTCGTTTGTGATTCCAGTCCTAACGTTTGCAAATGATGCTGGTCAAAAACATTATACCGACTTACATTGCCATTGACAACGCTTCCATCAATATCGGCGTAGACTTGCAGCGATCCCGAGAAATTCATCGGGGTGATCGTATAGCGAATGGCATAACGGTGCCAGTCGCGCATGTTGGCGAGTTTTTGAGATTGAACTTGCAGTAGGTGACCGGAAGCTAATTGGACGATCATCGAGATGGTTAAGATCCCAGTCTTGAGGTCTAGGCTCCGATAAACGTCTTGGATATCGTGTTGATTAATCGTGAATGGGGGTTGGTGGTCAACGCCAAAAGTCATGAATTGGGCGTTGGGGAGGTTAACTAAATCTTCATTAACAACAGCATGGTCTTTGATCTGGGTGGTTTCTTGGTCAAAGATCCCGGCGACATAGGCGCCAGGATAATTATTTTTGTCAGCATGGGCTTCAACATAGGCTCCACGTAAGCCAAAGTAGCCGTTCCCCACGGTTAGCATGGCTTCTTGACCATTATTGCGGACACCATCGTATTGACCATAGTAGTCCAGATGCCACTTGAGATAGGCTGATTTGGCTTTAACAGCAGCGGTTAGACCGTCACGTTCGACGGCGGCTTGACTAACGACGGGAATATTAAGCATGTTCGTTAGTGCTAAGCCGACATCAATACGTTCGTAGTTGACGCCGACAATCGTATCGGAAAACGGATAATCGAGACCGTTTTCCAAGACCGCCGCGTCAAAGTGTAAACCAGCTAAGCGAATTTTGATATTTTCAAGGTTTTCGCCGATGCCTTGCTGGGGATTATAAGCGATCATAAAATGCGCTGTGGCGGCCTGATCCTCAGCCGGGTAATAAGCAATCGCCATTGCGTCGTTTTCAATTCTTAATCTAATCAGTTGCATTGATTGGTCCACCCCTTATCTAAAACTAGTGCGACAAGACTAACTTATGAGGTTGTACGGCATGCGGGTTGTTGGATAATTGGTCTGATGAATTTATGGCGGTTAGCTTAACTTACTGCTGGGACCAGACCGGTAATTTCAAGACGCTTCAAACTAGGGTAGAGTGCCTTGAATTCAAGCCGGATGACCGTACCTGCCATTCTCATAAATTAGATAATACATAAGAAATAAAAAATTTAATTCTAGTTTAAGGTTAGTCCCTTTTAAAATGGTCTGCAAATAATGGTGTTGAAATTGACTAGAACTTTAGTGGAAAGTGCGGTTAATTATTAAGGTGACTGAACGGGAAGTGAGCGAACGAAGTGACCATGAGTTGGCATTAAAAAAGAGCTTGGGATGACCCCAAACTCGGTGTTAGTCGTCATCAGGTCGTGAACCCAACTCTAAATGATCAATGGTCATGGCTTGGCGAACTTTGATGGCACTTGTTTGAAATTGTAAAATAACCGGATCGTGGTAATTCAGCGCCCGCTGAAAGGGGGTTAAGGCCTGCTGCCAACCAGATGGAAACTGAGAAGCGCCCACTTCGGTTAGATGACCCTTGAGCATTAGTGAGGAATAGGTGGTTTGGTCATAACAAAATAATGTGGCGCGGTGACAGACTTGGATATTTTGGACGGTCGTCATTTGTCGACTAGTATAGAAGAATAACCGAGTTAAGGTTCGTTCAGTGGCTAAGGGACTCAGGGCGACCGTCGTTGGAAAGCCGCTTGCGTCAATGGTAGCAACGGTGAAGACATCGGTGGTCGCAATCATTTGGGCGGCGCTTTGACGGGTCGTGTGTTGCATAGTCAGCACCTCTTTTTACTATTAAGTATGCCGATTATTGTTGAGATTGTCAGCCGATATGCTCATTTCTGCAGGGAAAGTGAAACCACTCTGGTTGGGCCAGCATCGGCTGGAACGTGGTGGCCGCGTTTTGGAGCCTCAAGGGCGGTCTCCAAAGCCGGGCTTTATCTAAGTCGGAAAATCACCGACTAAGATAAACGACACCACTGAGCCAATGCTGGCCCGCCCAACGTTAACTAACGGGCATTGATGATTATCTATTATTGACCACAAATTTAGCCGAGAGATTGGCTGCTAAAGTGCTCAGCCGTGTCGTTGGCCTTGGCGTTCCAGCATTTTGGAAACCAACCAACCGGCAGGCGACAATTTTAACTAACGCCAAGTGTAAACTAATCATGCGACGATGGGTTATTGTACTAATAATCTAGTAGTCTATCGGTGGTTACAAGGTTACGGGAAAAATGGCCATAAAAAAATCAGCTCTCACGGTGAATACTCACAGCGTGAAAACTGATTAGTGGTTATATGATGGGCAGTCAGGGGATCGAACCCTGGACCCACGGATTAAGAGTCCGTTGCTCTGCCAGCTGAGCTAACTGCCCATAACTCAACAAAAAATATAATATCATGAATTCAGGGTTCTGACAATAGTTTTTCGAAAAGTTTTTCAAAAAAGGTGAATTTTCGTGGAAAATTGGCGATTAATATTGTCAAAATCAAGGGCAATATTTCCCGGGAAATACCGTTAACCCGCGGATTAGCAATCAAAGAAAGCTCTTAGTATTTGTGATATACTAAAACCAGTGCTGAAAAGAAACTTTTTTCGGCCACCTGACGCGGGTTGACCAACTAACGCCCGCAACTATTCGAATATTTAAAAATTGCAACTGTTTTCCCCTAAGGAGGAAGAATCGTTATGAAGAAAATTTTAGTCGTTGATGACGAAAAACCAATCTCAGATATTATGAAGTTTAATTTAACTAAAGAAGGCTATGAAGTGCACGTCGCTGCTGATGGTGAAGAGGCACTCCAAAAAGTTGATGAAGTTCATCCAGATTTAATTCTACTTGATCTGATGTTACCGAAGATGGATGGCCTAGAAGTGGCGCGCCAAGTTCGTAAGAATTATGATATGCCAATCATTATGGTTACTGCCAAGGATTCAGAGCTAGATAAGGTCTTGGGCCTTGAATTGGGTGCTGATGATTATGTCACAAAGCCATTCTCGAACCGTGAACTCGTGGCGCGGGTCAAAGCTAACTTACGGCGACAAGGTTCGGCTGCCGCACAACCGGCTGAAGAAGAGACAAATTCCGACATTGAAATTGGGGACTTAGTGATTCATCCCGATGCGTATATGGTCTCAAAACGCGGTGATAATATCGAATTAACCCACCGTGAATTTGAATTACTCCATTATTTAGCGCAACATATTGGCCAAGTTATGACCCGTGAACACTTACTACAAACGGTGTGGGGCTATGATTACTTTGGTGATGTGCGGACGGTTGACGTTACTGTTCGGCGTTTACGTGAAAAAGTTGAAGATAATCCTAGCCATCCTAAATGGTTAGTCACACGGCGGGGTGTTGGCTACTATCTCCGCAATCCAGAAAATGAGTAGAGGGCATTGAACCGTGTTTAGATTTATTAAACGGAGAAACTTCTTCAAAACGATTAATTTTAAAATTGCGTTAGTGTTTGCATTACTCCTATTAATTACGCTGGAGATTGTCGGGGCTGTCTTTGTCCGGCAACTCGAAACAGAGAACTTACGGCAATTTAAGAGTCAGGTTCAAATTCCGACTTACGTGGATAATTCATTGGCAGAACAACTGTCAACGAATGGAACCATTAAGGCGAACGCTCAAATCAAGTCGATTCTGTCAGAAATCAACAATTCTAGCGTGGATGAAGTCCGCGTGGTCGACAGTAAAGGGACGATTCGAGGGACGAACGACGTCAATGATCAAGCGATTATTGGTCAAAAGACCACTGATCGGAACATTAAGAACGCGATTTATAATAATCGCTCCTATACGAAGAACACTTACGATACCCAAGACAATAGTCGCTACTATATTTCAATTGTGCCGTTATATAATTCCAATTCGACCGGAAATAGTAATCAGCTAGTCGGGGTCTTGTATGTGCGGGCCAATATGAAGTCGGTCTACAATACGATCAACAGTATTATGGTGATCTTTGCGTCGGCGTCACTGATTGCGATTGCGTTAGGACTAGTGATTGCAATCATCATTGCCCGGGCAATTACCCGACCAATTGAAGAAATGAAGCAACAGACGCAACGAATTGCGCGTGGCGATTACGCGGGACAAGTGCGCGTTTATAGTGACGATGAATTAGGCCAATTAGCTGGCGCCATCAATAACTTGTCGATTCGGGTGGAAGAAGCCCAAGAATCGACTGAAGCGGAACGGCGCCGGTTGGATAGTGTCCTAGCCCATATGAGTGATGGGGTTATCGCGACGGATCGGCGCGGTAATATCACAATTATTAATGAAACGGCGTCAGACTTTATGGACGTGACTGCTGAAAAGGCGATTGGTAGCTCGATTTTGGATATGCTTCAAATTCGAGACGACTATTCGTTGCGGGATTTAATTGAAAATCAAGATGAACTAACGCTCGATTTCTCGTCAAATGAACGGGATTTGATTTTGAACGCTTATTTCTCGCTGATTCAACGTGAATCTGGTTTTATTAGCGGCTTGGTCTGTGTCTTGCACGATGTCACGGAACAACAAAAGATTGATAATGATCGTAAACAATTCGTTTCTAACGTGTCGCATGAATTGCGGACACCGTTAACGAGTTTACGCAGCTATATTGAAGCATTAAGTGATGGTGCTTGGAAAGATCCCGAAGTGGCCCCTGGATTTTTAAAGGTGACTCAAGAAGAGACGGACCGGATGATTCGGATGATTAATGAGCTGTTAAGCTTGTCACGGATGGATTCTGGGACAACTAGAGTTGATATGGAACTTGTCAATATCAACGAAATGTTTAACTATGTTCTCAATCGGTTTGATATGATTCTGAAAAAAGACGATAATCCAGCCAAATATTACACGATTAAACGTGAATTTACGAAACGGGACTTGTGGGTCGAAATCGATACCGATAAGTTCACCCAAGTGCTCGATAATATTATGAACAATGCGATCAAGTATTCGCCCGATGGTGGGGTCATTACGTGTCGGCTTTTGGAGACCCATAATCAAGTGATTATTAGTATTAATGACCAAGGCTTGGGGATTCCACGGGCTGACTTGAACCACGTCTTTGATCGGTTCTTTCGAGTCGACAAGGCGCGTTCACGGGCGCAAGGTGGGACTGGCTTAGGCTTGGCGATTTCTAAGGAAGTCGTTCAAATGCTTGGTGGCCGCATCTGGGTCGATAGTGTTGAAGGCCAAGGGTCAACGTTCTATATTTCGTTGCCGTATGAACCTTATGAGGAGGAGGATCTTTGGGATGATGATGCGAAGGCTTAGACGGTTAATGCTGCCGATCGGACTATCCCTATTGATTCTACTCAGTATTGGGTTGTCGATGTATATTTGGACGAATCCGTCGCGTTATGAACGAGAAAGTAAGGTCAGCACGGCCAGTTCCAATTCGACGATTGCGACCCGGACGATCGATGATGTTTATTTGCCGACGCAACTTGTGCACACGGATGCTAAGGGCAAGCAAACCTTACTGATTAATAAAAATGTCAGTCTGGTGACCCAATTCAAAGAGCAGATTAGTAAATGGGATGCTCGTAGTATCTCGAAGGTCCGGATCACGTCGGCACGTAGCTATACCGCGCTTTTGAATGGACAAGATTCGTATGTCTTGAATTTCCCAGATAGCGTCACGGTTAGCATGTTTAACACGATCTTTAGTCAGAACTTGCAAAGCTATAAAGCGGCGAAGTTCAGTCGCATCGTGATTCCAATCAATGATACGAGTCATATCTATCTCTTAAATGATAGTCAGCATCAGATCTACAGTGTGCGGCTCAAGCAAAAGTCACTGACGAAGATGCAAAAGATCCTTGCGGCGGTTAGCGTGAAGTCGATTCCGGTCGCCATGACGTATCGGCATAATGCCACCTACTTGGATTACACGCAGCCAGTGAAGATGCAGCAATATAGTTATTTATTGAATAAACTCGCGGCGAGTCAATTGGCTAACCGGTTGTTAGATGCGGATGGCAACTCATCCGTGACGGTCCATAACCGTAAGCACGAACAAGAATATACGACCGGATCGTATAAGCGGATGACCGTCAATACGAAACAGGGCACCGTTAAGTATGAGGACTATAGTGATGCGGGCAATCAACGGCAACTGACGTTAACGACGCAGCTACGGAAGAGTTACAATCACTTAGTTAGCATTGGCGTCCCGATGGATAATATCCGCTACTACGGCTACGATACGACAAGCAACAGTGTCATCTATCGGAGTTATGTTGAAGGGTTCCCAATCTTCAATCAAACGGAAAACGGTGATGTCCGGGTGCAAATGACCACGAACAGCTTAGAACGGTACTACTTCTCATTGTATAGTCTGCAAGTCCCGGTTCCAACGACTGGGAAACAACAGTCGGTCACGCTGCCAAGTACGAGCACCGTTTTAAAGAAACTGGTCGCCGCTGGTTTTAAAGAAAGTAAGCTTGGCAGTATTGAACTTGGCTACCACTGGTCGAAGAATACGTCATCGAGATTAGTGATTGATCTCAATCCGACGTACTACGTCTATTACAATGGCGCTTGGCGGACATACACGTCCATGCTGAGTGGGTCGTAAGGGGGACGCATAATGAATTTTCGTAGAATTGAATGGATCTTCTTGGTGGCCTTTGTTGTCCTAGATGTGTTCTTGGTGTACATGTTCGTGCAAACTAGTTCGAGTGATACGAGTACGAAGTCGACGAATGATACGACCACGACCGTGATTCGGGAAATGCGCGATGACAATATCAGCTTTAGTACCCCCAGTGGTAAGGAAAATAATGGGTACTATATTGCTGGCAATAACGATAGTGGCTTAAAAGCACATCTGAATCAGTTAACTGACCAGTCAACCCGCGTCTTAAGCAACGGCAAGATCACGAGTACGCTGCGCACTTCCGTAACGGTTGATCCGGATCACCCTGAAAAGACGTTGGATCAGTATGTTAAGTCAGCGACTAATGTGATTCATGGTGATGAATATGTGTATAGTGCGGAATTGTCATCAAGCAGTGATTACGTCTATGTGCAAAAGGTCGCAGATGGGAAGATTTTGACAGGCACGGGGCAATTGCACTTGACGATCAATAAGAATCATCAGTTGATTGGCTATACGCAAGGCTATGTCAACAATGTCAAGACGTTGCGCGAAAAGGCCGTCACCATTAGTGAGAAGAAAGCCTTAGTGGCGTTGTATCAATATAATCAAGTTTCAAATGACTCCCGGATTGTGTGGGGCCGGTTGGGTTACTCACGCCTGTTGAAGTTAAAAGACAGTAGTGTGTATGTGCCAACCTGGGTCTTTGCAGTCCGCAGTAAAAATAGTTCCAATATTAGCTTGCATCGAATCAACGCCTTTACTGGGGCGGCGATGAAGGCCAATACCGCCAATACCGCGTCGAGTGATACGACGGATGGCGATGTGGCCGCGGGGATGATTTGGAATGCTGAATAGTTAAAATAAGCAATTGCCCCACTAAAATGGTTGGCAATTGCTTTTTTGATAGGGCCATAACTTTCCATGCTGGTTCAAAGCGTGTATCATATATGGGGTAATGCGCATTGGTGGTCGAGAAAGGTGGGCCGCTGGTGGTAACTGGGAACGTTGATTTTTCAGAGATAGGAAGAACCTAAATAATGGTATTAAAATTAGCAACAGATCAAATGCAAGTGAGCGTCTTAGCGTCCGGTAGTACCGGTAACGTGACGTATATTGAAACGCCAGAACATAAAGTCTTAGTCGATGCCGGCTTGAGCGGCAAGAAGATTGCTAATTTAATGACGTCAATCGGTCGTGATATTAACGAGGTTGACAGTTTGTTTGTCACCCATGAACACACCGATCATTGTCATTCGGCCGGGATCTTAGCCCGTAAGTATGGGTTAGATGTGTATGCGAACCAGGGAACATGGGATGCCATGGCTCATAGGATTGGTAAAGTCCCTGCCGAACTCTGCCATGTCTTTGATCCGAATACGACTTTGGGCTTGGGTGATCTGGATATTGAATCCTTTAGTGTCTCCCATGATGCGGCCGAACCACAATTTTATGAATTGCACCATGCGGGCAAGTCGTTTGTGATCATTACCGATACCGGTTATGTTTCTGAACAGGTTGAGGGTGTGATTCGCGATGCGGATGGTTATTTATTTGAATGCAATCATGATTTAGAAATGTTACGGATGGGGCGTTATCCATGGCCGTTGAAACAACGAATCTTGGGCGATGAAGGCCATCTATCTAATGAAGATGGGGCTAATGCGCTAATGGACGTGATTGGCCGTCATACGAAGCGGATTTATCTGGGTCACCGGAGTCAGGATAATAATATGAAGACGCTTGCCCACTTAACGGTCGCTTCGATGATGAAAGAACATGATTTTGGTGTTGAACATGATTTCCAACTCTATGATACTGACCCGGAAGCGGCCACGAAATTAGTGACGCTATAATGACGATTTAATATTTCCACAATTGTTCAGTCATAGAAAAATCACACTTTTTAGCTAGAATAAGCTTAAAGCAATGAACATCAGTAGGGAGGGAACGCGTTTTAACGCGAAATTATGGCAAATAATTCATTAGTTAAAGTGGCGGTGACCGCACTTGTCGCCGGTTTGTTAGGTGGCGGGATCGCTTATGGCGGGATTAATTACATGAGTAACAATAATGTCTCCACGTCTTCAACCAGTGTACCGACCGGCTCCAACAAGTCGGGCTCAACTTCAACGACCAATGTGAAAGTTAATGTGAGCTCGCAAGCAACGAAGGTCTTTAAGAATAATAAGGCCGCTGTCGTTTCCGTAATCAACTTGCAAAAGCAAAGTACGTCTAGTGGCTGGAGTGGAATCTTAGGCGGCGATGACGGCTCATCGGATAGTGATGGGTCAAATTCAAGTTCTGGATCTTCCAGCAGTAACAGTAAGTTGCAGGAATATAGTGAAGGCTCTGGCTTGATCTATAAGAAGAGTGGTAGTGCCGCCTATATCGTGACGAATAATCACGTGGTGAGTGGATCGAATGCGATTCGCGTCATTATGAGTGATGGCACCAAGCTCAGTGCTAAGTTAGTCGGGACCGATTCTGTGACCGACTTAGCTGTCTTAAAGATTAACTCAGCTAAAGTTTCTAAGATTGCCAGTTTCGGGAACTCCGATAGTATCGAAGTGGGTGAAAGTGCCTTAGCGATCGGGTCACCATTAGGCTCTAACTACGCCACGACCTTAACGGAAGGAATCATTTCCGCTAAGAAACGGACGATTGCCACAACGAATACGTCGGGACAGCAAACCGGTTATGCGACGGTTATCCAAACTGATGCTGCGATTAACCCTGGGAACTCCGGTGGGCCACTATTTAACTTAGCCGGTCAAGTCGTCGGGATTAACTCGATGAAGCTGTCATCGGATAGTTCTGGGACGAGCGTTGAAGGGATGGGCTTTGCGATTCCAAGTAATGAAGTCGTGAAGATTATCAATGAGTTAGTTAAGAACGGTGAAGTCGTCCGGCCAGCTTTAGGGGTCGCAACGTATAACTTGTCTAATATCCAAGCGAGTGATCGTAAATCAGTCTTGAAGTTGCCAACGAGTGTGACTAAAGGGGTCGTTATTATGAAGACCTATACGGGGTCACCGGCGAAGAAAGCTGGCTTGACGAAGTATGATGTTATTACCGAATTAGGCGGTAAGAAGATTACAAGTCTAGCAACCTTGCGGACAGCTTTATATGATCATCAAGTGAACGATACGGTCAGTGTGAAGTACTATCACAACGGGAAACTTAAGAGTACAACGATGAAGTTAACCGAAACTACCAAAGCGTTAACTAAACAATCCAATTAAATGATTAAGCTTTCATAAGAGCGCCGGAGCGGTGATGCCGTTCCGGCGCTTTTTGCGATCAAAATTGGAAAAACCGAAAGTTCATCTTTCAAAAAACCTATTTAGACGATGAAACCGATATAATTATGAAAGAATCCGAACAAACTGAGTTGGTTATCCGGAAACCATTTTTTGCCCGGTCGACCAGTTGGGTAAAACTGTGGACAACTTCGGGGATAACTTTGACGGACGGAGACTGAATTTTATGAACAGGCGCTAGCTCGGCAATTCGGGGTGTTTAAAAGTTATCCACAGGCAGCCGAAAAGTCTGTGGATTAAATTTTTGAAATTTATTTTAATTAAACTGGATTGTTGATATAATGGGATTTGTAACCGGAAAACGCGAACGGATGTTGCTGTTAATAACTGTGGATAAAGTGACGGGCTATTGACAAAACCGGTCAAAATAAATGTTGTGGCAAACATACGTTCAACACAACATGTAGCAAATCGAGTTATACACCTGTGGATAACTTTGTTAATAACTTGTGTAAAGGTGGTTAATTATGAACATCAAAATTATCTGTGTCGGAAAATTAAAGGAAAAATATTTTAAACAGGGGATTGCGGAATATGCGAAACGCATGAGTAAATTTGCAAAATTCCAAATTGTTGAAGTTCCCGATGAAAAGGCTCCTGAGTCATTAAGTAACGCAGAGATGGCTAATGTCATGGACAAGGAAGGTCAGCGGATTCTGGAGAAGATCAAGGATCGCGACTATGTGTATGCGCTGGCGATTAAAGGCAAGGAACGGACGAGTGAAGAATTCGCCGCTGAAATCGATAAACTGACGACTTATGGGCATAGTGATATTGACTTTATAATTGGTGGCTCATTAGGGTTGGCACCAGAGGTCTTGCAACGGGCAGATACGCAGATCTCGTTTGGGCGGTTTACGTTGCCCCATCAGTTGATGCGGTTGGTGCTGTCGGAGCAGGTTTATCGGGCGTTTATGATTAATATTGGGTCTCCGTATCATAAGTGACGCGAAAAAGGTGTCCCACATGCTAGGCGCTTGGGATTCATGACATCGTAAATTATTTGGTAATTCGGCGTTTATAGCTAATTGCGTCGTTAGGGAAGTCCGTATCATAAGTGAGAAATAAACAGTTCATGTGCTGGGGACTAAGGACTTATTGGGTTAAGATTTAGTTGATACTTCATCTGTTTTAATTCTTTGTATTTGTGAGATATCAAAACTTAAAAAGTATGCTAAACTTTGAGTATCAAACTAAGAGAGGTGGCGGAATGTCATGGCAATATTAAGGATTCCAGTGAAAGCCGAAATTATTGACTGGGCAATTGATAACGGTGAAAAAAAAGAATTAGAATTGAAAAAAAAGTATGCGCTTGATGCTTGGAAAAATCCACAGACTGACCATGACAATCCGACATTCAAGCAAATTCAGAATTTTAGTCGAGATACACATATTCCATTCAACTACTTTTTCAAGGACAAACTTCCTGAAGAAAAAAATGAATTTGTCAAATTTAGAACAATTAATAACGATACGGTTCAGCCAAGCAGACGGTTGATTGATACAATATATGCTATGGAGACTCGTCAGGAATGGATGAAGGAGTATTTGCTAGATCAAAATAAAACCATAAGTTTTCAGTTTTCAAAAGTGTTTAGTGACACTATGGATCCAGTTGCTGTTTCGAAGGACGTATTGGAACTTTTAAATTTGTCAGATACACTTGGAATTGCAATGTCTGATGATGACTTTTTTAATGTCATTAGAACTAAAATTAGTTCTTTAGGTATTATGGTTATGCAGAATGGTATTGTTGGTACTAATACACAGCGTCCATTAGATGTTGAGGAGTTTCGGGCATTTGTACTGATTGATTCCGTAATTCCCTTGATTTTTGTAAATAGTCGCGATAGTAAAAAGGCAAAAATATTTTCTTTGATTCATGAGCTTATTCACGTATTTTTAGGGAATAATGAAGTACTCAATGTGTCGCCTGAAGATGATATTGCAAATGAGCGTTGGATAAATCAAGTTACAATTAACGTGCTTATACCTGCCAATAAGATTGACAAATTAATATCAAAAAAAGTGTCACCTGAGAATAATGTAAAACTTTTATCCAGAAGGTTTCATACTAGTTTGGTAGCTACGGCAATTCGTATGAAGGAATTGCATATTTGGGGTGACAACATAGTTGATTGGTCGAAGAAAGAACAATCAAAATATTTACAATTAAAATTCGAGAAAAAGTCTTCCGGTGGGGACTTTTATAATACGGCAGTATCAAGAATTGATCGATACTTTGCTAATGCGATTATTAATACAGAGTCCAGTGGAAGTATGGCAATTGTACAGGCAGCGTCAATGTTAGGAGTAACTCTCAAAACATATGATACAACGGTTGATAAAATTTTAGGAATGGCGTGATATTATGGAATATTTAATTGACTCTAATTCATTAATAGATGCGCATCAAAAGTGGTATCGACCGAATGTCTTTGTATCTGTTTGGAATTGTCTTGCAAGTCATAAGAATGTTAAGATGACATCTTTTGTTTATAATGAAATTAGGTATCCAAACGACTTAGCTATGTGGACAAAAAATACGTATCAGAAAGAAATCGTTACTCCTAATAAGGAGATTATAAAGGCTTATGGAGAAATTATGGATTGGATTACGCAATCCAAGCGATGGAGTGCAGCTGGTATTTCAGAATGGCAAAGTCCTGACAAGGCTGATCCCTGGTTGATTGCCACAGCAAAAATAAACAAGCAAACAATTGTGACCCTAGATGGGAATGGTCGGGCAACCATGCCAAATGTAGGGAGTGCTTCTGGAAAAGAGCCTAAAATTAATGCAGTTGCGGGTCAGTTTAATGTTCCGACAATAACGATTTATGAATTGCTTGAACAGTTAAATTTGTCAGTGTAGATTTTTTTAATTATTTCATTGAAATTTCAAACATTGATGTTAAATCGGTTTCTCATCAACTTGTATTGATGAAAGGACAGGAGGTTCAATTCAACTTTCGAATTGAGATTCTTTTTCCTTGCGTTACCAGATATAATAGTCAAAAAATAGTCCGTTTCACGATTTTTTTTAGAATCGTAGAATAGGCTATTTATTTTTAATGAGAGAAGTCATTAGCTTTTATAGAAAACAAGAAAATAAAACTTATTGAAGCGAATTATCTATAAACAACGATTGCCGGATCATTGTCATCTTTTATACTTTTAAGGTGCTTTGGAAATATGAGCGATTAGGTTTTCTTTTGACCGTTATACAAAGTTTGATAAGTATTGGGGTCTCTACTTAAATAGCGCCCAGGTATGATACGGATCTCCTTATCACAAGTGACGCGGCTTTTCTTGGGATTGACTGCTAAGTGGATGGTTACGGAAGTCCACACCATAAGTACCAAAAATACGGCAAACAAAGAGGCCTCGACGATTCGAGGCCTCTTTGTCTATGTTGCTCACATCACCGTGCTGTCTCCAGCTAAGTACCGCTCAAGCTTATGATCAATCACTTTCAGCTGTTCCTGCTTATCAGCAATCGAAGCGATGACTTGCTTACGTTGTTCGCGCATTAATTCAATTCGTTGAGGTAAGCTGTTATCGCCTTCACGTACTAAGGTCGTGTAGTGTTGCAATTCAACAATCGACATGCCAGCTTCTCGCAAATAATGCAAATTAGTTATCCAGTGTAGGTCTTCATCATTAAAGATCCGTTGATTATTTTCATTGCGCTTTTCTGGTGGTAATAAGCCACACTCTAAGTAATACCTAACTGTTCGAATAGTGACTTTAGCGGCTTTCGCAAACTCACCGATCCGCATCAATTGATTTTTGTCCATTTTTGCTTGACCTCCCGTTACGTTAGGCTGATATAGTAGGTCCATCATAACAGAAAAGGAAGCTATGAATATGACTATCAAGACATTAATTACTGGTGCTGATCGCGGGATGGGCTACGAATTAGCCCTAGAGCTTGGTTTGAAAGGCCAATATATCTATGTTGGTTCTAGGAACTTAGCTCGTGGGCAGGCCGCAGTTACCCAGCTTGAGGCTGCGAGTGTTCAAGCTCAGGCAGTACAGTTAGACGTGACCGATCATGAGTCGATTGTTGCCGCGAAAGCGAATATCACCACTAATTTAGATATTCTAATCAATAATGCCGGTATTGCTGTTGATCATGAGACTAAGCCGTCGGAACTGTCACTAGCCGCAATTCGGCAAGATTTTAACGTGAATTATTTTGGCTTGATCGATGTCACGCAAGTCTTCTTACCACTTTTGAAGGTAGCGCCGGCTGGCCGGATTATCAATATCTCCAGTGCAGTGGGGTCGTTGATGCTGGCCAGCGATACCAGTACTAGCATTCACAAGCTACAAGCATCTGGCTATCAGGCTTCTAAATCAGCGGTCAATATGTTCACCATTAAACTCGCCGCCGAACTTGAGGGAACGTCTGTCACGGTAAACGCCGTCAATCCTGGTTGGGTAGACACCAGTTTTGGTGGTGGTGGCGGTAATCGGACCGTGCAAGTAGGTGTAGCGCGGACTGTGGAATTGGCCACTTCTGATGTGTTAACTGATTCTGGTACGTTTTCAGATATTGATGGTATCGTACCTTGGTAGCCTGCTCAAATCTAGTACGACAAACTAAGAAGGCAAAGTTATCTCTAGAAGAAAAAATAATATTTTAGACAAGACATTTTAACAACTTCGAATCAAAATGAAAGTGATCTTATCGTGATTGTTTACGAGGGATTACTTTTTAACGTCGGATGATACCTGAAGCTTAGAAGTTGGTTATCCGACTATTTATGTGGCTGTAATTCCTGGAAAATAATTGTTGTTCAGCATACATATAAGAAGACTTGGTTTTTCGACTGAGTCTTCTTTTATGCGTAGTACTAGTTAATTCGATGCCAAGTATCCTAGTTTGTAAAATTGATCAGATTTAATAAAGTTCGCCAATTCATTTTAGATGATTAGTCTGGAATTCCTTAGTTTGATTATCCTCGTAGATTTGTTAGAACCATCTTAGCTATCGTGTCGGAGTGCCGACATTTCTACTCCTTACGAAATGAACGTGCCCCGCCTATTCCTTAGATGGTTGCAATTGAGTTTTACGTAGTTTGAAGAGATTATTTTTGTGTGGGTTTAGACTGAGTATTTTTCTATAGGGGTAGACAGATCAGCACCAAGCTACCTGATACCTTGGTGGTTGAGTTCATTGTATAAAAAATGAGCTAGTAGTTAAACTAGCTCAAATCTATTAGATGTGAGTGATTTACAGATTACCCCTGCACCGGATCAAGCATCCTGCTGGTAAGTAAACCAGGGACATAGCTAGGATTGTGAGTAAAGTATGCATATCCATTACCTCCTTCAAGGAATCGTAGAGACAACTTGAGAACAGAGATTGGAGTAAGGTGCTTAGAACCGGTAATTTTAGATAGCAGGAGTGGGGATCGAACCCACGAGCTCTAAGGCTGTATGTATAGTTTACTTCTGCGAATTAGTATATCATACTTGAATCAATTTATTGGAGTGATCGTAGAGTAGTCTGTTACGGATTTCCCAGTATCACAAGAAGCCAGAGTGCCCTTCGGATGCTCTGGCTTCTTCATGTGTTCAAGACGAAATAGTTCTAGTGATTTAGTCTACTTTTAGTACAGTTCAAGGTATAAGTGCAGTTGAAATGGCGAATATTTTCAAAGTATAATTAAATCCGTATGTAAGCGCTGCTTTGCGGTGGAAGGGGTAAGAATAAATGAAAAGATTTATCAGATTTACGGGACTGCTTGCGCTATTTTTGATACTAGTGGCAGGGTTAGTCGCATGTAGGAGTAAGTCTAGTTCAAATAGTGATTCGTCATCGGGGTACGCTAATTCAATCAGTAAGGGATTAGACGCAGTTGCTGAGAACAAGATGAACAAAGCGATTGCTTACTTTGATAATGCTTTGACTCAAAAGCATAAAGATGCTAAAGCTAAGGTCTATCGAAACCAAGCACAAGCCTATGTTGATACGAATAACCAACTCAAAGCTGGTGAAATTCAAAAGGCAGTTACCACTGTTACTGATGGCGTAAAAATTAAAAATGGTGCCAGAAGTCTAGATGCTAAATTAATCCAGTTAAAGACAACTGCAAAATCTGATTTGACAGAGTACAACCAATTGAATAAGGATGTTACGGCTCAACTAAGAGTCACAGATGGTAATTATTCGAGTGATGTTTTGAAGCAAAGTCAAAAGATTGATTGGGATAAAAAACCTTACCTAAGCAAACTTAAACCAAAAGTAAACCGATTGATTAAGCTGTCGAGTCAAAGAGACAGTTCCAGTAGTTCTGAAGCTTCTTCGAGCAATTCATCAAGCACAGCAAGCTCGGAGAGTGGTTTATCTGCATCTGATGCTAAGGGTAAGCTCGCATCATTAGCTTTTTATAAAAAGAATAGTTCTCACATTGATATTACAGGCCAGCAACAGACAGCTAATGGATGGGAATTCACATGGCATTTTTCGAGTGGCAATATGGGTGGAACCTTTGAAGTAAATAATGATGGGAGTATGTCCGCACAAGCCTCCAGTGGAGATAATGTTGGTACGGGTAATTGGAAATAATCAAGCTTCATACAATAGCATGCGTAAGATAGCTGGTTCTGAGAAAGAGAGCCAGCTATTTTAGTGATAAATAATGTTCAAGTTCTAATGAATAGTTGACAAGTATATTTAGTTTATGATTGATTAGGGATAGGAGATTAGAAAAGAAAACACAGTTTGTTTGTCCGATAAGTGCGGGAAAACGGGTGGGGGTGTTGTATAGAGCAATCATAATTAATGGCTATACGTACTTGAATGTCATGATGAGGCTTTAGCTTTTAAAAAAATAGCGCCTAGGTATGATATGGATCTCCGTATCACAAGTGACGCGAAAAAGGCGTTCCATATGCTAAGCACTTAGAATTCATGACATCGTAAACTAGTTGATGCTTCGGCGCTTATAGCTACCTATGTTGTTAGGGAAGTCCTCTTACCATAAATAAAGCAGATTTATCAAATTCAAGTGTGATAAAATAATTTAATTCCCCACGTTTGTGGGGGTGATCCAATAGTTTTAAGTAGTGTACGGCATACAGTGCTGTATTTCCCTACATATGTGGGGGTGATTTTTCGGGTAAATATCAGAGTAAATGTGTGTACAATGTGATAAGGGCTTTTTTTATTCATGAAAAAATGGAAGGACTAATCTAAGTTCGAATTAGTATAACTTAGGTTAGTCTTTTTTATTTACAGTCAATTATTTGGCAAGGACTGAAGTACGTGAAACGTTCAGTTATCTAATAAAGAGTCCAAGCTACATTCTTGGTTTCCGTGGTCCTTAAAAGTAACAAGTAAACGACAATTTGTTTATGTGACGGATAGTCTTAGCTGGAATATAAAACAACTTGAAGCCCAACATTACGGTGTTATGTCTATTCTCATCCTGTGAGAGCACTAATATTCTTTGGCTTGAATAAGCTTTTAGGCAATCTTACTCAATAAATAGCAGTCGTTAACCAAGTAATCATGGCTAAGAGGAATCAATTTGTTTTTTTAATAATTTTCGATGACGTCATGCAGATAAGACCAAAAGAAGTTTGTTGGGCTAGTTTACTTTGAATACGATCCTATATTGTTGTGCCTAGTTCACTAACGTAAGCTAATGCTTTTCTCTGATACTGTTATATAGAACACTCGTTAATACTATATTGGTTATAATGTGATATACTAAAATGGAACTTCTTATCTAGTTAAGAATATATACGAATTTTTATAGCGGTGTTTTTTTGTGATTAGGTCTGTATGTTGATTTTTTTAATAGATACAATGCTTTAATACAGTGAGGTCAGATTAAAATTTGAAGCAGGAAATAAGCGGGATTTATCAGGTATTGCAATAGTGCTTATGTGAGTATTTAAAGAGAGAGGTCAATGCTGACGAATATTGGAAATTAAAGCATCAAGGAATACTGAGGAGGTGTTATGGGTTTCGGTTTCGTTGTTTTAATGGGGAATACAGGCTCGACTAACGTTTTATGAGTGGATTTTTCCGAATGTTGTCCATCTTTTCACAATCCAGAATCAGGAAACTTCCAGATATCATATTCATTGTTGCATGGTAGTCAGGCCTGAAGAGGAGAGAAAAGATTGATGAATAGCGAAATCGACTAGTAAAACAATAATTCTTGGATATATATATATTCGAGGGCACCTATTATTGAATCTTGAGGTGTTAGTGAAAGTGTTCCAGTTTGAAAGAAAAATATAAAACTGAATAAGAATCATCATTAGGAAAAAGTAAGTAAATATATATGATCTTGATACACCCCTAAATCACTGAAGGCGAACAGAATCGATGGGGTGGAACCGTATGCGGGTGATTAAGACGCATGTATTGGCTCTGGAAACCGGATTGCGAAAGCAATCTGGGCTGCAAAGCTATGGGAGACACCTGATGTCATACTAGCGGTAGTTGATTTTTGGAATGTACAAAATTTGATGGCGCCGGATTGGTAATCAGTAGTGACTCTAAAAGAAATTGGTGAATGAGATCATAAAAAGATGCAAACTGACATCGTAGGAATTATTATCGACCTGCATGCGCCGGATGTACTAACCAAAGAAGCAAGCATGGAAACTGTTGAAGAATGAGAAACGTTGAAACTAATAATAGCTAAATGTTTAAACTGGTCATTTGCAATGAATCTTGATTCTTAAGTGATCAGATTTTTATCCTCTTAAAAGAAGAAACTAAGACGTAATACGTTTTGTATTAGGATTGACGTTTTTAACGAAATAGTTGGTTTAAATGAACGTAATCATATGGCACTATAGAACGCACGTTCTTAGCCAGCAATATTAAATTATTGAGAAGAGTTGTCAAAAAAGTGGAAGTATCAGATTTGGATAAATTGTATGTAAAAATGAAACAGGTTCAGCGGGATTGTGAAAGCAAAGATAACGGGTGTTTAATGACGTTGGGGACACCTACTGGAAGTGGAAAAACCAGAGGATTAGTACATTTTGCGGGAAAACATCTTGTCGATGATCCAAGTTTTCGACTTATTTTTATTACAGATCAAAAGAAGAATCTGTGGCCCGATGCTTTTTATGACGAGGTAATAGCAAATTATGTGAAGCAACATTCTAAATTCAAGGAAAAGGCAGAACGGCAAAAATATCTAGACAAGCACGTTGTGGTATTGCGGTCACTAATTGATAGCGTTGAGCGATGGATTTCGACAGATTTACCAAGTGGTTTAGATAGCCAAGAGATTACTGCAGCAAAATCAGAAGTCAAACGCAAATATGAACTATATAATGTTATTCACAAAATTGATGATAAAGATTATAAGGGTTATGGAGCGTTGTCTACTGCTGAATTTAAGTTTAGACAAGCAATTTGGAAAAAGTTGGCTAAAGATTTAAATATTGATAGTCCTCTGAACCCATATAAATTACAACTACTTAAAAAATATGTGTTGTCAAAAGATACAAAAATATCTGTTTGGCTCAGACATTACTTTCCGTCTATAAATATTGAGAATGCACAATTAATTATTACATCAAATGCAAAAGCAATTCGAAGTTACAGGCCATTCTTTTCAACAAGGACAAAACGAGTTTGCAATGAAAAGGTTTTGAAAAATGTGCTAATTGTTTTGGACGAAATCGATAGTATGAAACCGACTATTACGCAGAATATCATTGAGGATGCCTGCCGCCTGAAAGTACATTTCCTAGAACTGTTCAAACATATTCATGAAGAGTTGAACAGGCCACAAGATAATAGATCAATTGCACTGATGAAGATTTTCCAAGAACAGGATAGGTATTCTAAATTAAAAAAGCAGTCCAATCAGCTTAGCGATAAATTTCATTTAACATTTAACTACAAAAATATTGATGATAATGCTCAGGATAATTTTATTTTTCGTTTAGCCGATATTACGGTTACTAAAGCAAATACTCCTTGGCAGAGTGTAGTCGACTTGAAAGTGCCACAGGTGAGTCTTTCTCAAAAAAACTTGTCAAGAAAACAAGATTCCTTAAACTTTTACGCGATGTTGCGGCAAGTAACATCCTTTATTAACTATTTTGTGGCCGATGTTGGTGTTTGGGCAGTACGGTACATGCAACAAGAAAATAGTCGACATTCTTCTATAGTTAACGATTTAACTATTATGGATGCAATGACTACGATTTATACAGATTTTTTTGGCTTGGATGAATCAAGTTCGGAGTTTCAAGCGCTGATCTCTGTTTGGGAAAGCCAACAATTTCAAAGTAAAATGTTAGTGCAAGATCAAGGCGATGTTATCAGTAATCGATATTTACAAAAATTCGGAGCTCAATTTTTTTCAATGACAGATAATCCAAAGCATAATCTTTCAACGAGGATTGATGCTGTTTTAATTCAGAAGACGGCAGAAAAATTTTTGCTGAAACTATGTCGAAAAAATTTAGTGTTGGGAATGTCGGCAACAGTAAATCTTGAAACTGTGATTGGTAATTTTGATTTTAATTATTTACGAGAACAGTTAGGGATAAGGCTATTAGATGGTCGTGATTATTTACCAGAAGAGACTTTAAAAAGTTTGGACGTTGGAAAAAGGTGTCAAGAGAAGGGTGTGCGAGTTGTTATAACGGAGACGGAAGGACAGTCTATGGGTTTAGATGGCATTCCCGGGATTCAATTGATTCTAAGAAAACGTTTATCAGAACACCAATATAAAGAGTTAGATAAACAGAAGGTAGAATTGTTAACCCAAGAATTTTCTCAAGAAATCAGAGCCCAACCAAATGCAAAGGATAGGGATTTTGTAGAACAAAGGTATTTAAAACTATTTGATAGTTTTATTGTTTTTTTGTGTAACAAAAATTTAACTTCATTTTTGGGATTACAAACGCCACTGCCAAGAAAAAGCACAAAAATTGGTGGTAATCCGATGCGATTAGAGTTCATTCAGTCTGTTTTTGACGGGATAGAAGACTTGTTAGGTATAATGTCGGATAAGAAACCGCAGTTACGAGTGATTTCTAAAAATAGTTTTCAAGTAGGTTTTTCGATTGAGCAACAATTGGCTGACGCGTTAGCATTGCCAGAGAAATATAGAACACGAGTATATCTTTTGAGTGCATACAATTCTATCGGTGTAGGACAGAACTTAAATCATCGGTTAAGCGATTTTGAAAAGCCATTAGTAATAAGTATTGCATCAAAAAACGTATCATCGAAAGATCAGCGACAATTTAAAGTCGATTTGGCAGGTGTTTATTTAGGAAATGTTACTCAGATTTTTGAGAATGTAGATGCAATACATGAAATGACGCCACAAACAATTCACTATTTATTACAATTAAGTGCATTAGTTGATAATGGAGAGATTTCGGTAGCTAAGCTTACTTTGTACCTTCAAAGGTTAAATCGAAGGATACCAGAGAAACAATTTCAAACCACTATGAGTTATGCATGGGCATACACACGAACTATACTGCAAGCACTAGGGCGAATGGATCGTACTTTTAACAAATTACCTACGTTACAGATTGTTGTGGATACAAAGGTAATGGATAAATTTAATGTTTATGGATTAAAAGATTACCAATTAGATGTGGGGGCAAAGGCGATTCAAATGTATCGACGCCAAAAGAAAGTATATCAAGAAAGTACGCCATTGACGATTAGATATCGAGGCTGGAACGAATTAATCAAAAAAACATATAAAACTGTAGTAGAGGGGTGGGTGGCACATTTACAAAAAGATCCAAAACAAGCCCATCGCTACCAGAAGCTGCGTGAGGATCTACTAGTAAATCCAACACTGTATCAGCGGCAATATAGAAAGTTTGAACTAAAGGCGGGATATGAATTTTTACCAATACCAGAAAAGAGTTATAAAGTTTTTCGTAGAGGAAATGAATTTTCATTTGAAAAGCAGGCAAATGTTAAAATTTCTGCTGACGCAGCTAACTTGCCCTCGATATTGGCTTATCCTAAAATGTGGGAATATTTTATTGCAAATCATTGGGCAACGGAATGGAAAAAACGTGACTATATTATGAATCCAATTCACTTTGACAGTTACTTGGGTATCCTTGGTGAAAAAGCAGGGCAGTTTATTTTAAAAGATATTTGGTCCATTGAAGTGGAAAGATTGGCAGGAGATTTAAATGAATTATTCGATGGTTATATTATTGGGACGCATACACTAGTCGACTTTAAAAACTGGCATCAGGTGCATAGTGAGTCTCTGGAAAACGAGAGAAAAAATGTTGCAAATAAATTGGGACAGATTTGTCAAAAGACAAATAATTGGGATTGGAAGGTTCTTTTTGTAAATTTGGTTAATAGTGAAGTACCTGATACCTATGTTCAACGCAGTAGTAATCATGGAAAAATCTTAGAAGTTCCGGGGTTGATCGATTGTACTGGAAAATTAGCATTATCTTTGTCGGAACGAAAACAATTGGGGGAGTTTGTCAATGACTGATAATCACTTTATTTATACCAACCTTCTTGACTTTGAATTAGACTTAGTTGGTTTGACTGCAAGATTTAATTTAGTGTGGTTACACACTGACGAGCCCCAAAAATTGCCCAGTTTATTCAAAAAGCATCCAGTCTTAGCAATTCGAAGTTTTGTGGATCCTTTCCATCTCGATTGGAAATGGAAAGACCGAAAAAGAGGTAATTATCTGGTCATGACGGATGAACAAACTGGAAGTCTACCGAATATTCCAAACGGGAAACAAAAAAAGATATCGTTTTCAGAATTAGATGATTATGGAATCTCTGACAAGACTATAGTATTTATGTTGTTACAGCAAAGGCAATGTTTTGTTCAGCATGGTGTGTTTGCTAATCCTCATCCTTTTAGCCGCTTGATTGTTGCCCTACCTAATTGGAGGAAACAAAATAAGCAGCGAACTCTTGAAGTTGAGCTAACGAAAAATAGTGTACTTAAGTTAGTTGGACGGACGTATACTGAGAAAAAGGTAACTTCGGATGATAAGTGGTCGTTCCAAGTTGAAAAAGCTACTGAATGTATTTACCCTTCAGACCGGGGTGAAGAGCGTGGCTTAGTGCAGGTTAATCGTGGTAAGCGGCAATTTGTGGACTTTTTATCTATTACAGAAGAAAATGCTTTTTTTGACACTAAGGTTGGAGTGATTTATGAATTAATGAGTTGGTTAAGGACTAGTCGGTTTGAAGATTGTTTCAAAAGTATGCCATCTTTGCGCCCATATCCCTTAACTCATTATACAAAAACTAGAAAAGAACAGAATAAAGACTTGACAGATGAGATAATAAGTGGAAAAACAATCTTTGTTTATGCCGATAAAGATCTGGTTTCACAACATTTAGCAAAGAAAATAACGAATGCAATAAACATGAGTAGAATAAATATAGCAGCGCGTTATTCAGAGAAAAAGCAACTAGGTTTAAATATTCAAGTTGTGCGTGATGTACGAGATAGTCCTGATAAGGTGGATGGTTATCAAAAAAATCAGGGGATGAGCGTCATTCAACATATTACTGTCGAAAATTTTGGAAAAAACGAAGAGCAAACATTGTCAGATCTGCAGGTAGATTTTTTGCAGAAAGATAAGGCCATGATCAAGATATTACAAGAATTAGTTATAAAACAAGATATAGCGTTGAGAACACTTCGGATGGTGCCTAAGGATGAACTAGAATATTTAACACCATATTCATTTTATTATCTAAATTGGGATACCTCCAAAAAGAAAGCAAAAAGTGAATGGAAAGTTACAATAGGCTGCCTTAAGATTGACATAAATGGTGGTATGGAATTCAAAACGAGTCACTTGTCCTTTTTGAATTCTAATTCAGAGAGTCTAGATGAACTTCAGCAGGTTGGCGCCACTATTATACAGCAGTATAGAAATAAGTATTACCAAGTATTGGGAGTTGTGCGGTTAAATCAAACGTTATATGTTGTATGCAATACATCGTTAATGACGTTACCTGCAGTGAAAGATATTCATAAACAATTAGTGTTAGCTAATCCTAGGCGTCTAGTTTCAAGAACGCAACTTTTAGAGACTGCAGTTAAATTGAGATTAGATAAAAAATATACAGATGACCAATCTAAATTAATCTTTCTCTTAGAAAACATAGCTGACGAAAAATTATCAGTAGCACAATTGCTTATAGAGATAAAGTCAGCACGTATGAATTGGAAGATGAAAATTCTATCTGAATTCAATAAAAGCGTTCACTCAAAGCTTGGATTTTGGTTGAATCCAAGCCTAAGAAGTAAGAATAATCAAGAATATTGGAATGGATTTAAGGGAAGTGGATTGTTATCTATAAATGGGTTACCACATTATTTTGTTGCGACAAATTTACCATTGAAAAAGAATTATCGAAAAGCTATTAGGCTAAAACGAATTGATGTCATTGGTGATTCAGATATGAGAGATGACGAACAAGTGAAACTACATTTTGCTGATTTTCAACGCATGATGCAAGTTAATTTTGTTCGCAATGGTCAAAGTACTGTTATTCCATTTCCATTAAAATATTTGAGAGAGTACCTTACTGAATACGAAGAATCCTAAAGTTATAAAATAAAGGATAGATGCTGGGGATGTCAGGGTAAAAGGTAAGTTTTAAAGATAGTGCCTAGGTATGATACGAATCTCCGTATCACAAATAGATATTTAGTCGCAAAGAGTTGGTGCTCTTGGATTGAAGAAAGGCGGTATAGCATGGAAGACCTGTTACGACTATTAGTGAACGAGCCGGAGTTAAGTAAATTTTATATGTCGCTAGTGCCGAGTAGTCAGACACGATATCAACAGTAGCTTAATAAAGCTAGAAGTTTTGAAGATCAACAAGCTCGTCTTTTGCATATTCAACATGAATTGAATGATGGTCATAGGCAGCTGAAAATCGGTAGTTATATGGGAGATGTACGGGCACCTAACCCGGAAAATGATGATGTGGTTTTGCGTGCAAGATTAATTGAAACTAGTGAACGATCGTCGCATCGACAAATGGCAATCTATGTCATCGCGCTGTGTCAGCATGTTGCCGCAGATTTAGGATTCTCGGATGACTCGGTACTGCAGGAGACGATTGCCATTAATGAACGTTGGCTAGCTGGTGAGATCACCTTCAAAGAAGCACGTGCTTATGCTGGAATTCCGATGAAATATAGTCGTGAGGCGTCGGATGAACCTCATCGATTATTTTATCGAATGTTACATCAGGCAGCAGTTACGCCGCATGTGAAACGTCATGCGTTGATTGCATCCGATTTTGCTTTGGAAGCATTACTGGCGGGAACAGCACAACTGCAATCAGCAACTAAGGAGCGTACTTGGCAGTGTGCGCAATTGTTAGGTACGAGGTCACAAGAGTAATTAGTAAGGGACTTAGCTATTGGCAAATAGTAAGAATAAAACGAAACTTAAATTTTAAGGATATTTCCAATCTATTCATGAAGTAATCACGGTCAGATTCTATCTACAATTAGAATTTAATCGTGATTTTTGATTTAAAATCAATATGTTTTGATACGCATAATGTGAGTATGAAATTAAAGCCTGGATATTTTTATCAATGTTATGTACGAAAATCTGGTGTGCTATTAGATTTGTTTATTGTTAAAGACTGATTACTGTTATATGCTATAAAATATAGTCTGAAGGTCAGGATGCAAACTAATGTAAATTGTTGGTATTGGAAAATGAAAATGCCGTTATATCAGCGAATCTTTAGTGTATTCCCCACATACGTAGGGATGATCCCCGGACGTATTCGTCATCAAGAATGAAGTAGACGTATTCCCCACATACGTAGGGATGATCCTAGCTTCTGGCATATCTGCAGGGAAGTATCCCAGTATTCCCCACATACGTAGGGATGATCCTGCTGCCGTTTTAGATGATAAATTTAACAAAGAGTATTCCCCACATACGTAGGGATGATCCTAATGCCTTGCTATCATCAGAAAAGAATTATTGGGTATTCCCCACATACGTAGGGATGATCCTAAGGTCAAAAATGAGGCCGAGCGAACTCATAGGTATTCCCCACATACGTAGGGATGATCCTAGCCGGTCGGGTGGTGTTAAACCAGTTTTTGTGTATTCCCCACATACGTAGGGATGATCCCTTGCTCACATCAATACCCTTAGCTGCCGCAATGTATTCCCCACATACGTAGGGATGATCCTATGAAGTTTTATGAGGATGGAAAGATTCCTATGTATTCCCCACATACGTAGGGATGATCCCGTCATAAGCATGTTTGGGACGTTATTCAGGTAGTATTCCCCACATACGTAGGGATGATCCCGTCCATACGGAAAACGCCTTGTGATCCCTCAAGTATTCCCCACATACGTAGGGATGATCCTCTATCGTTGGTTTATACCAGATCAAGATAAAGGTATTCCCCACATACGTAGGGATGATCCCGCATGTCTTTAATTTTGATGATCGCGACATTAGTATTCCCCACATACGTAGGGATGATCCTCTCCAGCGTCCCTACTAAACCGATCATTACCGGTATTCCCCACATACGTAGGGATGATCCTTAGAGCTAAGGCCGTTTTAATCACGTTACCAGGTATTCCCCACATACGTAGGGATGATCCCTTCAAATTACTGCACGACCGAACCAAAAACATGTATTCCCCACATACGTAGGGATGATCCTAATCAATATTTGCCAATCGTTGCTGAATTAATGTATTCCCCACATACGTAGGGATGATCCTATGCTTAACCCGGAAGCTGTCGCAAATGCAGCGTATTCCCCACATACGTAGGGATGATCCCGGCTCACTGACCGTGACTATCTTATCAGGGTCGTATTCCCCACATACGTAGGGATGATTTTAAGATATCTGAACAGTTCTACCTCGAAGAAACACATTCTCGAAAAGCTCAGATAGCTGTGAGAGCTTCTATTCAGAATCGTTCAACACTGGATAATTTAGATGATTTTAAAATAATCGTTAATACTTTAGCTTACATTGATATAATATAATTGTAAGTTTTTATTGTAGAATCGCTATAATGTTTTTTCAGTGATTATTTAGAAGCAATCCCTTTAGCTAAAGTGGTGATTGGCCAAATGTTACTATGCATTTTCTACATGATATGGGGCGATTCTTTGATGTCATCTATTAAAGTCCCTTCGTTGTGAATGGTAAATTTGATAACGAAACTTAAAGTGGTTTTTCAAGTAATAGAATTATACAGATATCGCAATCTGTTTACTAAGCATAACAAGAATTGGTGATATAGACTTGTGAGCAGTGGTTAATGAAGAATGAGATTAAATGTGCTATGAAAATATGACGGCGATGGTAAAAATGACATCTCAGGAGATTAACTGGTTCGCCATAAAATGTAGGCGCTCACAAAAGGTGTCAGACTATTTATAGATGCAATATTTTTAAAAATCAGAAAAATTTTTTTGGAACAATTTCGTATTTAAAATAGTAATGGCATATCTTCATGTTAACTGAGAATTACTAATCCAGCAAAACTGAACATAGCAAACATTTATATTACGAAGGGAGAGAAAAATACTTATGGATATAAAGTTATCTAAACAAGCAACTGTTTTGTGGGCAAAGAAACGATCAGAAGAAGGCCGACAATATTGGTTACCATTAATTGTGCATTTGACGGATGCTCAAAAGACGATTAACTGGCTCTTCAATCAGTGGTTATGTGATGGTCAGCGGCAAATACTGCAAGGAAGTTTATCAGAAGAGGAAGCCCAAAAATTAGTGAAATTTGTGGGTTTTATTCATGATATTGGTAAAGCGACCCCCGCGTTCCAAGCGAAACCATCGTATGATCGTGATGATTCGCTAGATGAACAACTGAAGTCACAGTTATCACGAGGCGGATTCCTTGATTTTGATGAGTTACGCTTAGCTTCGGCAAACAAATCGCCACATGCTCTGGCTGGAGAAGCTATTGTTGAGAATTTTGAAATTCCAGAGTCAATTGGTGCAATTATCGGCGGTCATCATGGTAAACCGGAAAGCGAAAGTCCGGATGATCAGTTAGAGGTCTATACGGCAAATTATGTTCAAAGTGATAATAATTCGTCGCTCCAGGCACCATGGCGACAGGTCCAAAAAGAATTATTTAATTATGGCCTTGTCAGCTCGGGGTATCAGGTTGTTGGTGATGTACCTGAAATCAAGCAGCCACAAGCTGTTATTTTAGAAGGATTACTTATTATGGCCGATTGGCTATCATCTAGTGAGTATCTAAATCAAGATCAAAGTGTGCCACTGTTCCCACTGATTGAGATTGATCAATCTTGGCAAAGTATTAATATGGATGAGCGTTTTCGCCACGCAATGCGAGCTTGGGACTTGGGCGGAAAATGGGAGCCACAAAAAGTTAGTTCAGATGATCCTTACAAAGACCGATGGGGCTTCAGTGCACGGCCGGTGCAAAAGAAAATGACGCAAGCAATCGGAGCAACTACAGATCCTGGCATGGCAATTGTGGAAGCACCAATGGGACTAGGTAAGACCGAAACTGCGTTAATTGCGGCTGAACAACTGGCTTACGCGACTGGCCGAGATGGTGTTTTTATGGGATTACCAACACAAGCAACGACCAATGCAATGTTCGATCGGGTTGAGGATTGGGTGGAGATTTTAGCTAAATCTCAAGACGAAAATTTTCAGATTAATCTGATGCATGGGAAGAAGCTGTTTAATCGAAAGTACTTAGCGTTACCGAATGCTGTCAATGTATATGCGGACGAAGATAAAACTGGTTCGGTGGTACTAAATGCCTGGTTTTCTGGTAAGAAAACAATCTTAACGAAGTTTACAGTAGGGACAATTGATAATCTTCTATTAATGGGGTTGAAACAGAAACACCTTTTCTTACGACATTTGGGATTTAGTGGCAAGGTAGTTATTATTGATGAGGTCCATGCGTATGACTGTTACATGGATTCTTACCTTTGCAAAGCAATTGAGTGGTTGGGTACTTATCATGTGCCGATTGTTATTTTATCTGCAACTTTGCCTAAGGATAAACGTAATGTATTATTGCGAGCTTATCTAAAGGGCAAGTATGGTAAATACTATGAAAAAAAGTTAATTGCACCAGCTAATTGGGAAAATGCGCAGGCCTATCCCTTACTCAGTATTCTGGATGGTAACCAGATTAAACAAATTAAAGATTTTCCAGGCCTGAGTGACCAGAAACCGCAGACGTTACAAGTACAACGATTGAATGAACCTGATGATGAGTTGATTTCGGCAGTTGTCGCAAAGATTAGTAATGGTGGTATTGCTGGAATTATCGTTAACACCGTCAAACGTGCGCAGGCGTTGGCCAAATTGGTTCCAGCTGGAATCAAACTTATGGTGCTACATTCGGCGTTTCTAGCAACTGATCGAACTGCTCAGGAAACTGATTTACAGGCTGCAATTGGTAAGCATGTTGTGCGCCCTGATAAAATGATCGTCATTGGAACACAAGTCTTGGAACAATCACTGGATATTGATTTTGATGTGTTATATACAGATATTGCACCGATGGATTTGATTTTGCAACGAGCGGGTCGTTTGCATCGGCATCAAATTGCGCGGCCGAAAGGGCTACAACAGCCACAACTTTTCATTATGGGCATTCAGGGACTGAACGATTACGGTACTGGAAATGAAGCGGTTTACGGCAAATATTTGTTGATGAAAACGGATCACTTTTTAGGAAATACGATCACTTTGCCGGACGATATCTCGCCACTCGTACAACAAGTCTATGATCCTGCAACTGACCATGAAATAGACGGTATTGATGCGATAAGAGCTGAATTTGATGATGTGATTGCTAAAGAAACCAGTAAAGCTGGTGTCTTTCAAATCGATGATCCTAATACTAGAATGGGAGCAACGATTCATGATTGGTTAGGTCGTGATCTTGGCAGTGTGGATAAAGATGAACAAAAAGCGAGTGCAGCAGTTCGCGATATTCAGGAAACGTTGGAAGTTATTCTTGTGCGACATACTGATGAAGGCAATTTCTTGCTGGATGGTCGTAATTTACTAGGAGTTCAGCCACAAGAGATTGCGCAACAACTGGTCCGGATTCCGTTTATTGTGACACCAGGGCCACAAAAGATTGAGCAAGCAATCAATGACTTGGAAAAGTTGACTAGTCGTTACTTTGCTGGTTGGCAGAGTAATGTATGGTTAAAAGGGGCCTTAGCTTTACCGTTGGATCAGGATCTTTCAACGAATTTTGAAGGGTGGCGGCTCACATATTCATCGAGGTTGGGACTTAGTTATGTAAAGGAGGATGATGATGGACAATAAAAGTTTTAATTTGGTTACTAATCCGTGGATCAAAGTGATTGAAAATCAATCTAATCATGAACGCACAGTTTCCTTGGTAGAGCTATTTAGAAACAGTCAAAGTTATCGACAGTTGGCTGGTGAAATGCGTAGTCAAGATTTAGCAGTTCTGCGATTGTTATTGGCGATTCTAACAACAGTTTATACACGGTTTGATGCAAACGGGAAGCTTTACCCATGGTTAGAGATGGGAACAAAAGGACTTACTGTTGACCAGGAAATGTATGATGATGATGGTCAACATGACTTGCTAGCAACTTGGAAGAGCTTATATCAAACCGGTCATTTTTCTGAGGTTGTTACGCAGTACTTAGAGAAGTATCAGGAGCGGTTTAATTTCTTTGGTGGCCAACCTTTTTATCAAGTGACGACTGAAGATTACGATGCTTTGGTGCCTGAAAGCAAGCGGGTTGCTGCAGGTAAAGGTCAAGTTTCGGTTAAACAAATTAATCGACGGGTTTCTGAGAGTGCGCACACACCGGCAATTTTTGCGTCGAAATCAGGGAAAGCTAAAGATGAACTTCAACTTGATGAACTGGTTCGCTGGGTCATTGCTTATCAAAACTTTACTGGTGTGACTGATAAAACTAAAGTTGTAACGGCTGAAAAATTTTCTAATCCGGCTGGGTGGCTTTACCGAATTAATCCCGTTTTTGTCAAAGGAGCATCGTTATTCGAAACATTGATGTTAAATCTGGTCTTAATTAACACGCGGAAAAGTGATGCCGAATACGTGTTTCAGAAACCAGTTTGGGAATACGCAACGGTTCACGACTATGTTGAAAGGCGTAAAAAACAGATTTTACCGGATAATTTAGCCGAATTGTATACTGCTTGGTCACGGGTCTTGCATATTGAGTGGCATGACAATGGGCAACCCACAATATTCAGTGCTGGGATTCCAATGTTTGCTGCGGATAGTGCATTGATTGAACCCATGACAACTTGGCGACGGGATAAGAAAACCAATGAGTATCGACCGGCAATCAAGTCACTACAAACATTAGGAATTGCGATGTGGCGCAATTTTGGTCAATATGTCAAGGTCAAGCAGGCTGATGATATTCATGAACCAGGGCTTGTCATTTGGTTGCGTAAACTTAAAAAGGCTCATTTAATTGCACGGAATGCGCCGTTGATTTTAAACTCGGTTGCTTTGATTAGTGATGGTAATGCGACTTCACAATCACCAGCGGCTGAATTAATTGATGATATGCAATTGCAAGCAGATGTCTTATTTGATCCAGAAACCGCGGATTACTGGCCAACACGAATTGAAGGGGTCATTGAGCAGACTCAAGCGGTCGGTAAAGATTATTATCACTTTGTCAGTGATATTGGAACAATTCGCAACTTGGAAATACGACCGTTTGCGAGTGCAATGAGTGCTAAATTTTATGATCGTTTAAATGAGCCCTTCAAGGAGTGGCTGGCGGGTTTGACTGGTAAAGATGACCGGGATGCAAAAATCAATTTATGGAAAGACCAACTTAAAGAGATTACGAATGAGGCAGTGGCAGATGTAATGAAGTCGCCTTCACCACGTGATATTAAAGGAATCTCGGGTGAAAAAGGACCGTTAAACATATTTATTGCTAAGAATCGGTTAATGCATAATTTACGGAAGCATCTTGATTTAGAGAAAGGGTGATAAACAGTAATGACCTATGAAATTGAAGCAACAGTCAATCGAATTATTAAGTTATTAGATCGGGATGGTAACCGTGACAAAGCAACTCTAAGTAGTCTGATTAATGCGCCGACAATCACAAGTCAGCGCGCGCAGGCAGTCTGGCCAATTTTGATGGCCAACCTAGACAAAAATCAGCTGAGCCATACTGGCGTCCCGACCCGAGGCGAGGTAGCGGTATATACGGCAATTCGTTTTTATGCGATTTATCAGCAAGGGCAAGACCAATTTGTTTATGGTAAGGCCAGTGGTGACCAACCAGATGGTATCAAGTTTTTCACAGCGTTAGCGAAGTTACGTCAAAATGAGGAAACGCGTAAGGCGTTGGATAGTCGTGTTCAAAATGTTTTAGCAACGACCAATGCGGCCAGTGTGATTAATGGCCTTTCGCATTTGAATAGTCTGTTGAAGGGGCGCAATGGTGTCCAAAAAATAGACTTTGCTTGGCTCGCGCAGGACTTATATCGGCTGCAGGCCAGTTATGAACAAGCAACTCAGGTTCGTTTACTTTGGGGACAACAATATTTTAGGGTGCAACTAGCAACGACCAAAACTGAAGGGGTAAAAAACTAATGACTAAACAAAATTTATATGTTGACTTAAGTGTATTGCAGACAGTGCCATCATCAAATATTAATCGTGATGATACTGGCGCACCTAAAACAGCGCTATATGGTGGGGTAACACGTGCGCGCGTTTCTTCGCAAAGTTGGAAAAGAGCAGTACGATTAGCTTTCAAGGAAGATAACGTTTCTGTTGGAACGCGAACCAAAGAAGCGGCCAAATTGTTGACTGCTAAGTTAAAAGAACTTGAGCCAGCACTGGATGATGAAGCGGCATTAGACAAAACTAGTAAACTCTTTAAAACTGTTGGGATTAAGTTGAATAAAGATAACGAGACCGGAGCATTATTGCTGATTAGTCGTGGTCAAATTACGAAGTTAGCTCAATATGCCATTGATAATGAAACTTTGGATAAAAAAGAAGTTAAAAAGGTTTTAAATGGTGATCAATCTGTTGATTTAGCCTTGTTTGGTCGAATGGTTGCGGATAATCCGGAATTAAATGTCGATGCTTCGGCGCAAGTGGCGCATGCCGTTTCAACGCATGAAGTAGTTCCAGAGTATGATTACTTTACGGCTTTGGATGATGAACAGCCAGAAGATGCAACTGGTGCGGCGATGTTGGGAACGATTAATTTTAACTCGGCGACATTATATCGTTACGCTAATTTGAATATGAATGAATTAGTGCATAACTTGGATGAAAAGGATGCTATTCAAGGCGCCACAGCCTTTATTAAAGATTTCTTGTTATCCATGCCAGATGGTAAGCAGAATACTTTCGCAAATAAAACGTTGCCAAGCTATGTCATGATTACGATTCGGACGGATACCCCGGTCAATTTGGTGTCTGCATTTGAAGAACCAGTCACATCAAGAAATGGTTATGTCGGACCTTCCATTAAGCGGATTGAAGGCGAATATGAACGCACCTTGCAATATGTCGATAAACCAATCTTAAATCTAGTATTAAGTAAGGATGAGTCAAAAGTTGGTGAACAAGCTGCTAATGTCACTGAACTTTTAGAGAGAGTCACTGCGGCTTTAACGAAGGCGGTTCAGGATGAAAACATTAACGATTAAATTAACAGCACCATTACAGTCGTATGGTAATGAGGCAACTTTTGAACGCCGTACCACTAATGACTATCCAACCAAAAGTGCAGTAATTGGGATGGTTGCGGCTGCATTGGGCTATCGACGTACTGATGAGCGAATTTTAGTGCTAAATGAGTTGGCTTTTGCGGTCAGAATCGATCAAGTTGGAAAAAACCTGACAGATTATCAAACGGTTGAATGGAAGAAAAACACGCGGAAAATTACGTATCGCGACTATCTTCAAGATGCGGTTTTTGTGGTAGCACTTGGGAGTCAAGATGATCAATTAATTGATCATATCAAGGTTGCCTTAAAACATCCATATTTTCCATTATTTTTAGGCCGACGTTCGAATGCGCCTGCTGGTGTATTAGATATTCGTGAATTTCCAGAAGAAACACCAGTTGCTGTGCTTAAAAAGTTAACTTGGCAGGCAGCAAATTGGTATCAAAGGAGTTGTCGCAGTCAATCAATCGAGATTGTTGCTGATGCGAATTTAATACCGGCAGCAGGTAGCGCTATGGTAAAAGATCAGGTCGGTTCATTTGATCAACGTCATCGTAGTTATCGTTTTCGAGCTATTACTAAGACCAGGGTTAGTCTCGACCAGCTTGATGTGCAGGTTAATGAGCCTGAAACGCAACATGATATTATAGATCAGCTCTAGAAAGGGGGACAGTTTATGTATTTATCGAGAGTTCAAATTGATATTAACGATCGCTATAAAACTAAAGATTTAACGCATCTTGGGGCTTTTCATAATTGGGTTGAACAAAGTTTTCCAACTGAAATATCAACAGGACAGCGCAGTCGGCATCTATGGCGAATTGATGTGCTAGCAGGCAAAAAATATTTATTAGTATTGAGTGAATCAAAACCAGACTTAGGCATGTTGGAGACATATGGTGTACCAGGGACAGCAATCATCAAATCGTACACTAAGTTTTTGGCCGGTATCCATGAAGGTCAATTGATGCAATTTCGGTTAACTGCCAATCCTACCCATACAGTGACACGTCCAGGTAAAAAACAAGGTCGCGTGATGCCGCATGTGACAGTTGCGCAACAACGCCAATGGTTGGTGGATCGTGCCGAAAAGTCTGGTTTTCAATTGATCGAACAAGTCCCAGATAATGATTCAGAGCAACCGGCGACGCTAGCCTTTGATATTGTCAATCGGGAGTGGCCCATGCTACATCGCAAGGTTGGTCGTGGTGTTCGATTGAGTTGTGTAACATTTGAAGGCTTGTTACGAGTCAGCGATGTTGATGATTTCAAACATACTTTGACTAATGGTCTTGGTCGTGAAAAAGCGTTTGGAATGGGATTGATGACGGTTATTCCGGAGGCTTAGTCGAATGAGCAGAAAGATTGGTGCAAAAAAGCCAGAGCGATATGAATTAGGCCGTGTGCGTGACCGGGTAACTTTTCTATATTTAGAACATGCGAAGTTGAATCGTCAAGACAGTGCAATTCAAGTGACGGACCAGCGTGGCATTGTTTATGTACCAGCAGCAATTATTAGTGTCCTAATGCTTGGACCAGGTGTTGACGTGACGCATCGAGCCATGGAACTAATTGGTGAATCTGGGTTAGGCGTTGTCTGGGTTGGGGAACAAGGAGTCCGGCAATATGCGTATGGTCGATCATTAAATCACTCTTCAGCATTACTTGAGGCACAGGCCAGTTTGGTTTCAAATCGACGATCGCGAGTCATGGTTGCTCGGCGGATGTATCAGATGCGGTTTCCAAATGATGATGTTTCGCAATTAACCATGCAAGCATTGCGTGGTAAGGAAGGCGCTCGTGTTCGCCGAGTTTATCTGGAACAGTCAGAAAAAACAGGGGTACCATGGTCGCGACGTGAGTATAATCCAGATGACTTTGATGCTGGCACACCGATTAATAAGGCTCTGACAGCCGCGCATCAAGCGCTTTATGGCTTGAGTTATAGTGTGATTTCAGCTTTAGGAGCTTCGGCTGGGTTAGGGTTTGTGCATACGGGTCATGATTTGTCATTTGTTTATGATTTTGCTGATCTGTATAAAGCGGAGTTTTCTATTCCGGTTGCTTTTGAGATAGCGTCAGTTTATAGTGATGATCCAGATATTGGAAGTCGAACTCGTTTGGCAATGCGAGATGCCTTTAAAGATGGTAAGTTGCTGGTACGAATGGTTCGAGATCTTAAATCACTTTTGGGTATGCCAGATGAAGATAGTGACGTTGATACGGTTAGTTTATGGGATGATCGTTTAGGTTTACAAAAATTTGGGGTTCAGTATCAAGAATTACCGGAGGATGGCCGCTAATGATTGTGATTACTTTAACGAAAGTCCCGAAGTCATTACGAGGTGATCTGACGAAGTGGTATCAGGAAATTCAAACGGGTGTTTATGTGGGCAATGTTAGTGCACGTATTCGAGATTCGTTATGGGACAGAATTATGAAAAATATTGGTCATGGCGAAGCAACGATGGTCTATAACACTAATAATGAGTTGGGTTATCAGTTTCGAACGACGCGTAAAGATCATGAGGTTGCTGATTTCGATGGGATTCCGCTAATGATGCATTTAAATGTTTCATCAGGAGTGGTTGACCATGGGTTTAGCAATGCGGCAAAATTTCATAAAGCAAAGATAATGATGAAAAAGCGTGGTCATAAAGCGGTTCAGTCTGAAAAAACACCGATAGTTGCAATTGATCTTGAAACTACTGGTTTAGATCCGACGCAGGATGAAATTATCTCAATCGGTGCAGTCAAGCGAGTGAAGGGTAATCAAGTAGATCATTTTTACAAGTTAATTCAGAGTGATCGAAAAATCCCTAAAAAGATTGTTGAGTTAACTCATATCACTTCTGAAATGCTAGTGTCAAAAGGGGCTAGTTTAAGTGATGGGTTGCAGGCATTACGGGTGTTTTTAGGTGATTTGCCGGTAGTTGGTTATAATGCACACTTTGATGGGTTGTTTTTGACCAATGGTTTTAGAAAAATTGATCAATCAGATTTGTCTAACAAGGTATTAGATCTGATGCCAATGGTGAAGAAGTCGGATAAGTTTTTGGATAATTATCGACTACAAACTGTATTGAATGAGTACAAAATTGAAAATAAAAATCCACATAACTCGTTGTCAGATGCTGAGGCAACTTTTAAACTAGCAATCAAACTAATTGAAAATGGGGTTTTGAAAATTTAAGAACCGCGTTAGAACAGCCTTTTTTTAGTGTATTCCCCACGTATGTAGGGATGATCCTATTTCCGGCTTGGACATTACCTAAGTTGGCTGGTATTCCCCACGTATGTAGGGATGATCCACAACTGTTTGTAGAAGTATTTCTGAGCACTCGGTATTCCCCACGTATGTAGGGATGATCCTTGAAGCTGGTATGAACCACGGTACCGACAACAAGTATTCCCCACGTATGTAGGGATGATCCTTTGACCATCACGATCAACAACTTGCTGCTTAAGTATTCCCCACGTATGTAGGGATGATCCCGGCGCGCCGGTGATGCTGTCAAATTTGACTACGTATTCCCCACGTATGTAGGGATGATCCTAGATGGGCAAACCATCGATATTTGTGACGAGTGTATTCCCCACGTATGTAGGGATGATCCCTAGGCTCAGCATTCACATCACTTCTTTTTAGTGTATTCCCCACGTATGTAGGGATGATCCCTTAAATGCCTGATTGCCAAGCTCTCTAGCTTTGTATTCCCCACGTATGTAGGGATGATCCTGTCCTGACGTGAGCCACGAATATTTTGTTTGCGTATTCCCCACGTATGTAGGGATGATCCCAAAGTATCTTGGAACGAAACTAATCAAGGAGAGTATTCCCCACGTATGTAGGGATGATCCTAAGCCAGATAAAGCAGTAAAACAGATTGGCAAGTATTCCCCACGTATGTAGGGATGATCCCAGGACTTGTGTACTACCTAAGTTATCAACTCGGTATTCCCCACGTATGTAGGGATGATCCTATTTATCAAAACCGAACTCAAACCGGACTTTAGTATTCCCCACGTATGTAGGGATGATCCTTCGATTGCAGAAGCCTTTAGCGCAATCATTTTGTATTCCCCACGTATGTAGGGATGATCCCTTTGACAACTTTGTCCATTGCGGTCGTTTTATGTATTCCCCACGTATGTAGGGATGATCCCACCACTTTAGCTGGTACGGTTGGCGGCAAAGAGTATTCCCCACGTATGTAGGGATGATCCTAACCGGCATTGCCTTTTGAACTAATTTTTCCGGTATTCCCCACGTATGTAGGGATGATCCCTCACCGGCCACGATTGAACGTAAAGGTAAAGAGTATTCCCCACGTATGTAGGGATGATCCTGCGGGCGATGCCGGAACTAAGCTATTTAGTGTGTATTCCCCACGTATGTAGGGATGATCCCTGAGAACTCCTTAATTAGTGTCTCAGCCATCGGTATTCCCCACGTATGTAGGGATGATCCACTATCAAACGACTTGAAGTCTTTAAAATGTACGTATTCCCCACGTATGTAGGGATGATCCATGTTCTTGACCAACTTTTTTAAATTACTGTCAGTATTCCCCACGTATGTAGGGATGATCCCGTCATCGCTATTCTTGCCGAACAACAACCAAGGTATTCCCCACGTATGTAGGGATGATCCTTATCAATTTTTGCTTTATTAGTTTTACGATCGGTATTCCCCACGTATGTAGGGATGATCCCGAACTGTGATTGGAAACTTACAGCGGCAAATGGTGTTCCCCACGTATGTAGGGATGATCCTCATGATTCCCATAGAGATACCAGAAAATGCCCGTATTCCCCACGTATGTAGGGATGATCCTTCAGCAATTGAAGTTTCTAAAAAGAAACACAAGTATTCCCCACGTATGTAGGGATGATCCTAAAAATAAAGTATACAAGCGTGGCTATACCTTGTATTCCCCACGTATGTAGGGATGATCCCTGAAACCTGTGCTTTGGTAAATGCCCCACTAAGTATTCCCCACGTATGTAGGGATGATCCCTCGGGTGGTGTGGGTGCGGTCTTCACGCCAATGTATTCCCCACGTATGTAGGGATGATCCCTCCAGCTAAAACAAAAAGGCTTCCAAAAGTGTGTATTCCCCACGTATGTAGGGATGATCCCCAGTGCATGACATCCGTTGCTACCTGACCGTTGTATTCCCCACGTATGTAGGGATGATCCCAAGAACACGTACGCAAAAATCTTACGTTATCTGTATTCCCCACGTATGTAGGGATGATCCTAGGCATCCCGAAAGTAGGCAACACAAAGTGTCGTATTCCCCACGTATGTAGGGATGATCCCGATTGGGAGCCTTCAACCGCAACGAAGACAATGTATTCCCCACGTATGTAGGGATGATCCCCTTGCAAGCTGGCTTACCTGCATCATCTTCTGGTATTCCCCACGTATGTAGGGATGATCCTCACCTCATGTAACTAAGAAATATACTAATATTGTATTCCCCACGTATGTAGGGATGATCCCATTGGGAACCGGTTAATCATGACGCTCATATCGTATTCCCCACGTATGTAGGGATGATCCCCCGTAACCCCAATTTTGTTTCAAAGTATATGAGTATTCCCCACGTATGTAGGGATGATCCTGAAGTGAACGCTAAGCAGAATACTATCGGATAGTATTCCCCACGTATGTAGGGATGATCCCGGATCGACTAGATGCGATTGAACGATTTCAAAGTATTCCCCACGTATGTAGGGATGATCCTTATTAATGTGGGCTTTTATATCGACACCCGGTGTATTCCCCACGTATGTAGGGATGATCCCGCTCAACGCTTCTCGGTGATTACCTTATGCCAGTATTCCCCACGTATGTAGGGATGATCCTGTAATTGTATGTTCAATTAATAGCTGGCGCGGTGTATTCCCCACGTATGTAGGGATGATCCTACGCCATATAAATCACTCGGCCCCGATTTGATGTATTCCCCACGTATGTAGGGATGATCCGCAACGAATTTCAAAGAAAGCTATTGATGAGTATGTATTCCCCACGTATGTAGGGATGATCCTGAAGATGTAGAAGATAAATATTTAGAAGCTTTGTATTCCCCACGTATGTAGGGATGATCCGGACATTAGGGCTAAGTTCGGATTTAGTTACTGGTATTCCCCACGTATGTAGGGATGATCCTAGTCGTTGACTTGCCGTGTTGTGGTGGCATTTGTATTCCCCACGTATGTAGGGATGATCCCGTCCCAGCGGTAATCTTACCGGTCGATAAATCGTATTCCCCACATACGTAGGGATTGATCCTAAAGAAGCAAGTGATTATTTTAATGAAGTGTATTTCCATATTAACAGATATTTCTCAGTTGATAAAAAAAGGCATTAATTACGATATTGAAATTCCAATATCACGATTAATGCCTTTTTAGTTACGTTGTAATCACTTCAAGCAGGGCTAACAAAGTCCTTCACAATATTACTCAGTCTTCCCAATCACCAATCCATACCAGTTTCCTTTAAGCAGTTCCCCAGATTCAGTGACCTTACCGCCCTTAACGTTATTAATGATATAAATCCCTAATTTATATCCAGACAGTTTAGCACGCTTGGCCTTAGTATAGCCGGCTTTATTCAGCAACTTCTCAATACCAGCAATCTTTTGCGCATTGGTTTGTGTTTTATGCGCCATTAAATAAGTAGCAACGGATTCAAATGGCACAATGTCTTTGTAGCCGGTTGTTTCAATGGTTTCGGGGGCGTCTTCTTCCCAAGTATCATTGGTCGCGTAATTATAGGCGGCGATACGCGAAAGGCCTAAGTCCACCGGCGTGTTTGGGAATAGCTTAACTATTTCGCGCGCGAGTTTTTGATATTTACCTTGGTTGATATATTGGACATAGTCTTTGGTTCCGACAAAAGCTCCAGGAAATAGGACATCTTGGCCACTGTGGTCGGTTGTTTTGCCAACTTTGACTTGATCACTGCGGACGTAGCCGTAAACGGTTTGCTTTTTAGTCTGAATGCCGACGTAGTAGTACCAATGCTTGCTCCCATTATGCGTCATGATTACCGAGTGTCGGCGAGAGAAAGTTTGGTTAGTATAGCTCTTGATATTCAAGCGTTTCTTAGTATGCGTCCAGTCCCAGAGGTAGATATTTTTCTTCCCAGCCGGAACGTGGTAGTACCCACCAGAATACTTGCCATAGCGCTTACTGGTAATTTGATATCCTTTTGAATTATAGCCCTTAGTTAAGTTGGACTTGTAGACCCAACCGCGCTTACTATCAGGACTATTGGTGACTTGAACCCAGTTATGACTGCCTTTATAAGTGCCCGAAGCCACCTTAAACCAAGTATAGTTAGGATATGACTTCAAGTTATAGAGTTTTTTAGTGTGCGTGTCATTCCAAATATAAGCATTCTTTTTACTACTCTTTGGATGATAGGCAATATTAGTGAACTTGTTGTAGTAAAAGTCATTCTGATCAGTAATATTGGTAAAATTAGTCTTAATCTGGGCCTTTGCGGGGGTCGAAACGGTGGATAAGCCACCAATTCCAACCAGGGCACCGAGTAATAGGAACGTCCCCAATTTTTTCATAACGTTGTTTCCTCCGAGTATCGTTTTGATAGTTCACAGTATAGCCGTTGATTGATGGGATTACAATTTAATCGAAGTGATCGGCTGGCTTGGCAAATAAACGGTCCTTTTCAAGGAAAACAACGTTAGCTTGTTAATCAGCAGACTGGTATATTTCCGTATCAACATTATGGAAAAAACTTTCCTAGCATCCATTTTTAGTTAGTTGCACCAATCTTAATAATGATCTTCCCACGTGCATGGCCAGTTTTAGAGTAAGCTAGGGCCTGGTTGAGCTCTTTGAAGTCAAAGACGCGGTCAATAATGGGACGGCCTTTATTTTGTTCGATTAGTTTCGTCAAGATAGCTAATTCTGAGCCACTTGGGTGCATGAATAAAAAGTGATAGGTCACGTGAGTCTGGCGTTCCAAACGAGTTAAGCGATGCGCGGCTAGCTTGAACAGGCTCTGTTTCCAAAGTGGGAGACCGGCAGCTTTAGCGAAGCGACCATTGGGTAAGCCGGAAATACTAACGATATGGCCACCGGGTTTGACGATTTGAAAAGCTTGTTCGAGAGTGGTACCACCGCGGGTATCAAAGACAGCATCGTAGTCTGATAAGGCCGTGGCAAAGTTTTCGGTATGGTAATCGATAATCTGGTCTGCGCCTAAAGAGTTGACTAGCGCGGCATTTTTGAGGCTGGTCGTGGTAGCAACTTGGGCGCCCAGACTTTTCGCTAGCTGAATCGCAATTGTGCCAATGCCACCTGAACCGCCCTGAATCAAGACCTTTTGTCCCGGTCGAAGTTGCATCAGATCATGTAGTGCTTGATAACTGGTTAAGCCGACTAACGGTATGGCCGCGGCTGCTTGGTAGCTAAGATTGGTTGGCTTTAACGCAATATCCGCGACGTTAACGGCTAGATATTCAGCGAAAGTGCCAATACGTTGTTTGCGCGGTCGGCCATAAACGGCATCGCCGATTTTGAACTGAGTAACCTGATTGCCTACCGCGACAATCTCATCGGCAAAGTCGCTGCCTAAGACTAATGGCATCGGGTAGTGTAACAGGAGCTTTAAACCACCGGCCATTGTTTTAGTATCGATTGGATTGATACTGGCAGCCATGATCTTGACTAAGACGTCTGTAGGCTGTACATCGGGAATCGGCATCGACGTCATTAACGGTTCTGCTTGGTGATAATGAGTGATCACGGCAGCTTGCATTGTGGTTCTTAACATAAAATAGCCTCTTTTGTGGTTTATAATTTTAAACGATTGATAAAAATAATAACTATTTTATTTTGAAATGTCAACAGTATAGATATCGAATTCTATTCAATTGACAGACGATTAATTACATGTTTTAATGGTTTAAAATAATAAACAATCGAGTGATGAAAATGTCCAACCTAACCAAATTAAAACATGAATTTACCAGAGCTAGTGATTTCTTAGTCGCGCTGGGTGATCAAAAGCGACAGGCCATCATTATTGCGTTACTAGACCCCCAAGTGGTCCATCGTGGCTTACAAGTCACTGACTTAATGGGCGTTACGGATTTATCACGACCAGCGGTTTCCCATCATTTAAAGTTGTTAAAAGAAGCCACCCTCGTTGATTATCGACGTGAGGGAACGAAAAACTTTTACTATTTGACGCACCAGACCAAAGCAATTGACCAATTAAAGACCTTATTAGACCATGTAACGGAGACGATGACATGCAACCAACAACTATGAAGAAAATTTTAATTGTTTTAACGAATACCACGCGTTATGGTGAAACGACTGACCCTACCGGATTATGGCTCGGTGAGGCGACCGAGTTTGCCTTAATTATGCAACAAGCTGGCTATCAAGTTGATTATGTCAGCCCTAAAGGAGGCTTTGTACCACTAGATCCGCGGAGTATGAAATATACAGACGCCGAAGTAATGGCCTTTTATGAGACGGCTGACTTTCAAAAGCGGGCATTAACGGCATCCTTAGCGCCTGATGAAGTCAATCCAGCTGATTATATAGCGATTTATTATGCTGGCGGTCATGGGGTCATGTGGGATTTTCCAGATAACCCAGAATTACAACAACTGGCGGTGTCAATTTATAAAAATCATGGTTATGTGACGTCAGTATGCCATGGCATTGCTGGACTACTGAATATCAAAATTGATGGTCAATATTTAATCGCGGGGCGTAAAGTCACTGGTTTTACGAAAGCGGAAGAAGTTTTGGCAGGTAAGCAATCGGTAGTTCCATTCTTTAATCAAGTCGCGGCCGAAAAGCGTGGGGCCAACTTTGTTAAACAACGGGCTTACAAGGAATTTGCCGTTCAGGATGGCCAATTAATCACTGGCCAGAATCCGTTCTCAGCTAAAGCAGTCGCGCGGTTATTAGTGAAGAATTTAAAGCAAGTTAGTTAAGTAGCGTCGAAAAAAATAGACATTGAGATAATGTGGGCAGGACTAGGTGTTTTGAAAGTCTTGCTGGCTATTAAAAGGTGCTTGTTCAGTGAAAAGAGACTGAACAAGCACTTTTTGATTAGGCTAACAACCGTCGATTGGCTAAGTAAACAACCACAGTCAGTGGCAATGTTAAGGCCATAACCGGGTAGAGCCAGGCCCACGGTAAGACGGACGTAATCGCGCCGGCTAACATTGGTCCGCCTGACATGCCTAGATCCACGCCAATGTAGAAGGTACTGTTGGCTAAGCCGCGATCAGACGTTGGGACCAGGGTCAACGCTTTAGCCTGACAGATTGAAAACATCAAGCCGTAGCTAGCAGCAAATCCAAAGGCGCCTAGTAACAACATGAACCAATTGCTTAAATCCGTGAGGCCGATGATTCCTAATAAATCAAATCCCAGACACACCCAAAAGAATTTTTGAAACGAGACGTGGTCAAATGCATCGCGCAATACTAAGCGCATTACCAACAAAATAATGGCATAAGCTGGAAAGAAGGCACCCGCTGGCACTGCAAAGTGACGATGGGCAATGTAACTCACGATATATGTTTCCGTGGCGAAATAGGGTAAGGAGAATAATAGCAAAATTAATGCCAGTGGGACGACTTTAGGCTGCACCAACTGAAACTTTTTGGCTGCCGTCTTGGTCGTTTGATGTGTTGGACTAGGGACGCCACGGTTGCCGACGAATTGAATGACAATCAACAGTAAAATGCTAAACGCCGCTGCGAGCCAAAAGACACTTTGATAGCTATAGTGTTGGTATAAATAAACACTAACTGCTGGGCCCACTGCCATTCCAAGGGCACTGGCTAACCCGTAAATCCCCATTCCGGAGCCAATGCGGTCAGCTGGCAATAAAGCTGCCATCCAGGTCGCCATGCAGACTGAACATAATGTATAGCCGAGGCCATTAATTACACGAAAAACCATGACTAAGGCCACATTGGTTGTCAAAATATAGCCTAAACTCGCTAATAAGATGAAGACACCGCCTGCGAAGGTCAACTTGTATTTAGAAACGCGATCAGTTAAATTACCAGCCAGTGGTCGTAACACTAGGGCCGTTAAGTTCATAGCCCCCGCAATCACGCCCGCTAAAAGACTACTTGCCCCGATGTTGGTCGAAAAACCAGCAATGACCGGGTTAATTAACATTGGACTCATTAAATAAAAGAAACTTGCTACTAAAACTAATGTCACATCTTTGGTATATAAACGCGTTTGCACGCTAAATCATTTCCCTTCTAAGTTAGTGTTAGCTCGACGGACTAATGCTAAAAATTGTTGCTGTTCCTCTGGTGTAAAGCCAACAAAGAGCTCTGCACTCGTTTGCCAGCCGTGTTTATTTAACTGGGCGTGTTTGGTTAAGCCGAGTGGGGTCACCAGGACTAGTTTCGATCGGCCATCATTAGGATTAGGGGCTAAAGTCACAACCCCCAAGTTCACCAAGTGTTGCACGATGACCCGTGCTGTCTGATGGGTAATCCCTTGATGATCCTTAAACATGGTAATGGTTTGATTAGGATGATCGCCAAAGAACTTTAGCGCATCACCTTGGACCGTTGTTAAATTCAAATCTTGAATATGTAAATTTCGTCGCTGCTTAATCCGGCGGGCTAACTGTAGTAGTTGCCGCGCAATCATTTCATCATCGTTCATTTGATCACCTCATGAATAAACTATACAGCATACTGTATAGTTTTGTAAGGATAAATTTCATTTTCAAAAAACGTCCTCGCCAGTTGACGAGGACGTTGAGCACTATTTTTTTCGTTGTGGTTGAACAACCGTCAAAAAGTCGGCTAACGGCTGTGGATCAGTTAATTGCCGATTGCATTGGGCGCTATCGCGGCAAATATAATTACCTTTTTTAGTATAGGCTCCCAGTCCAGACGATTTGGTTGTTGATAGGAATAAAGCAACATTCCCGATTGTTTGGCAAATCGCACAAACACCTTTAACTGTTTGTGGTGCGAGTTCACCTTGAATACCAATTAGGCGGCCCTGATAGGGGGCAACGAGGTATTTCTTTTGGCTACCACCATCATTCCAACCCAAGTAAGTCATTTCGTGTAAGTGCATCGCTGACCAGCTGGGCTGTTTCAGCTTTTTAACTTTCCGAAAGAGCTTCTCCAGTTGCTTAGGCGTCAATTGTGGAAACGGGATTACTAATGGCACTAGCGGTGCGATTAGTTTCGCCGCTTTTGCGCGTGTGAGCCGCTCCGCTTGTAACTGGGTTACAAAAGTTTGGGCAACCGGTTCATTCATTGGCAAGAGTGGGGTAATGTGGTCAAGGATTTTAGCCAAGACCGCTGCCAATACTTGCTTGTCGTTAACGGAAAGTTCCGCACTGACGAGGTTGTCAACTTGCTGGGTGATGTAAGTGTATTGATAGGTGGTAATAGTTGGTTTCATAAATAAAGTTCCTTTCAGATTCAAACCAGACACTTCTCTGAAAGGTCGAGCAGAAAAGTGTCGCTAGCAGGCAGCACTTTTCCGTACTAATAACGATGCCATCATCGTTGATCATCTCCTTATTTCGCCATTGTGGCCGAATGGTTAGTAGTATACAAGAAAGTGAAATACTTGGCAACTTTGAATAACCAAAGCGATGAATGTTTCACGTGAAACATTCATGATTAACTAAATTAGCATGACGAATAGCGCTTATATTAGATTTTTCTGATTGAACGATGCAGGTGTTTGAACTAAGATTGATAATAAATGGAGGAGGAGTAACAAATGAAAGTCAAACGACTATTAGTCATGTTTACAGCAACGTTAGCGATGATGGTGGGTGGCTTATTCTTGAAGCCAAATGATCAAAAGGTACAAGCGTCAGCGTATACCATTAAGACCTTTCCCAAGAGATTGCGTGGTACTTGGTATACTTACGATCGCTATGATCATAAAATTTTTCGAATTAAGATTTCAGCTAAGAAACTAACGGAAAATAAATATATTAGCCGATTACACTCGCGAAAAACGACAGCCTATCCAAAACTAGGAGCGAAAATAAAACATCCAAGCTGGATTATTGGTTATACTTTCACTTATAAAGGTGAATATTGGACTCAGACTTATGGTTGGTACCAGAGCGCTGGGGCTGGAGATTATTATCGAAAAGTAAGTCATCGTATTCATGGTAAGAAATATGCCACTTTACAATTAGCAAGTGGTGCCGGTATCTGGACAGATGGTTATGCCTATCACTCAAAAAAGGCAGCTAAAGCCTATAGTCATCATTGGTTTAAAGGTGATCGACATAATCGGCTCTAAATGAAAAGGAACGTCTGGACATCATTGCCCAAACGTTCCTTTTACTTAGTCATCGTCTTATTTTAATAACCGATCCAACATCGCATTTCCAGCCTGCAAATCCTCATCCAAATAATGTTTCGAGCGAATTCGCATCGGGTCACCGCCATGATAATATTCATACATTAACTGACGCTGACCGAAGCCAGAACTACTTAAATCAAATGCTAAATTCAATAATTTCGACCGTTCTCGTGAATCAGCTCGTGACGTCGTCAATGCTTGATCCAAGATTGGTCCATTGTCACCAGCGAATTCTTCAAAGCCGGGGACGCCGACCATTGAACCAGCGGCCAGATGCTGAATGACCCGCAATGCTTCATCATAAAAGGCGGGTAAACTAGCGCGAACGGCTAATAAAGCTTGTAAGTTCGGGGTGTAGATTCCGAATTCGTCTAGTTGGCCTTCATCTTCGGATCGAGCAATCGTACCTTTAATCAGTTCCAAGTGAGCCGTCAAACTGCCGAGCTTTTCTTGAACACCTAAAAAGCCATCTAAGCCTAACGTATGGGCGACGCGAATCGCCAAACTAGTGGCGAATTCTAACTTGGTAATCCCACGAACTTCATCTTGGTGCGAGGTGTGCCCAAAGATTCCAGATTCGATGAAGAAACGGTTACTCATATCGGTGTCGTTTTCAACGAAGACTTTTTCCCATGGGATGAAGGTATGGTCAAAGACGACATAGGCATCGATTTCATCTAAAGCATTGCTTAGTGGATAATCGTCTTCGGTGTAGCCGGGATGATCGAGTAACTTTCGGCAAATAATCTTAACGCCGGGTGTGTTCAATGGGGTGGCAAAAGCAACGGCATAACTAGTATCGCCTTTTTCTAGTAATAGTTCTGGTGGATTGAAGACTAATAAATCATCTGCAATTGGGGCCATGGTATTCACCATCTTGGCGCCGGAAACCACAATACCGTCGGCGCGACGTTCAACGGTATGCACCCCGGCATAACCGCTAGGAATCTGATTAATTGGCTTAGTGCGGTCTAACTGTGGGTTTTGCAGGGCATGACTGATAAAAATATCATTTTCCTTAATCCATTCAGCATAGTGCTTGGCATTAGCAGCAAAATCGGTCCATTTGTTATGGCCTAAGAAGGCATAGCGTTCCGCTAAGATACCCATCCCGGTGGCTAAAAAGTCTGGGGTGCGACCTAGCATTCCGTTATTAGTTTGCGCAATTTCCTGATAGGCTTGATGCTTTTGCCGCAAATCAGCCACATTGCGTGGTACTTTGTAGGCAATGTCGTAGGTGTGGCCATTTTCTTGGTAAGTGTGAACTGCTGGATGGGTCTTTTGCAGGGTATAGTATTGGTTATTCAACGCGAGCGTTTTCCAAAAAATTGGTATTTCAGAAACCTGAATTAGCTTGCCATTTAAATAAACGGCACGTCCATCGTCGAGTTGTTCAATCGTGTGCATGTGAAAGTCCCCCTAACTGGTTATCAGTTTCACTATAACAGATATCTATCATGAATAAAGCGGTTTCTTGAAAATAGTTAAGTACGGTTTACTAGCTGACTTTGCAAACTGGGTGCTGGCAAGTAGCATGTTATGATAGATAGGGTACATAGCAGTTATTTTATTTAAGACAGGCGGGATATTATGAAATCAATTACAGCGGGCATTATCGCCCATGTCGATGCCGGTAAAACAACGTTGTCTGAAGCGTTGTTGTATCGAGCCGGGACGCTTCGACAATTGGGTCGCGTTGATAAAGGGGATGCTTTTTTAGATCCCGATGATTTGGAAAAGCAACGCGGGATTACCATTTTTTCGCACCAGGCGAATTTAAGCTATCAAGATCTCAAGTTAACGTTACTAGATACTCCGGGACACGTGGATTTTGCATCGCAAACGGAGCAAGTTTTAAGTGTGCTCGATTATGCGATTTTAGTCGTTTCGGCGACTGATGGTGTTCAAGGTTACACGCGGACTTTATGGCGGTTATTGGCACATTATCACGTGCCAACGTTCATTTTTGTGAATAAGATGGATGTTCCGGGAACTAATCAGGCGGCCCTGTTAACGCAACTACAGACGGAGTTGTCGGCCGGGTGCGTGACTTTTGACGCGACGTTGTCTGCCGAGACGATCGAAACGATGGCGATGCAAGACGACACGATTTTAGAACAGTATTTAGAGACTGGTGAATTGACGGCAGCTACCGTTAAGCAACTGATTCAGCAACGAGCCGTATTTCCATGTTACTTTGGTGCGGCCCTAAAGGTGGATGGGGTCGATGACTTGCTAGCAGGACTGGCCCAATGGACTGAGCCAACGCCCGTTAAATCAACATTCGGGGCGCGGGTCTTCAAGGTGTCGTATGACGATGCAGGGACCCGGTTGACCTGGTTGCGTGTTACCGGGGGCGAATTGAAAACGAAGGGGTATCTCCTCGGTAATCAGCAAATCAATCAAATTCGCGTTTATAACGGCTCGAAATTTCAAATTGTGCCGACTTTAACGGCTGGTGACGTGGCGGCGATTCCTAATCTGACAGACACGCATCCGGGGCAAGGGTTAGGGATTGAACCTGATGCAGCGATGCCGGTGATTCAACCCGTCTTGAATTATACGGTTGATCCTAAAGACAATGATCTGCATCACTGTCTAACCATCTTGCAACAGTTAGCGGATGAAGACCCACAACTGCACGTGGTCTGGTCAGCGGAATTACAAGAAATTCGTTTACAGATTATGGGGAAGGTTCAATTAGAGATTTTGCAGCAACGTCTCCAGACGCAATTCCAATTAGACATTGGCTTTGGTGAGGGGAGTATTTTATATAAAGAAACCATTACCCAAGCGGTGGAAGGGGTCGGTCATTTTGAACCGTTACGCCATTATTCAGAAGTGCATTTACTCATGCAACCAACGGCAACTGGTAGTGGACTGACGTTTGCAGCTGACTGCCCGTTAGAAGTGTTGGGCCGTAATTGGCAGCATCAAGTGTTGTCGAATTTGCAGGCGAAGGATCAACTTGGGGTTTTAGTCGGCGCACCTTTAACGGATGTGAAGCTAACGCTTGTAACGGGACGTGCCAGCAATGTGCACTCGGTTGGCGGCGACTTTCGCGAAGCCACTTGGCGGGCGGTACGGCAAGGTCTAATGATGTTGAAAACGCAACAGGCGTGCCAATTATTAGAGCCATGGTATCGATTCCGCTTAGAAGTAGGCCAAGCCCAAGTTGGTCGGGCAATGACGGATATTCAACGGATGCAAGGTAGCTTTGAAGGTCCGGAACCAGCCGCTAATGGCAGTGACTTGGTCGTGTTAACTGGGACGGCGCCGGTTGCCGAGATGCAGGATTATTCGCAGGCGGTCAATGCTTATACGCATGGACAGGGCCAACTAGAATGCTTGATTGACGGTTATCGGCCTTGTCACAACGCTGAAGAAGTGGTGGCAGCCCAAGCGTATCAACCGGTTGCTGATTTAGAAAATACGCCGGATTCGGTCTTTTGTGCGCATGGTGCTGGTTATCCAGTACCGTGGGATCAAGTGCCGGCAATGGCGCATGTGCCGTATGTTTATACAGCGGCCGAGTTAGCGAAATTATAGAAATGTTAGTCATACTACAAATGTAGTACCAAATAAAAATGACCTCATCCTACTAGCATAAGTATTGGATGAAGTCATTTTTATTTAAGAGAAACTAATAGTCAATCGCTTTCCTAAAGCAAATGCAATTTTTGATAAGGTATCAAAAGAGGTGTTAGCACCACGTTCAATTCTAGCAATAGTTGATTGAGGTACAGCCGCTTTGTCTGCAAGTTCTTGTTGCGTCAGTCCAGCAGCTTCACGAGCCTTCATCAGTGCTGCTGCGCTGGCTAATTTTGAATACTCATTATCAAAATCCTTCTTAAATGCAGGATCTTTTAAGGCGTTTTTCAAATAACTATTAAAATTAATGCTGGTCATGGTTGTGCTCCTTCCAATATTCAGCTCTGATTTCTAAGGCATGTTGTATTTCGTATGAAGGTGTCTTTTGTGCTTTTTTAGTGAAACCATGTGTGATTTGATAATTTGTCCCAGTTACATGAAAATACAGGCCGCACTGAATATTATTGCCAGTTTTTGATCGTAGTTCAAATAAGTTATCATCTATTTTTTTAATCCATTTCATCTTTCTAGCTACGATTAATCCTTGGTCCTGTACATTGGCAATAGTTGCGACTAACTTGACGCGATCTTTTTCTGGGAGAGTTTGTAGAAACTCGATAAATTCAGTGTGACTATTTGGTCGTTGGTAGAATTCGAACTCTGGCTTTTTCATAGCTTGATTATATCATATATAGGAATAAATACCATTATATGATATTAAAATTTGCTTATATCAACTACTTACTCGGAAATAAATTAGAAAAAGGAAAAGCTATAAAGGGTAGGATATAATTATTGGTCGCATGGTTATACTAAATAGCCATATTTTTGAAGGTTTAAGTCTGGCTACACGGATAAAGCAGCTAACCTATCAGTTTGGGTATTAAATCAGTAAGTACTTTTTATGGTGGGTATTTTCAGGTAATTATAGGGTTCGTTTAATTTGACCAAAGAAAGTTAGCGCATTCATTTTCAGAACCTCCAAATAAGGTGTTGGTGCTATAATAATATTAATATGGGAGTTTGCAGGCAAGTCCCAAACTAAATCTCTGCCGTTGACGAAAGGTTATTTATGCGAATTAATGTTTTGCAACATACGCCAGATGAAGGCCCCGGCATGATTGCTGATTGGGCGGCGCAACATGGACATGTACTCTATATCTACCATCCTTATCAGTTTGGCCAGTTACCAACCGCCGCCCAAACGGATATGCTGGTCATTTTAGGTGGGCCGATGAGTCCTAACGATGACTTACCCTGGATCAAGCAAGAACGCGACTTGATTAAAGTGTTAATGGCGACCGCTAAGCCGATATTTGGCGCTTGCTTTGGGGCGCAACAGATTACGAAGACGCTGGGTTATCCAATCACCAAAGCGCCAGCTAAAGAAGTCGGTTGGGCACCAGTCTATCGACAAGCAACGGTGATTCCAGATTTGCCGGCTACGCTCAACGTGCTGCACTGGCATGAAGAGATGTTTACGATTCCGGCTGAAGCCACGTTACTATTTTCGAGTGAGGCTGTTCGCAATCAAGGTTTTGTATTGGGACACCGGATCGTCGGTCTCCAGTTTCATCTGGAACCCAAAGTAACCAATGTGCGGGAGATGGTGGTCAATGACCACGCGTATATTGCAGGCTCTGTTTTAGGACAGACGGCCGCTGATATTCTGGCGGCGCCGATTCCCGAAGTAACGCAAACCACGTTATTTAAAATTTTAGATTATCTAACCAATTAGACCATAAATGAAAGTCGAAGGTGTTGTAAGATGGATAATGCTGCTGCGATGGAATTAATGATTAAGTTAGCGGGGGTGCATCCCGCGGTTTATCGGAAATTAGTGGTGCCGCTGTCGATTCGTTATGACCAGCTGCACGTCTTGATTCAACTTGCTTTTGGGTGGGAGAACTACCATTTACATGGCTTCCACCTAAAGGGGCAAGCCCGACAATATGTGCCCGCATTAACGGGGATGGGTTTTGATGATGATGAAATTCTGACTACTCAGGCCTATGTTTATCCCGACTTATTGCAGACGGATATCGTCTATACGTATGATTTTGGGGCGACTTGGGAACATCTGATTTCGTTGAATAAGATCATTACGTTTGCCGACTTACCGGGCACTGCAATCCCAAGTTGTGTCACTTATCGTGGTGACAATATTCCAGAAGATGCCACTTATGATGAAGAGACTGGCAAAGTCTTGCCAGAACCTGAAAAGTTCGACAAAGCGGCGCTGAACAAGAAGTTATGGTTATGGTCCCGCGCTGGTGAACAGATGGTGCATACTGAGAACTTGGGACTGGCACCGATTAGTGAATTAAACGAAGACTTTTAAGCTTGAAATGGCGTTGATCAGTGTAACTTGCTGGTGAACGTTATTTTTGTGTTTACTTTTAGGTTAACTGTGTTGAAATTATAGCTAGCCGGTGTGGTTTTCATAGGGCGAATTGCTGAATGTTTGATCAATCGAACAGGTATAATCAAAGCAGTATTCTAATTAGGTGGGGTGAGCAGGATGACAACTACGATTTATTCATCAACGTTGATGATTTTAATTGCAGTGGCGATTAGCAATCTATTAGCACAGGGATTTAAAAAAATTGCACCAACGTATATCAATTTATTAGTGGGACTTTTGGTGGGGTTATTACCGATAACGAATGCCGCTATCTTGTCTTTTAATAATGAAATTTTTATGACAGCGATTATTGCGCCCTTACTATTTTTTGAAGGCCAAAATACACGGGTCTTGATTGTTCGGAAAATGCGCCGGGTGACGTTAGAAACTGCGGTTTCGATGGCTGCGGCGCTGGCAATCGTGGTTGGACTATTAGTACATGTGATCGGTGGGATCGCGTTGCCGTTGGCGTTAATTATAACAGCGATCAGCGCGCCAACGGATGCAACCGCGCTGGATTCAGTAACCGGTGGTCGTCAGCTACCAACGCGGGTTGGTGGGGTATTACGCTTGGAGGCCTTGTTCAATGATGCAACTGGCTTGATTATTTTGCAGGCTGGCGTGTTGTGGTATACCAGCGGCCATTTAGCCTTAGGGAAAAATTTAATGGCCTTCTTGTGGTCAGCTGGGGGCGGATTAGTCTTTGGTGCCGCGCTTGCCTTTATATTGATGATTTGTCGGCAAGCCCTGTTGCGGTCACGTTGGAACTTGGCGTCGTCACAGATTATTATTTATTTGATGACACCAATCGTGATTTATGTATTGGCTGAAGCCATGGCGATGTCCGGCATTATTGCGGTCGTTAGCGCCGGACTAGTTTATAACGGAGAAGCCCAGCGGAGTCGCTTCTCTGATCCAAGGCAGTTTCATTTATCCGTTCAGTTAATTAACTTTGGCTCGGAAATCCTAAATAGCTTTGTTTTTGTGATCCTGGGTATTTTGTTAGCCCGAATTGTGACCGGCTATCATGCATCACCGGCGACAGGTCACTGGTTCTGGTTAGGACTGTTAGTTTATGGTTTAGGACTAGTTGGCCGTTACATTCATGGTCGAGCCATTAAGTTAACGTCGCACGATGCCTGGATCTTTTCGTTGGGTGGCGTACACGGGACTGTCACCTTGGCCTTAGCACTGTCTGTGTCAGTCTTGACGGCCACCGATAATCAACTGGTTTTATTGATTGAAACGGTTGTGATCATTTTAAGCATGTTAGTGCCGACAATCTTGTTGCGGTACTTGTTACCTGCCAAGAAAACGGCCAAATTAATGCGACCCAAGATGACCAAAATGCGGGAGAAAATGGTTGCGGCAGGGATGAGCCAATTGGCACAGTTGTCATTAACACCAGCAGTTGAAGCTAGTGTGACTTATGATTTGCGTGATCAATTACGCCAGACGCGCTTACAAAGCTTTCTAAGACAATGGCGTCAAAGTAGTTGGGAACCAAAAACATTTACTGGCGATGAAGCCTTACAAGAACGTCGAGCCTTAATGCGAGCCTTTGATGCGGAACGGCAATATTTGTATGAGCTGGCATTGACCCATCAGATTGCGTCTAAATATATCTATGATCTCTATAGCGAAATCTTACTTGCAGAATCATTAGTTTTAGATCCGGCTAATCAAACAGAATCATAAGAGTCTTGCTAGGATCTAGAAAATTCAACAAAATGGCGTTGATCAGCGTAATTTGTTGGTAAACGTCATTTTTTTGTTTGCCTTAAAGTTCACTTGAAGGGTTAAGCTAAGTTTAGCAATTAACTTTACTAGCTCAGCCACGTTGAAACGGCTACACTAAAAGTATCTAGTTAATAATTGGGAGGAAAAAGCATGAAAACAGCAGTTTTTGCCGAACCAGGAAAAATGGTCGTTCAGGAGTTACCGAAACCAACGATCAAGAACCCGACTGACGCCGTCTTAAAAATCGTCCGGGCATGTGTTTGTGGGTCAGATTTGTGGTGGTATCGTGGTATTTCTAAGCGAACTCTGAATTCACCAGTTGGCCATGAAGCCATTGGGATTGTCGAGTCAGTCGGGAGTGCCGTGACCAACGTTCAACCAGGCGATTTTGTGATTGCACCGTTTACGCACGGTTGTGGGCACTGTGCCGCTTGTTTAGCCGGCTTTGATGGTGATTGCTTGAATCCAACCGATGATGAAATCGTCGGTTATCAAAGTGGATACTTACGTTTTAAGCAGGCAGATTGGGCCTTGGTCAAGATTCCGGGACAGCCCGCTGATTATACGGATGATCAGCTCAATGATTTATTGACCTTATCCGATGTCATGGCAACCGGCTATCATGCCGCTAAGAGTGCGGAAGTTAAAGCGGGCGACACGGTTGTTGTCATGGGCGATGGCGCCGTTGGCCTGTGCGGTGTGTTGTCAGCACAGCTATTAGGGGCTAAGCGCATTATTGCCATGAGTCGGCATGCCGATCGTCAAGCTTTAGCCAAGGCGTTTGGCGCAACGGATATTATTGCCGAACGTGGTGATGACGCCGTTGAACGGGTGCAAGCCTTGACAGATGGGGCTGGGGCCGATGCGGTCTTAGAATGTGTTGGAACGGAACTTTCAGTGGATACCGCCGTTAAAGTCGGTCGTCCTGGAGCAGTCGTTGGCCGGGTCGGGGTGCCACAAAAAGCTGAGATGAATACCAATAACTTATTCTGGAAAAATATCGGGCTGCGCGGTGGGATTGCCTCCGTCACGACCGATGATCGGGCGGTCTTATTGGATGCCGTGTTAAAGGGTGAGATTCATCCTGGCAGGGTCTTCACCAAGCGGTTCACTTTGGATCAGATTCAAGCGGCTTACGAAGCGATGGATCAACGAGAAGCGATTAAATCATTATTAGTCATCAGCGACTAAGGTCAGCATTAAGGCGTTGCCTAGGGTTGGAAAATCAACCTAGGTAACGCCTCTTTTAGTGCTGATAAATAAAGACCAGCTGATTGGTCGTTGAACGAGTCGCATCAAAGCGGTAATCCGGATGGTCAAAGGCTTTGACACCATCGAGTTCAGTTATCTGATTTTCAGCTAAATAGCGAACCATCGCGCCGCGCGCCATCTTAGCTAGTGTCGCCTTGGTCTTGAGTTGACCATTGATTAGACTCCCGAAGATGACCGTGACAAATGGCTGTTGCGGCTGCAAATAGGGCGTAATTGCCTTGGCGTATTCTTGTGAGGCTAAGTTGAGGATCGGTTCAGTGGGACCGGCTAACGCTTGATAAAGTAAGTCCCCCCAAAACGCATACAGATTAGGGGCGCCGTTGACGGTAAGCTTAGCTTGCATCTCTAATCGGTAGGGGACGATACCATCAAAGGGTCTCAGAATACCATAAAAGCCTGATAAAATACGCAAGTTAGCTTGAATATAAGCTAAGGCCGGTTCGGTGAAAATATCAGGTGCCATATATTGGTACTGAATGCCGCGATAACTCAAAATTGCGGGCGTTAGTTGGCGATTGAGGTCTAGCTGCTGCAACCAAGTGTAGTTTGGTTGGGCGAGCTTATCGCTGCAGTGCCAGAGTGCTTTGGCTGCGGGATAGCTGAGTTGTCGCAGTCGGGTTAAGAGTTGGGTAGTTTGGGCTAGATACTGTGGTAAGGCCTGGTAAGCCAATGAGTCCGGATCAACGAGCATCTTTTTAGCGGGGGCGATGATGATTTTCATTAAGAATTAACCAGCTTTCTGACAAGATAATAGTTTCATCGTAGCATAGTTTGCGGGTCACAGCGACTCACTCGTTTAATGAATTTGTGAATTAATAGTTAAGGTGTTAGATGTGAGAATCCTACAGTTTAGTCCTGAAATTTGTGTAGTTTTTACCCCTTACGCAGAGCCAAATGTAAGCGCTACAATGTAACTGTACTTGAGGTTAACCGGTCGACCGAAAAAGTTTCAAATTGATGATTTAGCAATTATTTTCACAAAAAAATTAAGTTGTTAAAGGAGTCTGTGATCATGAAGGATTTTAAGAATAAAGTAATGTTCATCACTGGCGCGGCCCATGGCTTTGGCCAAGTTATCGCTGAAGAAGGGGCTAAACGCGGCATGAAGTTGGCCTTAGTCGATATGGATGAGGATGCCTTAAAGGACACCTATCAAGCTGCTATCGATGCTGGCACGGAAGCCATGATGATTGGTGCCGATGTCACGAAGGAAGCGGACGTTGACGCTGCCATTGATAAAGCGATGGCTAAGTTCGGTCAGATTGATTTATTGATCAATAACGCCGGAATCGCTTTACCAGGTCGGATGTGGGAATTACCAACCCGGGATTGGGAATGGATCATGCATGTTAACTTGATGAGTCAAGTTTACGCGATGCAACGGGTCATCCCAATTATGATGAAACAAAAGACCCACGGGGATATCTTAAATGTCGCTTCAATTGCTGGCTTAGTTGACACTCCCGGAATGCCTTCCTACCATGCAAGCAAGTTTGCTTCCGTAGGGATGACTGAAGCGACTGCCTATGATTTACAACGGGCTAAAGCCGATATTAGTATGCACGTCATGTGCCCTGGCTTTGTTCAGACGGACTTGTACCATACTGAAAATCATCGTCCAGCTCAATATACCGATAAGAGTGACCCGTACTATCAAAGCGAAGCCTATTTAAAAGGGCAGCAGTTTGCGAAGTATGTCATTACTAACGGGAAACCAATCGATTCAATCGCTGACACAGTCTTCAAAGCCTTGGAAGACAATCGGTTCTACATCTTGACGCATCCAGAATTCAACCCATTGATTGCCGATCGGGTTCACCGGATCGTCAACGATGGTGCACCAGATGTCAGTGTCATGAACGGAATTATGTAGTTACGGCTAATTACAAAGGAGTGTTAAATTATGGCTAGTTATGTTGTAAGCAATGATGATGTCAAGAATTTCTTGAATTTACCAAGTATGAACGACCAGCAAGGGCTAGGCTTCGCATATGCGACCGATGAAGCTGTCTTGAAGAAGTTAATTCCAGCCCCATTGAAGCTCATGGCTCCAGTTGTTTGCGGTTATGTTGTTCATATGGGCAAACCAACTTTTGGCGGTCCTTACCTGGAATTGAACCTCTTTGCCTTAGTCAGCTACAAAGACAAGATGATGGGGGCCTACCCAATCTCACTCTTGTTACATGGTCCAGGTGCTGAAAGTGGCATGATTGCTGGCCGTGAAGGCGCTGGGATTCCTAAGAAGTTGGCTGACGCGATGGAATTACGTCGTAACGATAATTCCGCCACGGCGACCGTTGAACGTCATGGCAAGACCTTGTTGAAGGTTGACTGGACCGCTGGTGAATTGAACGATCCATCAATTATGAAGCAATTTGCTGGGCAATTGGCTTTAGGTAAGGAAGCTGAAATGAATAGTTTCTTCTATACCTATGACATTGACCAACATGAAGATGGTTCTAACCACTTTAACAATGTTGAATTGGTTGCGACCCAATTGCGTTCATTAGCTGACCAAGTTGAACCAGGGAACTTATCAATTGAATTACAATCTACTGATGACGATCCATTTGGTGAATTAAAAGTCTTGAAGCCATTAGGCGCGGCTTGGTTCCACTTCGATACTTCCATTATGTTCAATACCTTGAAGCTTGAAAAAGTCGATACTGATGAAACAATGCCTAAGCTCTTAACCGGCCGTTACGACCGTGGCTTCTTCAACCCGAAAGCAACGTCATATAAAATTTAAGACCCAGATTTGAAAACGAGGTAATTAATATGGCAACGATGACTAAAAAATTAGGTAATAACGATTTAGCCGATGTGATGTTCAATCGGCATTCAGTTCGAGATTTCGACCCAGCCGTTAAAATCGACCGTGATGAAATTCAAGAAATGCTATCAGAAGCAGCAACGGCACCATCAGCCTGCAACTTGCAGTCTTGGCACTTCGTGGTAATTGATACCCCAGAAGCGAAGGAAAAGTTCAAGAAGGCGGTTATGCCATTCAACTATCCACAAGTTGATAAGGCATCGGCGATTGTCTTCATCGCTGGGGATACGCAATCCCACTTGGTTTATCGGGATGTTTGGAATAAAGTCTATAAAGCTGGTAATATCACCAAGGAACGTTTAGACCAAATCTTGGGGACCTTCTTACCATTATATGAAAAGGCGACCCCAGAATTCTTGAAGTTCGATGCGACAATGGATTGTTCCATTGTTGGCGCCCAACTCTTGTTGGTTGCTCGGGCTCATGGCTATGACGCCAATGCCTTTTCTGGTATCGACTTTGAACACATGATTCCAACCTTGGGCTTAGATCCTAAGCGCTTCGTGCCAATCATGGGGGTGGCTTTAGGTAAAGCCGCGTCAGAACCATTGCATACGCAACGGTATGATACGAAGACCCAGACCGAATTTCTCTAAATTAAGGATTCATCATTTCCCACTTGAATAAATATGAAAGTCCACCGTCCCAACTAAATGTTGGCGGTGGGCTTTTATTGTCACTTTCATCTTTACAATAACGCTTTCATTCCTTATGATTGAGGTGAGTGATATTGGATTGCCGCCTGCCGGTTGGTTCCTAAAACGCTGGAACGCCATGGGCCATTTTGAAGCCAAAGTGCGGTCTTCAAAACTGGCCTTGGCCTAAGTCCGAGCAGACCACTCGCACTAAGGCCAACGACACGGCTGAGCATTTTAGGAACCAACCTCTCGGCTAAATTAGTTGACTAAAATGACAGATCGTTAAGTTAGCTGATCTGATAATTAACGCCGGGCGGGCCAGAATTGGCTCAGTGGTGTCGTTTATCTAAGTCGGCGATTTTCCGACTTAGATAAATCCCGGCTTGTGAGACCGCCCTGTGGCTCGCAAACGCGGCCACCACGTTCCAGCCGATTCTGGACCAACCGGAGTGGCGGGTGTCAATTATAATGAGTATCAAGTATGCAGACAGTATTTTGATGATTCAAAAATCGTACTAATATTTAGAAGTTTGCGGGGGATGAATGATGCGACTTAAGCAATTAGTACAACAGTTAGCCACGACCTTTGACTTGACGTTAGCGGGTAGCTTTGTGGCGGGGACAACGGAGATCGAACAGGCACAATTAGGGAATAATGATGTGCGGCAGTTTCAAGAACACGTCTTATTCTTGAATTTGGTGACGGCTCATCAAGTGAAGTTAAGTTATTACGATCAGGGTCAGTTGCAACGGATTGGGGTGCTTCAATTGACCGTGCCGAAAAAGGTGGCGGTGGGCTTGGAGAATCAGCTGATGCAAGTTCTGTTCAAGATTGGCGAGTGGCTAGCACCAGTCCAATCGGTGCAGACGACGATTAATCAACTCGCCATTAATGCCATTACGGCTGATTTTGATACGGTATTGGACCAGACAGTCCAATTGCTTAAAAATCCGGTGGCGATTATTGATTTGAATGGTCAGATTTTATCGCGCTCGCATACCACTCAGATCAATGGGGCCAGTATTAGTGCGGCAGTCGAGCAAAATCAAATCGGCCGGTGGTTATTGGAACATGGCTTTGCCCCTGGAAAACGTGACTTTTTGACGCAAATCTATGTGGCTCAAGATAATCTAGCGTCGGGACCGATGTTGATCGCACCACTGGCCCATCAAGGAGAGCCAATTGGGTACTTAGTGATGCCGGCGATTAAAACACCCCTGAATGCGACCCACGCATTGTTGATCAGTGGCCTCAGTCAAGTGTTGGCGGGGTCGTTAGTCAAAAATCAGATTATGCCAACTGCGGAATCACAACGCGATCGTTTGATCAATGTGTTATTAACGGAACGTCAAAGCACCACCTTTGCTGCGCAATTCGCAGAACAACATGCGACGTTGCCCGATGCCATGGTGATTATTAAATGTGAACCGTTGGCCGGCCAATCTGCACGCGTTTTACAACAGCGATTACAATATTTATTAGCACCGCAATTTTCACAAGTCCTAGTTTCCGTTTATCAGCATAATTGTGTGGCATTAGTGAGCTTATCATTGGCCGCGTATAATAGTCCGGACTTTAAAGAGCGCTTGATGCAAGCCGCTAATCATACTGATTGTCGGTTTATCGTTTCGAACTTTTATCAGCAACCGGAAGATACCTTTGCGGCGTATACAGTCTGCACGCGGACGGCCAAGCTACAGACGTATCATGATCGAGTCGTTTTTTGTGAGGATGAATTCTTTAATTTATCATTGGCGCGGGTGAACCATATTGAGATTTTGCCATTTTTCATTAACCCGGCCTTAAAAGTCCTGATTGCTTATGACGCTAAGAATCGGACGAACCTGGTGCCGACCTTGGATGCGTATCTGGAAGCGACTTGTAACTTGACACGGACAGCGAAAGAACTCTATGTCCATCCCAATACGTTGCGGAATCGCTTAAAGCATATTTCAAAACTGACGGGATGTGATTTACGGGATGCGGAGACTTGTTTTAAGCTCGCTTCGGGGTTTAAATTGCGGCGGTTCTTAGTGAAGAATAATTATCAATCGACGTTGCCGTTGCCAAAAGAAGATCCACAACCGGCTGCGCGACATTAATGAGTTAGGTTGAAAAGGGATGATGAGGATGCAGATTAAAACTGGAATGATACCATTTCAAAAGTTTCAGACGGCGTATCGGGTGGTAGGTGACTTAACGACTGGGATGACACCATTATTACTGTTACACGGTGGGCCAGGCTCAACGCATAATTACTTTGAGGCGTTTGATCAATTGGCAGCTGAGACGGGTCGGCCCATCGTGATGTACGACCAGCTCGGCTGTGGCGAATCATCGCTACCCAGTGATCCAAGTTGGTATCGGGCTGAAACTTGGTTAGCGGAATTGCAAACCGTCCGTGATTATTTGGGATTGGATCGGATGCATTTATTAGGTCAGTCGTGGGGCGGCATGTTAGCGATTATGTATGTGTGTGATCAGCGGCCCCAAGGTATTCAGAGCCTGATCTTAGCTAGTACCTTGTCGTCGGCACGACTCTGGGCGCAAGAGCAGCATCGCTTAATCGCCTATTTATCGCCAGCTGATCAGGCGGCGATTGCGACCGCTGAACGGACGGGTAATTTTACGGGAACCGCTTATGTTGCTGCCAACCAGCACTATATGGAACAGCACGCGACTGGTCCGGTGACGTCGGCGTCACCAGCGTATTTGCGACGGCCCAAAATTAGTGGCAGCTTGGCGTACCAAACCGCCTGGGGTCCTAACGAATATTGTCCGACCGGAAACTTGAAAGCTTATGATTATACCACGGCTTTGGCGCAAGTGACGGTGCCAACTCTAGTAACGAGTGGGACGAATGACTTATGTACGCCTTTAGTGGCAAAAACGATGGTTGATCAGTTGCCAAACGCTGAGTGGGCGTTATTTGCGCACAGTCGACATATGGCCTTTATCGATGAACAAGCCGCTTATTTTGACCGGCTTAAACATTGGTTAGCGATGCATGACTAAAAAAGATCAAAAAAAGACAACCTCGCGTTCTACTCGAGATTGTCCTGATGAGGTGCGGCGACCTTCAGAATGCTTGCGCACCGATCGCGTACCCCCATCGTGGTTTGGCACCGTGTGTATTATCGCACGGTTAGTTGTTGAAAGTCAAACGTCTAAAAAGTTGTCAGCTAATCACTGGCAACTTTTTTGTCTAATTGAAGGTGTGATAACTGCCTTGATATAACCGATAATAATTCTTCGGTGTAATCATGAAGAGATAATGAGTCGTTTTTTTACCGTAACTCAAGTAATTTTCACTATGGGGAAAGTCCCACTTCACTAAGTTTTGCTGGTTGGTTGCGAAGGCTTTTTTGACGGTAACTGTGTGATGCGCTGGGATGTTAACGGCTTTGTGTCGATCAACTAATTTATAGAGATAACCGTCGAATTCACCGCCATCAGTATCGGCAACTAACCGAGTGAACTTAAAGCGAAAGGCTCGGTTCGTTCGGTTAGTAATCCGCATATTGAAATAATAACGCGCGTGCGGGCCAGTCGTATAGTGACCGTGCGTCGTTTTGTAAAGTTGGAGTTTTGTAATGGCGTTATCGGTATTCCAGTTGTGTTTTACTTGGCTGAAATCTCTGACTGAACTGGCTTGAGCCGGTTCAGCAGCAATAGCGGTCATCGCGAGACTCGCTAGTAGGATAGTACTCAATGATAAGTATTTTTTTGATAATAATGGCATGTGCATAGCCCCCTCGTATGGCTAAGTATAGCGATGTGGGGACTGGTTCACAATAACTATATTTGGTGCTAGTTGGCTTAAATTGCCACTCTGGTTGGACCAGAATCGGCTGGAACGTGGTGGCCACGTTCTCGAGCCAAGGTGCGGTCTCGAAAGCCGGGCTTTATCTAAGTCGAAAACCACGACTAAGATAAACGACACCACTGAGCCAATTCTGGTCCGCCCGGCGTTAATGACCCAGTAGTTTAGAAACCAACTGGTAGGCGGCACTTTAACGAGCCTAAGCGTTATATTTATACTGGTTTAATGAGGTTTAAATCAAACATTGATTGGGCAGTGGCTAAAATCGCGGTTTTAGCCGAACGGGGGTGCCAGTCAAGTAGGCACTGAGCTTTGGCATTACTGGTCTCAGCGTAGCCGCCAACTAGTGACGCTAGCATGCGCAGGTTAGGCTGGAAGATAGCGGCCGTTTTAACGATGACATTCGGCAATTGGTGTTTCGGTAGTCGTGACGCGTATTGAGGATAGGCCGACCGTAAGCTATTAGCGACATCTAGCATTGATAAGGTTTCACCAGTTGTTGCTAGAAAACGTTCACCAGCAGCTTTAGGACTGGTCATGGCTAACATATGGAGCTGGGCAACATCGCGTACGTCAACATAACCGGAATCGATGTGTGGGACGGCCGGTACTTTGCCAGCTAACAGTTCTTGAATTTGAATATTTGAATGGAAATATGTGCTGGCTAATACCGGACCCATCACGCCAACTGGATTGATGGCTGCTAAGGTCATACCGTGGCCTTCACGCTTGATAAAGTCCCAAGCAGCACGTTCAGCTAAGGTTTTTGACTTTTGGTAGGGGTGGATGTGCTTCACCGTTAAATCTGACCAGTCGGTTTCAGTGAACGGTGTCCGCTGTTGGGGATGCCCGGCAAAGACTGCGCCATATGCGGAGGTTAAGACGACGCGCTTGACGTGGGCATCCCGAGCGGCGGTGAGAACCCGTAATACGCCGTCGACCGCGGGTTTAATCATCTCGGCTTCATCTTTAAATTGTAATTTAGGGGTTGGTGAAGCGACATGCATGACATAGCTGGCACCTTGCATGGCCGCGGCCCAATGACGGTCATGACTTAAGTCAGCTTCGATGAGTGAAAGGTCGCTAAGGTCGGTGAGCCCACCGTTTCTTAACATGGTTTCGATTAAAGCCTGTTTATTAAGGCTGCGAACGGTCGCGCGCACCGCATAGCCTCGTTGCAGTAATTGTAAAATGATATGGATTGCAATAAAGCCACTACCACCAGTGACGACCACTAATTGTTTTTGCATGTTTAAGTGCCTCCAAGATATTTTTGTGACATTTGTAACGTCTGTAAAAATAGCTTACAATGAACTTAAACCAGATGCTAGTGGTTAAGGGGCATCTGTGACAGAAAGAGGGAAGTGTTATGGCAGCAACCAAGCATGCGCAAGCGATTAAACGGGATTCAAAGACGTATCTCGCAACGGCTTTATTGCAGCTTTTAGCAACAAAAGATTTGAGTGAGTTGACCGTGACCCAAGTAGTGAAGCGCGCGGGCGTGAGTCGGATGGCATTTTACCGTAACTTTACGACTTTGGCCGATGTCTTAACGGCCTATTTTGAACCGGTGATTGCCGCGCGGTTTGATGATATTCGTCAACATGTCCCGGTCGCCCAAAAGCAGGCGGCAGTACGAACCTTCTTCACGGATTATGCGACAACATTAGAATTAGCAGTGACCCGTGGCTTTGAACCCGTTATTCAGCAATTATTTAACGAAAATTTGGCTCGGCTCTATGATGATTTATTAGTGACAACGCCTTTAACGGCTGTCCAGAAAAAGTATTGGGCGCAGTTTATGAGCGCCGGCGTTTATCAGATCTGGCGCAACTGGTTACTAAATGGTCAAGTCGAGCCATTAAGCATGATTCATAAGTTGCTAGCGACCTTTCAAACGGCAACTTTACAGGCGTTAACTGCCGGGGTGGACGCCTAATGAAACGACTAGCGCCATGGATCGTCGGTTTAGGCGCCATCAGTTATGGGATTCCAGCGTCATTATTTAAGTTAGCTGGTCGCGCCGGGGTTCAAAATGGACCGTTATTGTTTTGGTCGTTTTTAAGTTCGGCTGTCATCTTGACGCTTGTACACGTGAGTCGTGGGAACCGGTTGAAAACGCAGGGGACGAGTTGGCGACAAGTCTTATTAGTGATGGCGGCTGGGACCGCTTCTGGCTTTACCAATACGTTCTATATCTTAGCGTTACGGTCGATTCCAGTGGCCGTCGCCGCAGTGATGTTGATGCAATCAGTCTGGTTGTCGGTATTGCTGGGTGCAATGATCAAGCGTCAATGGCCGTCACGACGACAATTATTGAGCATTATTTTAGTCTTAGCCGGTACGGTCTTGGCGGCCGATTTATTGCCCATCACGACAGCATTGTCCGGTTGGGGGTTGTTGTTTAGCTTTCTTGCGGCGGTCGCTTATGCGGGAACCTTGCAGTTTACCGCGAGTCTCGGCAATAACTTGGAGCCATTAACGAAGACCTGGTTATTGTGTGTCGGTGCGCTGGGCTTAATTGTGGTAGCTTGGGGACCGCAGTTGATCAATGTGCCGTTCTCGTTAGTGGCGGTGAAATGGGGGTTACTAACGGCTTGTTTCTCAATGATTTTACCGCTAGCGTGTTATTCACGCTTTATGCCGTTAGTGCCGTTGGGGGTCGGTCCCATCTTATCGTCGCTGGAGTTGCCGGCATCGATTGTGGTGGCGTTCTTACTGTTAGGTGAACGGGTTAGCTGGCTACAGTTAGTCGGGGTAATCGTGATTATTAGTGCCGTTATCTTCGCTAATCGACCGGGTATCAAGCTTAAGTAATCGAATAGTTTCACGTGAAACAAAATCAGCGTTCGTCGCCAAAATTGGTGATGAACGCTGATTTTTTATTTACCGATTTGGTGCAACGGGTTACTGCCCATGTATTGATAAGAGCCACTGTGTGTGAGTTTATGTTTAGTGGCGACGTTGAAGTAACCGCCATTGGTATAACTTTTTAAGACGCGGTAACGGGTCCCATGAATACGACGATGGCTAACCCACATTAAAGGTAATTTTTGATAGTCGGCTTGACCTTTGTTAAGGCTATAGACGGTACCGCCGTAACGGTTGCGATGCTTAGTGACATGCAAACGGTAGCGGCCAGACTTGTGATTGGTATAGCTTTGTTTGGCACTGACCATACCGCGAGCGTTTAGGTCGTAGCGCGTCACGGTATGCGCTGTAATCTTGGTGACGTTGTAGCGATGACTCCCAGCGTAGGTGTACCAGGTACCGCGTAACGTTTTAGGCGTGGTGGTCGTACTAGCTTGTGCGGAAGCTGTGGGTGCAAGTGGCACGGTGACAGCTAGTGCTGTGATGGCTGCCATTGCTAAGACTACCTTTTTGATGTGTTTCATCTTTTAAACTCCTCCTTTGTCATCATCTTTAATTATAGAAAAAGACGTGGGCGTTGCAATGACAGTTAGGATAGTTAGTTTCAAGGAAAGTAGCCAGTACTTAAACCGTTGCAAGAACGTTATCGGATCGCTATGGTTATGATAAACGAGTATCTTTTTTGGAGGGGATAACCATGCGACGATTAAAAAGGGTGTTAATAGTTAGTTCTTTGCTGGTGGTGGCACCGGTATTAACGAGCTGTGGTCAGCAAACGCAAGTTGACAAGTCAGCCACTAGTGCCAAGACTAGCTCAGTTAAACAAGTTTCTTATTATCAACGAAGCTTGGAAAAAGGGCTAGATGCAGTAGCCCGCGGCAAATACGTTAAAGCACAAGCCTACTTTGAAAATGCCGTCGATACTAAACCAAAAGCCAAACGGGCCAGACAGTATTTGGCGCAAGTTCGAGCGCTTAATCAAGCACAGACGGCTTTTGATCAGCAGAATTACGCTAGGGCCCAAACGCAACTAGCACAAGGCCAAAAGGCAACTGGGTCAACGGCATTAACGACTGCTTTAGATCACTTGGCTACCCGGGTCAAGGCGAAACAAGCTTCGGCGATCAAGGCTAGCCAAGCTGCAAGCAGTCAGTCTAGTGAAGCGGCTGGTTCTTCAACAACTGCTAAGTCAACGTCTAGTAGTTCGAAGGCGGTTTCGCCAGCTGAACATCAGCAAGCCAATGATTTGCGGCGGCTATTAGTGTCAAATCAAGGCTTTTCAGCATCGGTACTTAAGGGAATTCCCGATGCTGACATTATTCAGGCATTTGCGGGTAGTGGCAATGCGACTAATGCCGCTTTAGCGGAATCGGCGGGGAAGTTGTTACAGCAATATCCAAATTTGAAATAATCATTTAATTGAGTTAAAGGGAATGTTTCACGTGGAACAAAGCGTATGATAATCGTACAATCACCACGAACACTTGTTTGATTTGACTGGAATTTGCGGTATAATTAGTTCCTAAGAGAGACTAATCGAAGGGCGGAATAATAATGGATATTGCAGGCTTTAAACAAGTTAAAGCAACGACGAATAAGATTGCGTTGAGTACGGCGGTTAATGACGAAGCCGACGTTAAGATTGTAAACATCGTTTGGCGTGAGGAACAACCAAATACGTTGTATTTCTCGTCAGTTAAAGATAGTCCTGCATTAGCAGTCTACAATCAAAATCCCGATGTGGCATTTATCACGGTACCTAACGATGGCACGGCGGGTAATCCTTACATGCGTGCCCAGCACGTGCAATTGAAGCGGTCGGCTTTGACGATGCAAGATTTATTGCCGTTGTATCTAGATACGGTGCCAAATTATCAAAAGGTTTGGGATATGATTGGGTCTAAATTAGTCGTTTTTGAACTGAAATTAAAGGATGTTTTTGTTGATCCAGGTTTGGGTCAAGGTAAAGGCACGTTGCATTTTTAAATTGAATCGAAAAAAATCAGCCAACGAATTTGTTGACTGATTTTTTTAATTCAAATTGCGTTTACTTTACATAGGCAGTTCGGAAATTCATATCACCGCTGAATTTATTATAAACCACGCCTTTAACACGTGATTTAACTAAGACATGTGAGCGGCCTTCATACAATGGCGTCACTGCTTGATCGGTCATTGCCGTTTTAGCAGCTTTGACAAGAGCTTGGTAACGAGTCGTGGGGGTCATTGCATCCACACCTTCCGCTGCCGTCATCGCTTGATCGTAAGGCTTACTTTGATAATGCCCCATGTTGGAATTGCTCTTAGACGTTAAGATGGTAAGGGCTTGCGATGGATCGGCGAAGTCCATGCCCCAGCTGGTTAGGTTCAATTGGAAATCACCCTGTGAGACTTTGCCCAGCATAGCGGTAAATGGCATGGCCTTGATGGTAACTTTTAGCCCAGTTAAATGACTCGTTAATTGTCCTTGCAGGAATTCCGCGACTTGATGGCTAGTATCGTCATCGCCACAAGTAATCGTCAAGTCTAAATGCGATTGTTTCAATTGCTTTAAAGCCGTTTGATAGTCTTTTTTAGCAAGTGGCAGGTTAGTCGTCGCGGTATTTTTAACGGTCGCGTCATCGATGAAATCAGTCCCGGTCTTAGGATTCTTGAGCATGTCGTGGACGCCAAAACTTTTAGCGGCGATTGAGCCGTTTTCAAGGACTTTGTTAGCCAGTTGTTGCCGATTAATAGCGAGTGAAATGGCCGTCCGTAAAGCCTGATTAGCTGCAACTTTATCCTTTTGATTATATTGGATAAAGCCGACTCGCCCAGCGGATAAGGTCTTCAAGTCTTGGTTATGCTGGTTTTGAATGTTTTGCTCACCAGTTAAAGTGACCATATCTAGCTTGTTGGCTTGATAGAGGTTGTAAGCGGTGGTCCCAGACTTTAGCACTTGATAGTTAATTTGGTTAAGTTTGACCACCTTTTTATCCCGGTAGTGGGGGTTCTTCTTCAAGGTCCAGTGATCATTAGTCCCAGTCCAGCCGGTCAAAACGAATGGGCCGTTAAAGACCGTCGTTTTAGCTGAAGTCCCGTACTTATTGCCGTATTTTTTTACGGCCGTTTGATTCAATGGATAGAAAATCGTGCTAGCCAATGACTTTTTAAAGTAAGCGGCGGGCTTGCTTAACGTAATCTTGAGTTGATACTTACCGGTTGCTTGAACACCTAACGTGCTAGGGGCCTTTTTACCAGCAATAATGGCGCTGGCGTTCTTGATGTTGGTAAAGCGATAGGTGAATTCCGACTTAGTCTTTGGCGTGACGGTTCGTTTCCAAGCATAGACAAAATCATGGGCGGTAACAGCTTGTCCGTTACTCCAGTAGCCGTTTTTGTGTAGGTCGATCAGGTAAGTTTTACCGCCATTGGTAATCGTCGTTTTTTTAGCTAAGGCGTTGACCGGTTGGCTATTTTTATCCAAGCGGTAAAGCCCTTCGTTGACTTGGCTAAGTTGGGCATTTGAGACGCCGTCAGTCGATTTAGAGACATCCAAAGTCGTTAAAGCAGTGGCTTCGTATAGATTAAGACGTTGTGCTACCGCTGTTTTAGTCGGTTTTGATTGGGCATTAACGGTGAAGGCGATGCCGCCGATAATGATGATCCCACCGATTAGTAATAAAGATTTTTTGTGTGTAAATAAGCTCATGAGTTGATCCTCCAAAAGGTTTAAATTAAGTTGGTTGTCGTCATCATTAAGCTTTGCCATCGTTGCTGTTGCATCTGGTTCACCCCGTTTTAAAGTCAAAAAAACCGTCCTTAGCCAGCCAATGCTGTGTTAAGGACGGTTAATAAACCGCGGTGCCACCTTACTTGAGTCCACTTCAGTCACTAATTGACTAAATATGCACTCCTTCTTAGTAGAGAACCATCATTCTCCTGACAACTGACGTATGCCGCACGTCTTTTCGTACTCTCGAAATTTCGGAAAAGCCCTCGGTGGTCCATTTAATTACCTGCGTTCGGCCATACTCTCAGCAACGATGACTCTCTGTGCGGGCACGATAATCTTGATCTCCACCTCATTGGTTTATAAGGACGATATTTAAGTTGAACCTAGTGTAGCGCAGGAAGAATTTGTTTGTCAACATTGAAAGTTAATTTCAAGTGGTTGCTCGGGGTGAAAATAGACCTTATACTGATTTGAAAACAAAAAATTCAGTTTTCTGATTTTAAAAGTATTTTGGGCCAAATCACCGGTAGATTATAGAAAAGCCACTGGCAAAGTCGATAGTTTTAGACTTTGCTAGTGGTTTTTAAATGTTTATTTTTTAATGCCTAATGTTCGTAATTTTTTACTAGATTGTGTCGTATAAGAAAAGACATGGTGCACTTTTTTCTTTGACCAGATATCGACGTAACCTTGTCGTTGATAAGTGCCAAGCAAGTGATACTTTTGATGAGCTACTGTTTTATTGAAGGTCCAAAAAGCCCAGCCATCGGTTTCGCCAATCGTGTTTTTCCGCCCCCGGGGTTGAACGTCTTGTAAGTTCATGTCAGGTAGATTCCAGACATAGCGATGTTTATTAAATAAAGGTTCCTTGGTAACGTATAAATGGCGATAATCGTATTTATATTTGCTAGCTAAAACAACCCATTTTTTACTTGTCCGCTTGCCGCGATTGTTAATTTTCCAAGTTGTGAGCGTATGTCGACTTAACTTCATCACCCAATACCCTTTGGCGGGAACCTCTTTATAATGTTTATTAAAGGTTGAGTTAGTTTGATACCACGTTCCCCGCAACGTGGTTGGAATCGTGTTGTGGCTAGCTGCTTGTGAAGGGAGTGGGCAACTAAGCAACCCGACTATTCCCAGCACACCCGCGCCCAAGGTTATTAACCCTAATTTGAATTTCTTTGACATGTTAATTGGACTCCTTTTACCAACCGTAATGAACTAAAGCCACTTTATGTGAATAGCAACCCGACAAGCTAACTGATTTACCCAATTTTGTTCGTGTGCAAATGAGATCTGGTGCATGACCAGTTACATCAAGCCCCTTGTAATGATGATGGTTGTATTTAAAGACAATTGGCGTATAGGTTTCGCCCCAATCATGGGCATAAGGTTTGATGTCCCGGAAATAAACGCGATCCCGGTAGCCGTAAATCGCATGGTGGTGAGCATGACCAACGACAATCTTGTTAGAAATTGAAAAATAGTTGGTCTGTGACTTGTCACCATAGACGGTTTCGTTAAAGGAGTGTTTCCGGCACTTGAGTTTATAGTGACCAATATACCATGTGCCCCGCAGTGCTTTTGGTGTGGTATAAGACCAAACCGTTTTGGCGCTGGCAGTCAATGTGTTCAGACCAATCAGCAAACTAAAACTAGCTAGTAAGATTACTAGCCATAAACGATGTTGTTTCATTAGATATTCCCCCGTAATTTCAAAATGTTGCAAACTAATTTTAGCATATTGATTATGTTATGAATGAAAAATATAAAATCGCCAGCTTGATTATCAAAGTGATCATTCAAGCTGGCGATTTGCGTTAAATCATTTTCCCAAGATTCGTATAATGCTGCCAACAGTAACTGCGTACAAACTCGACAAATCGATGCACAGACGGTGTCATAAAGCGGTTCTGCTTCACGACCATATACATCTGGTGGTTCAACTGGTTATCAGCCAAATGCCGTAACCGGATATGGTTTTGGTCCAATAACGGCAAGTAAGGCATTAAAGCGACCCCGAGGCCATATTGCACGAAGCCGGCCATGGTGTGATCTTCTTCCACTTCATACAAAATCTGCGGCTCAACATTGGCTGTCTGCAAGATCTGGTCAATTAAAGGGCGTAAACCACTGTTTTTCGAGAAAATAATCATTGGGTAGGCAGCTAAGTCAGCGACGGTTAGCTGGTCTTTACGCGCTAGGTCACTGTCAGCGGGGACGGCGCCCATGATTTCTTGTTGGACGATTGGGATGAACTCGAAGCGGTTTTCAGTATCTTGTTCACCTAGCTTAGCAACGTGTGAGGCAATCACCACGTCGTACTTTTCATCATCTAAATCTTGTAGTAAATGGCCAGAGTTACTTTGCCCCATTGTAAAGGTGATTTCATGGTTATTGGTCTGACCTTTAAAGTTTGTCACCAGCTCCGGCACTAACTGTTGGCCCATGGTATAAGTGAAGCCAAAGTTAACGTGGCCTTGGTTGGGATCCATTAATTGACTGATTAAATCATTACCTTGTGATAAATCATTTAAGCAAGCGGTTACATACTTTAAGTAGAGATCGCCAAGTTGTGTAAGCTTGATATTGCGGCCATCCGGTTCAAATAATGGCACGCCGAGTTCGTCTTCGAGCTTCTTGATGGCATAACTTAATGACGGTTGCGAAATACCAAGGTTTTCCGCGGCCTGCGACATGTGCTGGGTTCGAGCAAGTTCTTTGAAAAAAATTAGGTGGCGTAAGTTCATTGGCGCATCTCCTTATGAACGATAGATATTTTTTATTGATTAAACAACGTATCCCTATTTAATATAATAAATGAAACTGCTAACATAGCAAGTGAATTAGGTAACAATTTAACATTTAAATAAAATTAGGAGTGATTTGAAATGACGGAACGAATCGATGGACACACAATTTTAATTGGCTTGATGGCTTATCCAATCAGACATTCAATGTCACCAACCATGCACAATAACGCGTTTGCTAAGTTGGGATTGAACTATGCTTACCTGGCTTTTGAAGTGACTAATGAGACGTTACCGGCCGCGATTCAATCCATTCGGACCTTGGATATGCGCGGTTCCAATATTTCAATGCCTAATAAGCAAAAAGTGATTCCACTCCTCGACAAGCTCGATCCAGCGGCTAAGATGATCGGTGCGGTCAATACGATTGTTAACGACGACGGAATTTTAACCGGTTACACGACTGATGGTATCGGGTTTATGAAGTCATTGGACGACGAAGGGTTGGACATTCGTGGCCATAAGATGACCTTAGCTGGTGCGGGTGGTGCCGGAACGGCGATTGCGGTTCAAGCTGCTTTAGATGGTGTCAGTGAAATGTCTATTTTCAACCGGCATGATGCCTCATGGGAAAATGCCAAACGTAACGTTGACTTACTCAATGAGAAGACCAACTGCAAGGCGACCCTACATGAATTGGAAAATCGCGATGATTTAAAGGCTGAAATTGCCGATTCGTTTATTTATACGGATGCGACTGGTGTTGGGATGAAGCCACTTGAAAATGAAACCTTGGTCACTGACCCAAGCTGGTTCCGCAAAGATTTAATCGTGTTTGATACTGTCTATGCACCACGGACGACCAAGCTCATGCAAGTGGCTGAACAAGCTGGTGTGGCACATGTCTTTAACGGTCTCGGTATGATGCTCGAACAAGGCGCTGCTGCCTTCAAGCTCTGGACGGGTAAAGAAATGCCAGTTGACTATATTCGTAACATCTTATTCAACGACTAAACGAGAGGAGTCATGTTAATCATGACACAACCAGTTAAACTAAGAAATATTCAATTGGGCGCTGATCGCCCGAAACTCGCCGTGCCAATTACCGGTCGTAGCTTAACGGCGTTGTTGCGGCAACTAAAACCCATCGTGGCTGAAAAGCCTGATTTGGTGGAATGGCGCATCGATTACTTTGAAGATGTGACAAATCCAGAAAAATTAGTGGCTGCCGGCCAACAGATTCGACAAGCGATTGGTGAGATTGCCTTGTTAACGACTTTTCGGACGCAAGGTGAAGGTGGGGCGTTGTTATTGCCCACTGAAGCTGACTACTTTAAGATTTGCCAAACGGTGATTGATGGTGGTTTTACCGATGCCCTTGATGTGGAACGCTATCATGACGAAACGGCCGTTAAACAAACCGTTGTAGCGGCTCACGCTAAAAAGATCGTCATCGTGATGAGTAACCACGATTTTCAAGCGACGCCCAGTGTGACGGAAATCGTCGAGCGTCTGACCGGGATGGCCGAACTTGGCGCCGATGTGCCGAAGATTGCGGTGATGCCCCAATCGGTTGATGATGTGTTAGCGTTACTCACGGCTACCAACCAAGCGCGGCAGAAGTTAACGCAACCGTTGATTACGATGTCGATGGGTGACCTGGGGAAAGTCTCTCGGGTTGCCGGTGAAGTCTTTGGGTCCTGCTTATCCTTTGCGACCGTTGGGGCTGGCTCAGCGCCCGGCCAAGTTGCGCTGGAACGGTTACGGCCAATGCTGCAAACGTTGAAGCTTAGTTAGGAGGTATCGTGGTGGCCGTGCAGAAAAAGTATTTATCGCAATTTACGATGTTCGGTACGGTCGTTACGATCACGTTATTTGCCCCGAACCAGCCGCTAATTGAACAGGTTTATGACTATTTGGTCAAGATGGATCAGACGTTTTCGATGAACCGGCCTGATTCTGAATTAATGCGGATCAATCAACAGGCTGGTCATGCGCCAGTCACTGTCAGTTCGACTTGTTTTGAACTGATTCAAACGGCCATCACGGCTAGTCGGGACTATCAGGATAGCTTTAATGTGCTGATTGGTCCGTTAGTCAAGTTATGGCAGATTGGGTTTGGTGGTCAACAAGTGCCACCGCAGTCCGCGATTCAAGCGCGACTGGCCTTAATGAACCCAGCTGACGTGCAACTGGATGCCGTTAGACAGACAGTCTGGTTAACCAAGCCCGGCATGATGCTGGACTTAGGTGCGATTGCCAAGGGCTACTTTGCTGATCAGGTGATTTTACAATTACAACAAGCGGGCGTGACCCACGCGATTGTGAATTTGGGTGGTAACGTCAAAATATTGGGTGAAAATCCACTGACGCCGACTGGGCAGTGGGTCGTCGGGATTCAAGCCCCTAAAGCCCCGCGTGGTTATCCGGCCTTGCAGTTAGTGACACCGGCTAAAACGGTCGTTACTTCGGGTATCTTTGAGCGTTATTTTAAGGTTGGAACTAAGCTTTACCATCATATCTTAGATCCGCAGACTGGCTATCCGGTTGAAAAGCCGATTGAACAAGTCTCAATCGTGACGACCAGTTCAACCTTAGCTGAAATTTTATCAACGGTGGCCTTTTTTAAGGGCGCGACGGCAGGTCGGCAGTTAATTGACCGGCTACCGAACGTTGAAGCTATCTTTATTGATCAAAACCAACAGATTCAAACAACGGCTGGTCTCCAGCATTTGAGTGAAGGAGTGTACGCATATGAGTGACACAAAACAAATTAAAGGCCAAGCGATGGGCCATAACGGCATCATCAACTATGAAGTTGATGTTGACGATAATAAAATTGAAGATTTGAAAATTTTAAAGCATTCTGAAACATCTGGTATTTTTAATCAAGTCATTGATAAACTAAAAAAAAGTGTGATTACCGAACAATCCTTTAATGTGGATACCATTAGTGGCGCAACGGTCATGACCCAAGCTTTATTGGATTCTGCTAAAAAGGCGGTCAAGGCAGCCGATGTGCAGTTAACGGCGGCACCAAAAGCGGCTAAGACTACCGCAACGACACATTTAAGTGCCGATGTCGTGGTTATTGGCGGTGGCGAAGCTGGGTTAGTAGCTGGTTGTCGGGCTTTAACTAAGGGCGAATCTGTTATCTTAGTAGAAAAGAATGGCTATCTCGGTGGTGCCACCATTTTAAACGGCTCCAATGTGACTGCAACTGGGTCAAAAGTGGCGACCAAGATTTTTGGTGACAACCATGATACCCCCCAAGCTTTGGCGGATGATGTGGCGCGCGAAAGTAAACACACAAATTATCCAGCAATGACGGCTGTCATGGTCAACAACATTGGTCCGGCAATTGATTTTATTAGTGACTTTGCTGGGTTGGCTTATCAAAAAGCGCAAACGCAAACGCCAGAACATTCGATTAATCGGCAGATTGAGCTTCCAACCGCTAGCAGCTATGAGCTGATTCAAAAGGTGTCAAAAGCCTTCAATGATCATGGTGGCAAGACGCTACTGGATACACGGGTTGAAGGGCTGACGTTTAATCGTCAGGGTGAGCTCAATGGCTTAACCGCTGTTCAACATGCAACCCCGGTTAAGATCAAGGCCCGTTCGATTGTTTTAGCCACAGGTGGTCATGGTGCCAGCCAAAAGATGCGGGGGGCTGAAAGTCAGGGCTTAGACTATTATGGTCCAATGACCTCGACTGGTGATGCTTATGGGTTTAACAGCAAATTAAACCTGCAAACCCATGATTTAGGCTGGTATAAAGTCTATCCGCATGGGGTTGAAGTTGAACCCGGCGTGGCGAAGTTGACCACGTATGCGTCGAAGAAAGCCACGGATATGGGGGCGTTATACGTCAATACTAAGGGCCAACGGATTGTGAATGAGTCCGCGGTCTATAGTGACTTCCGTGATGCTATCTTGGCGCAACCTGATAAAGTCGCGTTTATGTTAATGGACGAACGGACTTGGAAACAAGTCTATGACTTATTAGTCTTACATGACTTTACGGCTAATGAAATTCAAGGCTTCTTTGATCACCAAGATAAAACACCAATTTTTGTTAAAGGTGATTTGGCAACCGTTGCTAAATCAGCTGGTATTGATGCTGATGCGTTGCAAAAGACGGTAACGGCGTATCAAGGCTATGCGAAAGCGGGTCAAGATCCCGACTTCAACCGTGATGCCCAATACTTGCATTCATTTGATGGCGATACTTATTATTTGGTTGAGCAACGCGGGCGGTTTGCAACGACGCTCGGTGGTTATTCGGTCACTACGCCGGACTTACAACTCGTTACTAAAGATGCCGTTCCAGTTGCAAACTATTATGCGGCTGGTGAAGTGGCAGGCGGTGCGAATGGTCATGATTCAATGCCAAGTATGATGAACACTTGGGGCATCTCCTCAGGTTATGTGGCCGGAGCTGCAGCGAGCGCCAATGCTGACCGGCAAAAAGCGGCTGGGCAGACGGATCTAAATGTCGTCGGTCTCATGGGAACGAATGCGACGAAGTCCTATAATCGGACGCTATTGCAGGCAATGCAGAACTTATTCGGTGACCAAGTTAACTTTGAGATTGCCGAAATTAGCGATGTCCCGTTGTTCCGAGAAGATGATGTCGATGCAGAACCAGCGAACGTCACTGCTTTGTGTCAACAGATTGATGCGGCTGATGGGGTTGTAATTGCGGTGCCGGAATATGATCATGCGATTCCGGCGGCGTTAAAGAGTACCTTGGAATGGCTCTCTTGCCAAGAACATCCCTTTAAAGATAAACCGGTCATGATTGTTGGGACGTCCTTGGGGATTCAAGGGACGGTTCGCGCCCAAATGAACTTACGGCAAATCCTAGATTCACCCGGGGTCAATGCCAAAGTCCTGCCTGGCAATGAATTTATGTTGCCACAAGCTGCTGACAAATTCGATGACCAAGGCCATTTGAATGATGCCGGGAGTGAAGCGTTCTTAAAACAGTGCTTTAACAACTTCTTGACGTTTATCGAAACTGATGAAGCTGCGCCAGTAATGGCAAATTAATAATAATTCCTAATAACGCTCGTTATATCGACTAATTCGGTGTGACGAGCGTTATTTAGTTACGCTTGGTACTAGTTGAAATTGTGCTTGCCGGTTGGATTCCAAAACGCTGGAACGTCATGGCCCATTTTGAAGCCTCAAACCCGATCTTCAAAACTGACGTTGGCCTAAATCCGAGTAGATCATTCGCACTAGGGCCAACGACACGGCTGAGTATTTTAGGAACCAATCTCTCGGCTAAATGACTGAACTAAAAATAATCAATCGTTAATTTTTTAATATCTGTTAATTAACGACGGGCGGGCCATAATTGGCTCAGTGGTGTCGTTTATCTTGGTCGGTGATTTTCCGGCCTTAGATAAAGCCCGACTTTCGAGACCGCACTTTGGCTCGAAAACGCGGCCACCACGTTCCAGCCGGTTCTGGCCCAACCAGAGTGGCAATTTAAGCCAACTAGCATCAAGCGTATTTAGTTACTTGGATTTACGATTAATTTTGCACGTTTAACTTGGTCACTAACGATAAGTGACCATTTCGTGTTACTATAGTTGTTGACTATATTTAGGATTTAATCACACAACGAGGTATTCAATGTGCAAATTGATCAACATTTAGTGCTGTTTTTCGAAGCTATTTTTAATATGAAAACAGTTATCATTGCGTTTATGACGACTGGCTTGATTGCCTTAATGTCAGTAGGAACATATATTTTAGAACATCGGGCGTTAAAAATTCGCCGACGCCGTTTTACTTGGACTGTTCATGTGGTTGAGACGGCAAGTGTCTTGTTGAGTATGCTGATTATTCGATCGACGTTTTACGCGATCAATGATGGCTCGGTCTTGACTTGGTCTTACGCGACCGCGCAACTAACGATTTTGTTATTTGCGTTATATACGATGTGGGGCCCAGCAATTGGTATGCTGAATATCATCATGCCGGTCTTCATCTACAGCCAAGGGATCTACTTAGGGTCTAGTTGGCGGTATGCACCGATCTTCGCCGTTATGGTGACTCTACTGATTGCTGGAATCGTTTATTTTGCCTGGCATCGAACGGAAGTGATGGCTTCCAAGTGGCAGTATTTCTTATTACAAGCGATTTATGGGGGCACTTGGTGGTTCATTATCTGGGCGATTCATCCGTTTAACCTGTTCTTTACTGTCTTGATGTTAGTCATCTTTATGGCTTACATTGGGGCATTACATCGGGGAATTCAGTGGATGAGCCGCGTGTTGGAACGCTATTCGGCGTTAAGTCAGCAAGTTAACTTCGATGAGTTAACCGGTGTCCGTAATCGTGGTAATTTTGATACGGTGAAAGCTGAAGTGTTTGAAGTGTATCGTAAACGGACGCGTAATCCAATTACGATGGCAATGTTTGATATTGATCACTTTAAGCAATTCAATGACTTGCATGGTCACACGACTGGTGATGCGGTCTTGAAGTATGTGGCACAGCATTTTGAGCAAGAACTGTTGGCCCAACAAACGCATGGCGAATTGTTTCGATATGGTGGGGAAGAATTTGTCGTCATTTTCCGGTCGGTAGCCGTGACTGAAGCGGCGGCCATTGTTTCGTCGATTCGTTCGGATTTACAACAACGAACGTTGGATTTTGATGGTCAAGCCTTGCATATTACGGTTTCGTTTGGAGTCTCTCAATTACAACCAGAGGATCAAACGTTTAGTGATTGGTTTGCCCGGGTTGATCATTATTTGTATCAATCGAAGCAAGCTGGTCGTAATCGGGTCACCGTTGAAGGTAAAACCTTGATCACTAATTAAAACTTGAACCGCTGACAGTTAGTTGGCAGTTTTTTGTTCGTCTAAGTCTGATAAAGATACTCACACTAAGGTCAACGATACGGCTAAGTTAACTGGTGAAAAATCATCAGTCGGTTGTAGCTGCTCACTAATTAACGTCGGGTGGGCTAGAATTGGCTCGCAAACGTGGCCACCACGTTCCAGCCGATTCTGGACTAACCAGAGTGGCAGTTTAATCCGATTATTAAGCGCTAATCAAATGTTCCACGTGAAACAAAACGACCTCGCAATTGAGTTAAAACTCAGTTGCGAGGTCGTTTTGTTTCGTGATTAAAGCCGACTATTGTAGATCAAAAAGCTAATATAGCAATGATCGCCGTCGGGTAAGTCATAACCGGTATTTTGGTTAGTCCCGTCGTTTTCATGTAAAACGACGAATTCGCCAGAACCGTAATCTTGGTCATTTAAATAATTGACCAAGCGTTCGTCACATTCGGCTAAAGTCTTACCGGTAACGACGCGACGGTTCCAGCCACGGTGAATGGCCCCATTTGGATTCATCAAGTTCTCCAACTCCTTAAGTTATAAAGTCATCAATTGCGCTTGGCGTTCTGGCTGGGTGGCAAGCACACTGCCAGCGACGTCCGCGTCAATTTGGTGGGCAGAATTAAATATAATGAAACGTTGACCAACAGCTTGAACTTGTTGGAAGTTATGGCTGGCCATAATAATGGTCTTACCAGCCGTTTGTAAACGTGATAGTAACGTTAGCAATTGTTGTTGGGCAGCAATTGTCAGCCCGTTCAATGGCTCGTCTAATAATAGCACACTCGGATTCAAGGCCAAGACACTGGCTAAAGCGACCCGCTTTTTTTCACCACCAGAAAGCTGATAGGGAACTCGTTCGCGTAGTTCGGTACAATCCGTTAATGCTAAACAGTCAGTGACCCGTTGTGACACTTCGGCGGTACTAAGGCCTAGCTGGCGCGGCCCAAAGGCAACTTCTTCAGCGACCGAGGGATTGAACAGTTGAACGTCCGTATTTTGAAAAACGAGGCCGATTTGCTGATGCAATTGTTGCCGTTTGGTGGCATCACTCAAATAATCAGCCGTAATTACCTGGTCATTAAAGAGATAAGTCCCGGCACTGGCAGTAGCCAGGCCACTGAGAATTCGTAGTAAAGTCGACTTGCCGGAACCATTGGGGCCCAGTAAGCAGACAAATTCCCCAGCTTGAATCGTTAAGTCTAAATGATCAAGGCCACGAGTGTTGGGATAGTTGTAACTCAGTTGTTCTAAAGTCATCAACGGCATTAGTTAATTCCTCCAAAAAATCAGCAGCGCCATTAGCGCCACATAGGGACTTAGTGACAAATAATCGCGCCAACGGGTCGGCTTAGTAGCTGGTTTTGCATAGTGGCCGTTAAATCCCCGCGCTTCCATCGCTGCATATAGTTCTAACGCGTAGGTATAGCTCTTTAAGTATAAGTTGCCAAACAGTGCCCCAATCAGGCGATAAGGATGCTTAGCTGGTGCCACTGTCCGCAAGCTGAGGGCTTCCATAGTTTGTAACAAATAGTTGCCGAGCATCCGCAAGTAAGTGATGGCAATCGCTAGCGTCATGATGAGGACATCTGGACAATGCAAGGTTTTTAAGCCGGTTAGTAAGTCCTGAAAGTTAGTCGTTGCCCGATAATATTGCGCATTGGCAAGAATCAGGCTGGTTTTAAACCCGAACCAGAGTAAGGTTGCCGGACCATTCAGCCAATACGTCGGTAAGACGATAATGACGGCCATCAGACTACTGAATAACCAGCTACGTAAGAAACGCCGCAACTGACTGGGGGCCAATACGAGTAACTGGGCGCCCAGTAATAAGGCCAGTCCCCATAGGAAAAGACCGTTATTAATTAATGCGATAAGGAGTAATAGTAACCCTAAGCGCAGTAGCTTGATATGCGGTGGCAATTGCCAGCGAGTCGCTGGAATCGCCGGGGCTGGTTGCGCTAATCGGACGAGTAATGCTTGTAAATGGCGCTGATTACGCGCCAAAAATGGATGCCGATTACGTTTGGTGGTTGGCTGATTGGGTGCTTGCAGCCACGTTGGTAAATCAGTTTTTGAAGGTTGATTGGTCATGTTGCAGTCCTCGAATCAAAAGTAAGAAGATCAGAATCGCCGTCAACGCTGATAGGATATAGCCGACGCTGACTGGTAGGCCCGCAATCGCATAATCGCTAAACAGTGCTTGAAAATGAAACCCGTGGGCCATGCCTTGTGGGACGGTTGACCCAACATGTTGTTGGACTAATAAGTGCTTTAATTCGCTGGGACTCCATTCGCCCCAAGCCGTATTGCTAGCGAGTAGCCCAAGCGGCGTCAGAAGTGCCAGGCCACCTAATAAGTAAAACCAAGGTCGTTGACTGGTTTTAGGGGTCGTCTGATAGAGATTCGTAGGGGCAACTTTTTGAACGAATTGGTAAACCAATAACGTAAAGACTAGTTCGACCCAGCCAGCAACTAATAAGTGCGCCGCAAGCATGGCAGGTACCGCAATATTTAAGCCATATGGGCAATAGAGCGGGGCGCCGCTAGCAGTGTGCGCGAGTAGTGGTTGTAAGCCAAGCTCGATTCCGGCGACTAAGGCGGCGATATTAATCCCAAGGTATGCCCCGATAGCTAGACCCAATTTTTCGTGATGCAACTTTTGGCCAAGTCGGTAGCAGGCGTAGCCGACAAATGGCATGATGAACGCCATGTTAAAGGCATTCGCCCCAAAGGCCAGGATACCGCCGTCACCGAAGAGTAACGCTTGTAGTAATAAGGTCACGGTTAAGGCCAAGCAAGCCGCCCACGGCCCTATAAGGACCGCTAACAGGGTGCCACCTACTGCATGTGCCGTCGTACCACCGGGAATCGGCAAGTTAAACATCATAATCAAAAAAGCGAGGGCTGCTGCAATGCCTAACATTGGCAAGGTTTCGCGATGTTGTTTAATTTGAACTTTGACTTTGAGTACCGCGACGGTCCAAATCGGCGCCATGGCAACTGCTAAGGTCCCACAAGTCGCGGGACTTAAATAATTATCTGGAATGTGCATGGATAAACTCCTCTGCTAATTAGCAATTTGATCTAAGAGGTAGCTGATATCTTTAATAATGAATTTGTGATTTTGGACTGAAAGGACGCCATCTTCGCGCAATTCTTTGAGCATCCGATTAACACTACTGCGGGAACTAATCCCACAAAACCCCGCGATATCATCATTAGTGACCACAAAATCAATTAGAATGCCAGCCTTAATTTTACGTCCAAATAAATCAACCAAACTATACAGAAAAGAGCAAATCGCGCCTTTCTTGCCATTCATCACCATCCGCTGTAAGCGCAGGATGTTCTCTGACAGTTTCTTACGATAGTAATTTTTGATATAGTTTTGTAATTCTGGGGTACTGTTAACGTATTTCCAAAAGGCGACCCGATTGACTTGATAGAAGGTGGCGTATTCGGATTCAATTCGAACATTAAAAGGCTGATCGGTTGACCGCGAGACTTCATCGCGTAACAACGAAATCACATCGGGCTTGGCGATATAGGACAAGTTAAACTCGCGACCGTCTTGTAAAATGATGCTGTTTTTAATGATGCCATCCTTTAAAACATACGTATAATGTTCAGCTAAGCCATGATAAGTCAAATAGGTGTGGCGTTTTTTTTGAATCGTCGGCACGTGATGGGCTTCCAAATAGCTTAATAAATATTCAATATCAGTTAATACCATCTTAGTTTTCAGTTCTTTCGTGAGTGATTTAGGAGGCTGGTAATTGCCAAAACCCCGTCACGATTAGTTATGTTGCTAATCATACCGGTTTTAAAAAATTCGACAATCGCATTTTAAGTATACATTTGTTAACTCTTTTTGAAAACTTTAAATGTAACGGACAAGTGGTTAGCGAACGAGTATAACTGAAAGCACGTGCAAAAAACAATTCAAAAAAAGGATGGCCAAAAGACATGGTATCAATTGATTTACCATATGATAAAACCACGATTACCGCTGAAATTCCTGATGAAAACTTCGCTGGTAAGCTCGTCTCACAAGCTGCAACATATCATAACAAACTTTCAGAAAAGGAAACGGTCGAGAAGTCGTTAGACAACCCAATCGGTTCACAAAAGCTGGAAGAACTCGCTAAGGGCAAGAAGAATATTGTCATTATTAGTTCTGATCATACTCGGCCAGTACCCTCACATATCATTACACCAATCTTGTTACGGCGTTTGCGTTCCGTTGCGCCCGATGCCCGTATTCGCATTTTAGTTGCGACCGGCTTCCATCGGCCATCAACCCATGAAGAATTAGTTAACAAATATGGTTCTGAAATCGTTGACAATGAAGAAATCGTCATGCATGTGTCTACCGATCGTGACTCTTGTGTCAAAATCGGGACCTTACCATCTGGTGGGGAATGTATCATTAATAAAGTTGCTGCTGAAGCGGACTTATTAATCTCAGAAGGGTTTATCGAATCGCATTTCTTTGCCGGCTTCTCTGGCGGCCGGAAATCCGTGTTGCCTGGGGTTTCTTATTACAAGACCATCATGGCAAACCATTCTGGTGAATTTATTAATTCACCAAAGGCTCGGACTGGGAACTTAATGCATAACCCAATTCATAAAGACATGGTTTATGCTGCTCGGACAGCTAAATTAGCTTTTATTATCAACGTCGTTTTAGATGAAGATAAGAAGATTATTGGGTCATTTGCTGGTGACATGGAAGCCGCTCACAAAGTCGGTTGTGACTTTGTTGAAAGCTTATCCAGTGTACCGGCCATTGATAGTGATATTGCCATCTCAACTAATGGTGGTTACCCACTTGACCAAAACATCTACCAAGCTGTTAAAGGGATGACCGCTGCCGAAGCGACCAACAAAGAAGGCGGGACCATTGTGATGGTTGCCGGTGCCCGCGATGGTCATGGTGGCGATGGCTTCTTCCATAACTTAGCTGATGTTGACGATCCTAAGGAATTCTTAGACAAAGCGATTAACACACCACGGCTGAAGACGATTCCTGACCAATGGACGGCGCAAATCTTTGCTCGGATCTTAGTGCATCATCATGTTATCTTCGTTTCAGATTTAGTTGATCCTGACTTGATCACCGGGATGCATATGGAATTAGCCAAGACTTTAGACGAAGCCATGGAAAAAGCCTATGCACGTGAAGGTAAAGCTGCCAAAGTGACCGTTGTGCCTGACGGTTTGGGGGTTATTGTTAAATAATTATGACGACGCAGGAAATCTTAGAAGCAGTAGCTGCCGGTCAATTAAGTCCCACGGCGGCAACCGCGCAATTAGAAGCGACTCAAACGGCCGATTTAGGCTTTGCCAATGTTGATTTAAGCAGGCAGCACCGCAACGGATTTCCCGAAGTGATTTATGGTGCCGGTAAAACGGCCCCACAAATTGCGGGGATTATTAAAGCGATGACGCCACAAACCACGCCCATCTTAACGACTCGGTTAACGGCCGGGAAGTTTGCGGCGTTGCAACCGGCATTACCGACCGCGGTATACCATGAAGCGGCGAAATGCATGACCGTTGGCGCAATGCCAACGCCTAAGTCGACTGATTATATTGCGGTCGTCACTGCGGGGACGTCGGATTTGCCAGTTGCTGAAGAGGCCGCTGTGACGGCCCAAGCTTTTGGCAACCGGGTTGAACGGGTCTATGATGTTGGTGTTGCTGGCATTCATCGTCTCTTTGCTAAGCTGGATGTCATCCGCGGTGCTAAAGTGGTGATTGTGATTGCCGGCATGGAAGGCGCGCTCGCTAGTGTTGTTGGGGGGCTGATCGACAAACCCCTGATTGCTGTGCCGACGAGTGTGGGTTATGGAACTAACTTCCAAGGGTTAACGGCGTTACTGACAATGTTGAATAGCTGTGCTTCGGGTATCACGGTCGTTAATATCGATAATGGTTTCGGGGCGGCTTATTCGGCCAGCATGATTAATCAGTTGTAACGCGTTGGGTAACTTAGATATTTAGAGGAGTAACTTATGCGAACACTTTATTTAGATGCTTTTTCTGGGATTAGCGGCGATATGTTTTTAGGGGCCATGTTAGATTTAGGTCTCGACTTCGAGGCGTTAAAAACGGAATTAGCTAAATTACACGTCAGCGGTTACGAATTGACTAGTGACCGGTTGGCGAAGAGCAGTATTTATGGGACCAGCTTTGATGTGCAAGTTGCTGGCGGCAAGGATCATGGGTTCATTGAACATCATCATCACGATGATACCGCCGAAGTGGCCCATCATGACCATGATCACGCTGAAACTGAACATCATCACCATCACCATAATGCTCGGCATTTAACCGAAATTACGGCCTTGATTGATGCTAGTGCGTTATCGGCTACAGTTAAGGCGCGTTCAAAAGCCATTTTTACGGAAATTGCTAAAGCTGAAGCCACGGTACACAACATGCCGTTAGCGGATGTCCACTTCCATGAAGTGGGCGCGTTAGATTCAATCGTTGATATCGTTGGCTGTTGTGTGGCCTTGGAATTGATGCAGATCGACACGATCTTAGCATCGCCATTAACTGATGGTAGTGGTTTTATCAATGTTGCGCATGGTCAAATGCCAGTACCTGTTCCAGCAGTGATGCAGATGCGGGTTGGTAGTGCCATTCCAATTCAACAACGATTAGATATTCATACCGAATTAATTACCCCAACTGGGATGGGGCTGGTTAAGACGTTGGTCCACGACTTCGGTCCACTACCAACGGAGGCCAATCCAACAAAAGTTGGGTATGGCTTTGGTAAGCGTGACACAGGTGGCTTCAATGCCTTGCGCGCGGTATTATTCGAAAAAAAAAACTAAGTCATCAAATCGTTAAAGCAACTAAGGACGCGGTCTTACTCATTGAAGCGAACTTAGATGACCAAACGGGCGAAGGCTTAGGTTATGTGATGACGCAATTATTAGCAGCTGGGGCGTATGACGTCTATTTCACACCGATCCAGATGAAGAAGAATCGGCCAGCGGTAAAGTTATCGGTCTTAGGTAACCCGCTCGCAAAAACCGCGTTGACCAAGTTGATTTTAGCCGAGACAAGCACTATTGGGGTACGGTATCAGACTTGGCAACGCGCCATTATGCAGCGGCACTTTGAAACGGTCCAAACACCGTATGGGGCGGTGCAGTTAAAAGTGGCAACCTATGATGATATTGAAAAAAAGACACCGGAATTTGATGATTGTGCCCAACTGGCGCGCAAAAATCATATTCCACTAATGACGGTTTACCAAGCGGCTTTGGCGGCAGCCGGTCAACTGGCGAAGGGAGAGTAATCACTTGTTTCACGCATTAGTAGCAGAATTTATGGGCACGGCCTTGATGATTATTTTTGGGGTTGGGGTTCACTGTAGTACGGTACTTAAAGGGACTAAATATCGTGGTTCCGGTCATATCTTTGCCATCACGACTTGGGGTTTTGGGATTAGTATCGCCTTATTTATTTTCGGTAATGTTTGCATTAATCCGGCGATGGTCTTAGCACAATGTCTATTGGGCAACTTGCCATGGGTTGATTTTATTCCTTATTCCGTGGCCGAAGTCTTAGGCGGGGTGGTTGGTTCCGTGATCGTTTGGATCATGTATGCGGATCACTTTAAGGCCTCGACTGATGAGATCTCACCAATTACAATTCGTAACTTGTTCTGTACCTCACCAGCCGTTCGGAATTTACCACGCAACTTTTTCGTGGAATTCTTTGATACCTTTATCTTTATCTCCGGTATTTTGGCCATTTCAACGGTCAAAACACCCGGTGTTGTGCCAATTGGTGTCGGCTTGTTAGTCTGGGCTATTGGGATGGGACTTGGTGGTCCAACTGGGTTCGCGATGAACCTCGCTCGAGACATGGGTCCCCGGATCGCGCATGCGATTTTACCAATTGCCAATAAGGCTGATAGCGACTGGCAATATGGGATTATCGTGCCTGGGATTGCCCCCTTCGTTGGGGCAGCCGTGGCCGCGTGGTTCATGCATGGCTTTTTCGGAATTTAAAGTAAAAAATAAAATAGAAGAGGGCTTTTAATTATGACAACTTTAGCAGCAAAAAAAGCAGCTTTAACAGATTTATTACAAAAGATGAACAAGGTCACCGTTGCATTTTCTGGCGGGATCGATAGTACGGTCGTTTTGAAGATGGCCTTAAACGTTTTAGGCCGCGATAACGTAACCGCAGTCGTTGCTAATTCTGAATTATTCACTGAAGAAGAATTCGACAAAGCCGTTAGCTTAGCTGAAGAATTAGGTGCTAATGTCCAAACCACGACTTTGGACTACTTGAGTGACGAACATATTGAACATAACACCGCTGATAGCTGGTACTATGCTAAGAAGATGTTCTATACACGTTTGAACGACTTAGCTACTGAAAACGGTAGCGACGCTGTCTTAGACGGTATGATCAAAAATGACGAACAAGACTACCGTCCCGGCTTGAAAGCTCGGACTGAAGCCGGCGCTCGTAGCTTGTTACAAGAAGCTGACTTTTTCAAGGTTGACGTTCGTGCCTTGGCCCAAGAACTTGACTTAAACAACTGGAACAAAGTTGCGTCTTGCTCAGTTTCATCACGCTTCCCTTATGGCACCACGTTAACTCATGAAAACATTGCCCAAGTGATGGCTGCTGAAAAGTACTTACGTAGCTTAGGCTTCCCAACGGTTCGGGTTCGTTACCATGGCGATATCGCCCGTGTCGAATTACCAGAAGCCCGTATCGGTGATTTCTTGGTCTTCAACGACCGTGTTAACCGTAAGTTACAAGCGCTTGGTTTCCGTTATGTCACTTTAGACTTAGGCGGTTTCCGTAGTGGTCGCATGAACGACACCTTAACAAAACAACAATTAGCAACTTTTGCTTAATCAGCAATCGTTCTTCGGAGTCTGGATAAAATCCAGGCTCTTTTTTGTTACCATGCTGGTTGTCACTCTAGTTGGGTCAGCATGGTCTTGACCGTCTCCGTTGTCCAAACCATTCGCGGTGGGGCGAACCTTGAAGTCTGAGGGGCTGTCTTCAAGGACACTTTAAAGCCGCAAACCCACGTCTTTAAAGTTGGCCCAGTCACTAGACTGGAAAGTCCACCAGTCAAGTGACTCGACACGGCGAATGATTTGGCCAACTCCGACTATTAACCTGATTATTTGGGTTCTAAAGTGTCGTCATGTTAAATATTATTTTGACATCAATGTTAAAAGTGACTATTCAAATAGTGACGGTTCATTGATAGATATTCAGTTAATGAACGCCGGGCGGGTCAGAATTGGCTCAGTGGTGTCGTTTATCTTAGTCGGTGATTTTCCGACTTAGATAAAGCCCGGCTTTCGAGACCGCACTGTGGCTCGAAAACGCGGCCACCACGTTCCAGCCGATGCTGACCCAACCAGAGTGGCAAGCAGCAACCGTAGCGGCAAGTCAAATGTTAAGCTTATTGACGATAACGCTTACAACCGGTACACTGAAACTAATACAAACACTAGGGGTGTCCATGACTGGGCTGAGATGGTGAGTTAACACCGATCCCTTTGAACCTGTAAGTTCAGACTTGCGTAGGGAAAGTGTCACAGCTGATTATTTAGCGTCCACTGGTTCAAAGAAATTTTGAATCGGTGGGCGCTTTTTTGTTGGCGTGACCGACCGATAGGAGGAAAAATGATGAATTTAGACTTACTAACGACGTTGCGGCAACAGAATCCAATTGTTTTAACGCTGGCGAATGATGTCACGGTGCAAGATGTGGCGAATGGGTTAAATGCCCTAGGTGCTTCACCGATTATGTCGGCGGAAGTTGATGAAGCTGAAGCGATGGTGACAATTGCGGGCGCAGTATGCTTGAATCTTGGGACGTTAACTAAATTACAACTAGCGCAGATGCGAGCCGTTGGTGCGGCGGCTAATCAGCAACATAAACCGGTTATTTTTGATCCAGTAGCTGTTGGAGCGGTCCCGTATCGCCTGCAGGCAGCGCAGACCTTGTTACGGGCGGTTCACGCTGATATTATTCGCGGTAACGCGGGTGAGATTGCGGCTTTAGCGGACTGGGATTGGCAGGCTAAAGGTATCGATGCGGGGACTGGCAGTGGTGATCTAGTTGCGATGGCGCAGGCTTGTGCGCAGAAGTATCACTGTGTGGTGGTGTTATCGGGTGCCACTGATATTGTGACGGATGGTCAGCAAGTCGTTCGGGTGCACAATGGGACTGAATTATTTCAATTGCATGTGGGTTCGGGGGACTTGTTGTCCAGTCTTGTAGCAGCTTTTGCCGCGGTTCAGCCGCAAGATTTACTGGCAGCCGCAGCTACAGCAGCAACTGTTTTAGCGGGGACTGGCGAGCTCGTGGCGGCGCAATTAACCGCTAGTCGGCCGGGGACCTTTGCAATGTTGTTGATTGATAAATTACATTTGGTAACGCCGGCTGAATTAAGCAAAATTGCAGTGGTTGATTAAATTTTAGAAGGATACGGGGTAGTAACATGGTGAATGAATTTCCACAAGTAGTGACGATTGCTGGAACTGATAGTGGTGGTGGTGCTGGTGTGATGGCCGACTTAAAGACGATGCAGGCACGGCATGTTTTTGGGACAGCCGTCGTTGTCGCAGTTACGGCGCAAAATACGCTCGGCGTGCAAGATTTTATGGCAATGCCGACCAAACTAGTAGATGAACAATTTGCGTCATTAGCAGCTGATTTTAAAATCAAGGCTTGTAAAACCGGAATGTTAGCAGATGCTGAGCATGTGCATCATGTGGTTGAAAATTTAAAACGCGTCGACTTTGGCCCGTTGACCGTTGATCCGGTGATGATTGCAAAGGGGGGCGCGGCGTTATTGGCCCCAGCGGCGATTGCGACGGTTCGAGATGAATTGGTGCCATTAGCGACCGTTGTGACCCCTAATTTACCGGAAGCTGAGGCTTTGACCGGCTTGAAAATTACTGATACCCAGGGGATGATTGCGGCGGGGCATGCGCTGCAATCATTAGGTGCAAAAAATGTCATTATTAAGGGTGGTCATGGTACTAATCCACAAACTGCCAGCGACTTCGTATTATTGGCAGACGGGCAATCATTCTGGCTATCAGCACCGCGAACCAACACGATTCGGACACACGGGACCGGTGATACACTATCGGCTTGTTTGACGGCTGAGTTAGCCAAAGGAGTCCCAATGGCGACGGCAATTCAAACGGCTAAAGGGTTTGTCGCGGTAGCGATTGCGGATTCGATTCAAGTTGGCCATGGTCATGGGCCATTAAACCACTGGGTACAGCCTAGTCAGGCGGTGACTAAATATGTCAATTAGTTTCGACCAAAAGCAGTTAGCCGCTTATTTTGTCTGTGGGACGCAAGATATACCGGGTCAGCGGTTAACGACCGTTTTAAAGCGCGCACTAGCGGCCGGGATCACAGCTTTTCAGTATCGAGATAAAGGGGCTAGCCGATTAACAAGCAGTGAACGTTTAGCGTTAGGAGAAGCGCTGCATACCTTGTGTGCGGCAGCTGGTGTCCCATTTATTGTGGATGATGATGTTGACTTAGCGTTGTCACTTGGTGCGGATGGCATTCATGTCGGGCAAAGTGACACGGGTATCCAACAGGTGGTCACGGCAGTTAGTCAGCAGATGTTTGTTGGGTTGTCCTGTTCAACGTTAGCGGAAGTGCGAGTAGCCAATCAAGTTGCTGGCCTAGCCTATCTCGGTAGTGGCCCAATCTTTCCAACTAGCTCAAAAGCTGATGCTGATCCGGTGGTCGGTCTCACTAACTTGCAGGAATTAGTGACGGCTTCAAGCCGACCAATCGTGGCGATTGGTGGGATTACGGAAGACCAACTTCCTACTTTGGCCCAAACAGGGGTCGCTGGTGCCGCTGTGATTTCGATGTTGGCACAGAGTAATGATTATCAGCGAACGGTTACGGCGATGCGGACGGTTGGGTGGTCGATGCAATGAAGTCAGCAGTCATTCGTAGTCAGTTTCTACTATGGTTAGGAGCCGCAATCTCGATTGCAGAAATTGTCACTGGAACATTGTTAGCACCCTTGGGATTTGGTCCCGCTCTAGCTGCAATCTTATTAGGTCATTTAATTGGCTGTGGCTTGTTTTTAGTGCCAGCCGGGTACTTAGGTGCTAAGTTGCATCAATCGGCTATGGGCACTGTGCAATTGGCTTTTGGACGACTTGGTGAACGCCTAGCAGCGGGGTTAAACGCCCTACAGTTAGTCGGATGGACGGCGGTCATGATTGTTAATGCGCAATTGGCCATGAATGGGGTCAGTCAACGACTGTTTCACTTTCAAAATTCAGCGATTATGGCGCTCGTCGCCGCCGGGCTAATTATCATTTGGTTATTAATGGATACAACGTTATTATTCAGAATTAATAATGCAGTGGTTGGGCTTTTAGTGATTGGCGCGATGCTGATGTTGGTGATGGTCTTCAAAACACCAGTGATTACACCGGTTCCAGCAACGACGACCCTGTCATTTGGGCAAGCGGTTGAGTTGAATGTGACGATGACTTTATCATGGTTACCGTTAATTGGGGATTATACGCAGCAGATTCGGCGGCCTTGGACTGTGGCCATTGTGAGTGCGGTCGGTTATGGCTGTGGGAGTGTGGCGATGTTTGTGACGGGACTCTTGCTCGTCTTACGCACGGGTCAAAGTAATCTTGCCAGTTGGCTGACACAGTCTGGCTTAGGCTTGGTCGCCTTACTCATTATTGTCTTTTCAACGGTGACCACGACGTTTATGGATACCTACTCGGCCGCTACGAGTTTGCAAGTTGTGACGGGAAGTCGCCGCCTAAAACCAATCGCAATTATCGTCACGTTAGTTGGCTTGTTACTAGCACTGTTAGTTTCGATGCACTATTATGAGAATTTTCTCTATTTGATTGGGTCGGTCTTTGCCCCGCTATACGCGATTATTTTTGTGACGTACTTCATTCGGCACGCCAGCTTACCGTTATGGTTGAACTTTAGCTGGTGGGGCATTGGACTCGTGAGCTATTATGGCTTACAAGTTTGGTCTTTACCCTGGGGAACCACGTTAACCGTTTTGGCTTTATTGAGCTTAGGGGTCTGGTTAACAGGTACCGTTGTCAAATTACGACCGTTGCAGCACGACTAAAACGTCCAGTTGGGCGTTTTTTATTTTGAAATTATTTCCCGGGAAATACGTGGAAAATAGTCAGCTGAGTTCGAGCCTTAGTAAGTGTGTTTTCCTGGTTGGCAGCGTAGAATTAGACGTAGTCAATGAAGCACGAAAAAGGGGGACTTATCATGATTAAAGGGATGTTAAGCCGTTATAGTTTGGAACTAGTGGCGGTAGCGATACTGGGCCTTGGTGGCACCATGCCCGCGCAAGCCGCTGTGAAGGCATCAACCGTTACTTTTGGACAGTTAACCAATCAGAATTCCCATCGACTGGCGGCTATTCGGGAAGCTGCTCGTCAGGAAATCTTGACTAAGACCCATGCCAAAGCTAGTCGGGTGGCAGCTGTTTATCAAGTTAAACTGCCAACCCATATGACGAAAAAGGCCACGTTAACGGCCAGTGGGCTACGGATGAATTTATTACCGAATAGCTTTAAGGTGAAGCAAATTGTGATTCCTTACCAACAGTTAACTGGGAAAGTGATTAATCGATACTTACCAAAAAAGAACCGCACCACTGGACTGAAATACAAGAAGTCGGTTGCCTTAACGTTTGATGATGGGCCAGATCCGACCTTAACGCCACGATTATTGAAAATCTTGAAGCAAAATAACGTCCATGCCACGTTCTTTGAGGTTGGTCAAAGTGTCAGTCGGTATCCCAAGATTACCCAAGCCGTCGTCAAAGCGGGTAATGAAGTTGGCAATCATTCATGGAACCATCCTGATTTTAGTCAGATTGGTACCACTGCGAGTGTGAACCAAGTGATTCGAACCGATCGCGCGATTTATGCCGCCACGGGCAAATTACCGCAGTACGTGCGGCCACCATATGGTAACATCACTACTGCCGAGGGTCGCAAGATTCAGCATCCGATTGTTCGTTGGTCAGTGGACTCACGGGATTGGGCTTATTTGAATAAAGCTAAAGATATTAATGAAGTCTTACGGACCACGCATCCCGGTAGCATTATTTTGATGCATGATATCCATGCACCATCTGTAGCGGCGGTACCGACGATTATTAAGCGACTCAAGGCGAAGGGCTATCATTTTGTGACGGTCAGTCAGTTATTGAATCAACAAGCTTTACCAGGTTTACAATACTTTGCAGCCAATAATTATCGAACGGCTGGTAAATAGACCATATCGCGGATCTCAATCATTGAGATCCGTTTTTTGGTGGTCACGGTCGTATTAGTTGACAATTGTAGTCATAAAATCTAATGTAAAATTAATGAAATCGGTCGCGTTGACTGATCCGTTACCGCTCCTGGGTGCTAAGGCAGCATGCAGGTTTTTTTATGGCAAAAAAGAGAAGGAAGTTGATAGCATGACGAAACCGATTATTGGGATTGCACCAGGTGTTATTACCGTTAATAGCCAGGTGTTTGTCGGGCGTAAACGGGATTATGTGAACCGGGAATATTTACGATCAATTACAGCTAATGGCGGCATTCCACTGGTGTTGCCGGTCACGCAAGATGCAGACACAATTGCGCGTTATGTCGGGCTAATTGACGGACTGCTGCTCTGTGGCGGCGATGATGTCGATCCACTGACTTACGGTGAGGAACCCTTAGCCAAGCTTGGTGGGATTGACCCTGAACGTGATGCGTATGAGCTTACCTTGATTAAAGCTGTCCATGCTGTGCATAAGCCAATCCTGGGTATTTGCCGCGGGTTGCAGATCTTAAATGCCTGCTACGGTGGGACGTTATATCAAGATGCGAGCTATATGCCAGCAGGACAAGGCACACTGAAGCACATGCAATTACAATTGCCAGCGTATGGCATGCATCATGTGACAGTTACGGCTGACTCGACCTTAGCGAACTATGTGTCTGCCGGTGAATTAGCCGTTAACTCTTTTCATCATCAGATGATCAAGCAAGTGGCCCCTGGCTTTAAAGTCGTCGCCACGGCACCTGACCAAGTGGTTGAAGCGATTGAAGCAACAGCCGGTGGTCTGCAATTGGGTGTTCAATGGCATCCAGAAGAAATGCAGCAAGTTAATCCGACGATGGCCGCGTTATTTAACGGGTTTATCGCCGCGAGTCAAGCTTAAACAAGTCATGTTTCGAGGGGAAGTTTTTAACAGATGCAAACAATAAAAAAATGGGTCAGTGGTCTAGGGATTATCACCCTAGGATTAGTTTTAGCAAGTTGTGGGACGAAATCTAATAGCGCTAAAACAAGCGATAAAACGTTGACCGTAACAGCAGCACAAGCCATCGCCACGGCCGATCCGAATAAAGCGGACGACGTGGTCAGTCAAGCTGCATTAGCGCAATATATGGAGGGACTCTACACGACCAATCAACAAGGCAAGATCGTGCCCGCTATTGCTAAAAAGATTGTTAAACCAACGAACGGTGGTAAGACTTATACGTTCGACCTACGTCATAACGCGAAGTGGGCGAACGGTAAAGCCGTCACGGCCGCTGACTTTGTCTATTCAATGCAACGGCAAGTGAGTCCAACGACCAAGTCACAAGAAATCGGCCACGTGGCGGAAATCAAAAATGCCCCAGCGATAACGAGTGGTAAAAAGGCTGTCAGCACGCTGGGGGTTAAAGCATTAGGCAAGTATAAACTGCAATTGACATTAGCCAAACAGATTCCTTACTTCAATTACCGATTAGCCACTGAAATCTATCCGTTGAATAAAGCCTTTACGGAAAAGTATGGCAATAAATACGGGACGTCGGCAGCGAAAACGTTATCGGATGGGCCATATGTCTTAAAAGGCTGGGATGGGACCAATGATACGTGGCATTATGTGAAAAACAACCATTATTATGACGCGAAAAACGTCCGCATCAAAAATATTAAGGTTCAAACGGTGAAGACCAACAGTACCGCGCAGAATTTATTTGAAAGCAATGCGGTGCAAGTGACCCAGATTACCGGGACCCAAGTGGCCAGTGCCAAACGGGGCGCTTTGAAGCACAACCTGACGATTACCAAGTTGAACCAATTGTACTTCATGCCATGGAACAACAAACGTTCCGTGACTAAGAATGCTGATTTACGGCGAGCCGTTAGTTATGCGTTGAATCGGCGCTCATTAGTGACCAATGTCTTGAAGGATGGCTCGGTGGCAGCCACATCGCTAGTTCCAAGTGGTAACACAAGCAATCCTAGCACGGGTAAAGATTTTAATACCGATACTGGTAATTTGTATGCTTATAGTCCCGCTAAAGCGAAAGCTTACTGGAAGAAAGCCCAAGCCAGTTTGGGAAAGAAAAAGCTGACCTTGCAATTATTGACTAATGACACTGATGTGAACAAGTCGGCGGCAGAATTTATTCAAGCAGCGATTGAAAAGCATCTATCAGGTGTCACGGTGACGGTTAAGTCCGTCCCGTTGACGAATGAAATCTCAAACTTGAGCAAGGGTAACTTTGACTTTGCTACTTTAGCTTGGTCGAGTGATTTCCAAGACCCCATTGATTTCTTGGATAAAGCGTCAATGCGGACTTCGGTCAACTTTGGGAAGTATCACAATACGCAATATGAAGGCTTGATTTCGACCTTAGCAGCTGGGACCCAATCACCAACGGCTCGCTACCAAACAGCTCAACAAGCAGCTAAATTTGTGGCCAGTCATCAAGGGGTAACGCCGTTGTATCAGACGGCGGCAGCGCACTTGGTTAGCAGCAAGGTTGGCGGGATTCACTTCAGCTTGTTGCGCGATACCCTTTATCGGTACGCCTACTGGAAATAAACGGATTTGTTTCACGTGAAACGTTAAACGACGTCATCTACTTCATGAGATGACGCCGTTTTTACGCTTGGTGCTAGTTGAAATTGCCGCCTGCCGGTTGGTTCCTAAAACGCTGGAACGCCATGGGCCATTTTGAAGCC
>NZ_BJDL01000009.1 GCF_005405125.1 Lactiplantibacillus songbeiensis
AATGTTCAATCAACAAATTTAGCCGAGAGGTTGGTTCCTAAAATGCTCAGCCGTGTCGTTGGCCTTAGTGCGAGTGGCCTTGGCGTTCCAGCGTTTTAGGAACCAACCGGCAGGCGAAAATTTCAACTAGCACCAAGCGTAGAGAATTAATTCAACAGGAGGTAAGCCTATGACTAAATTAGCAAGACTAGCACCAACAGAACTCGATACGTATCTATCTAAACTGTTTAAGCAACAACTTGCAGATCATCAGATTGATTACCAGCGACAAATTAGTGAGGATGTCGCCATCGGGGCGTATGACGATGAGGGTCAGTTAGTCGGCGGTTTATTGATGAATCGGCGATACGACCATGTTTATATTAGTCGCTTGGCGGTTGACCCGACTTATCGCGGGCATCGGTTAGGGACGCAACTTGTGCAGGCTGCGGAAGCTTGGGCGCGTGAGCAACAAGTGTTAACCATTACGCTGTCGACGCGTGATTATCAAGCGGTCGATTTCTACTTGAAATGTGGGTTTCAAATTTACGGGAAAGTGGCCGATTTACCATTCAAAGGGGTTACCACTGTTTATTTCGTGAAACGTTTAATTGATTGATCGTACCAAAACAACCCTAATGCCAATAACTGGAATTAGGATTGTTTTTAATTTTCGGTCATCGTCACAGCCTGAATATAGTGTTCACCCCATTGGTCCATTAGTTTGATAATTGGTACTAGACTTTTGCCCAATGGGGTCAAGCGATAGCTGGTCTTAATTGGCACATAGCTGGCATCAACTTGTTTTTGAATAATCTGATCCGCTTCTAATTGAGCCAATTGCAATGACAACATGCGACGGGTACAGCCGGGTAACGTCTTCAAAAGTTGCGTATATCTTAATTCTTGTTGCATTAAACGACAGAGAATAATTGACTTCCATTTACCGGCTAAAAGTTGCAAGGTGGTGTCTAAAGGACAAACTTCGCCGTGACGAGTTTGCCGAGTTACTGCGTCCATCATTAAAACCTTCTTCGATTGAATTTAGCTCAAATTATAACTGATACAGTTTATTTTGACTGCTTAGAACGATTGGTTAGTAAGGGTAATTGCTAGTACCAAGTATCATTAAATTCCCGTATTGTGTTTGTGGCAGCTTCCATTAAGATTGGCATTAATGGGGGTGTTGATTATGGGCTTAAAAGTCAAGTTATTAGTGAGTGGGTTATTTTTAATTGTTTTCGTGATTGGGGCGGATTCGTTTATTATTGCGCCATTGTTGCCGGCGATTGAACGTAGTTTTCAAATCACGGTCAGCCAAGCGGCGTTTTCAGTGTCAGTCTATGCATTTTGTTATGCTGTTGGGGCACCATTATTTGGACCATTTGGTGATCGCTATTCACGCAAACGATTGTTGTTGATTGGTATTGGATTCTTTTTAATCGGCAGTTTGGGTTGTGCGCTGGCCGTTAATGTCATGAGCTTTTATGTTTTTCGTGCCTTAGCCGGGATTGGTGCTGCGCTGACTTTGCCGAATGTCTGGGCCCTAATTGGTCAAACGTTCCATGGGCAACAGCTAAACTTAATAATGGGCATAACGATGTCAGCCTTGTCATTGTCGATTGCCATCGGGGTGCCATTAGGTTCGGGGTTGGCTCAATTGGCTAATTGGCATTTAGTATTTTGGACATCAGCTGTTTTAGCGATTGGCACCTTAATTTGTTTGTGGTTCGTCGTGCCGACTAGTCAACCGATAGTTAAACCGCAACGATTAACATATTTGCACTCATTTAAACTGGTTTTTAAAGCGCAACGGACTAGGTTGCTCTTAACAACGACTTTAGTTTGGATGTTAGGCTTTTATTTGGTATATACATTTTTAGGTAGTTACGCGATTCATCAGTTTCGGCTTAGTCCGTTTCAAGTTGGAGGTTTGTTCAGTCTTTATGGTTTCAGTAATTTTGTGGCGAGTTTTTTAAGCGGCTATGTATCAGTGAAGCTTGGATCTCTGCGGGCCGTTCAACTTAATGGCGGTCTTTCGGCACTGCTCATTATTGGCTTAGCGTTTAATCACCAAAGTATGGTTTGGCTGGCAATTTGTTTAGTCTTGTTAGCGTTTGTCCAGGGTTTTGGTGTAACGGCGTTAAATACGGTGGTGGTGAACCTAATCCCATCACAACGATCAACGGTAACGGCGTTCAATAGTTCATTTTTATATTTAGGATTAACTTTAAGCTCAGTATTAGGTGGATTGTTATATACAATTATTGAATTTAGCGGGATTTGCGTGGTTGCTAGTATCGCCTTATTGTTAGCGGTTGTGGTAACTCAATTAGTCGTTAAACAAGTTTAAAATAGTCTTCTTTAAGGTCAATAAAAGCGCCAACCTTATTTAATTTTCAGAATAAGGTTGGCGCTTTTTGAAGAGAATACATTTAAATTAATGCTATTGTTTAGCCAGCATCTCAGTAGCGAATTGCTTAACTTCATCAATTTGGGCTGGCTTTAAATTGCCACCACTGGAACCTAACAACTTCATCCCTTTACCACCCATTAATTGATGGAAGTGACCAATAACTTGAATCCCCTTTGACTCGGCAATTTTAGTCAACGCTTTGTCGGTTGGGGTCTCAGGACCACCAGAAGTTGTGAAAAGGGCGATTTTTTTAACTTTATTGCTATCCAAGGTTTCCATAAACTTAGAAGCAGCCTTGTCCGGACGCATGAAGTAGGTCCCACCACCCATAAAGAGTAGGTCGACTGGTTCAAGGTCAGCTGGTACTTGCTCGGCTGGTACGCCAGCGACGGCGGAAATTTGTTCGGCAAATGCCTTAGTATTGCCATTACGAGTTTGATAACGAATTGCGACTGTCATAGTAAAGCCTCCAAATTGGTTAGATATAAATAAATCGTTTCATCATTTCTAGTATAGACGGGTTTGAAAACGATTGCAAAAGCTGGCCATCCATAAGCTAAGGTTACTTAACTAAAGGTGTTTTGACGGTAACAAATTCACCAAAACGATGATGCCAAATCTGGGCATGATGTTGTTTGATCTGCGCCGCGGATAACGTCGTACTAGCCATCGTCGTAATTCCATCCATTAAGAGATCAATCTGAAAGCCAAGATGAAAGGCCACACGAACGGTCGTGTCTACACAATATTCAACTTGAGCGCCGCAAATCTCGATATGGTTTAGATGATTCATTTTAAGGTAAGCAGCTAAACCAGTCTGATAGAAAGCATCTGGCTGGGTCTTGATGTAGTAAGTATCGTTGTCACCGTGATGTAGTTCAGTAAATAACTGCCAATTTGGACTACCCACGGCCATGCCTGGTTCAGTATGTTGGATGAAAATAATTGGTCGTTGGGCGGCTCGATATTGGTCAATTCGTTTATTGATAGTAGCTACAACCTGATCCCGATGTCATTTAATTTTGTGGAAACTTTTCTAGGCGATAGAGTTGCTCATCGTCTACTTGTTGGTTTTGATTTTTAAAGTGGTAGCCAAGGTGTTGATAAAAATTGACGGCGGTGATTGATGCTGGAATTTCAACGCGTTGGGCTTTTTTGAAGTAGGCGTCTTGTTCCAAGGTTTCGATAATTTGTCGCCCAATCCCACGACCTTGGTAAGTAGGTAACACAAAAATAGTGAATAAAGAATATTCGGTGGTGATGCCCCAATAAGATCCAATGGCTCCGGTACCAACTAGTTTGGCTTGGTCACAAGCCACATAGAAGTGGGTTTGTTGGGCTTTTTCGATAAAAAAAGCGGGTGACATGCGATCAATTTCTGTTTGTAAGTAATGGGCTGAATAATCTCGGCGGTTTGACTGCTTAAGGGTCGTGGCAACTAATTGGGCCGCCTGTGCTGCATCAGTTGATTGAAAGCGTCTCATAGTAATCATTAGCAAGCCTTCTTTTAGTTAGAATAGCATTTATTATACAACAAGTTTAGCGTGGAATTCTAATCGATTTTTAATTTTTCGGACGATTAACAAGATAATTTACAAACTATTTATCAAGTCTTTACAAGAATACGACTGGGTCTCAACAATCGAGATGATGCTTGGTTTATTAACTGAACTTGCTGACCACCGTTTTTTCGTCAATCGGTTTCGATATAGTATAAAACTAATAATCGGGGTGCTAGTACTAATTAAGGAGATGAACCATAGCAACAGTTTGAGTGGGGGCTCATAAACGGCTATGTTACAGAACCGTTACAAAATGTTTCTTTCAGAAAACGGAAAGGCAACAAATAAGTCTTTTCAGGTGTATTTGGACATTCTGTTTTTATTGCTTGGTAGACTGGTTGATGAATCAAGGTAAACTTTAAGTATCAGATTAGTTGGGGGATGTCAGGTATGGCAAAACGAGCTTTAAATTTCGTTATTCAGCATTTAGGAGTGTGTTTGTTACTCACATTGGTCTTGGTCATTGCGGTTGATGCTAGTTGGGAGGTCTATCGTTATGGTGGCGAAGCTTATTATTTACGGATTAAGCGTTCAGCCGGAACCGTTGCGTTAACAAAACCGGTTGGCATGACGATTACCGGGTACCGTTATCAGGGGCAAGCCACTAATGCGCAAGGACAAGTGCGGGCAGTGGCATTTAAAACGTTTCCAGATAACCCGGGACCACTTCGGCGTGGGGAGTTTGTAAAAGTCACGGTTAATCCACATTATGGGGTCACGGACTATCAAGTTGTTCGATCGAGTCAGGTGCCGGTTAAGGCAGCCAGTTATATGAACTAAAATTAGAAAGACCGGTCAATCCATTTTGTTGGATCAACCGGTCTTAAATTAATTTAGAACCAAACTTGTGATAGGAACGTTGCTGTAGCAACCCCTTCATAAGCTTGGGCGGTTTTGGTCGTTGCTTGGAATAACTTAGTTACTGTAGCGGGTACCGCCAATTTGTGGGTAAGGGTGAATCGTGATAAATAGTGGTTAACCTGCGTCGCAACCAGCTGATAATTTTCATCTTTTTGTAGTTGCGTGGCATAACTCAGAATTTGTGCCTGTAATTCTGGATATTGTTGTACTTCAGAATCCCCATAGACGGCACTAAGTTGTGTTAATAATGTTTCAGCTTTTGGATCTTTTAACATGATAACTCCCCCCTCATAGATGTCCTCATTATAGGCGTCTCGATTAAAGGCTACAAGTTGATTAATTAAATTTAACAACAATTATTTTGGGCTGTTTTCATTAGTCACTAATGAAATATCAGTAGTTAGTTGCTTTAAAAAGGCGTTGGCCGCAGCCGATAAAGGGCGGCCTTTCAGCCAAACTAAGCTGGCGGTCGATACCAGACCAGGAGCCAATGGGACAAAGGTTAAAGCGGTGTGATCGGTATTAATGATACCATCCAGACACAAAGCGGCGCCAACGCCAGCTGAAACTAACATCGAAGCATTATAAAGCAAATTGTAGGTGGACACGACTTTAAAATTAGCGGTACTGTGTCCGAGCCAATCCTCAAATAGCGTATTCACACCCTTTTGTTGGGGCACAATTAAGTCCAACTTAGTTAGGGTCGCAGCGTCAATTGTCGAGCGGCCGGCTATCGGTGAACTACGGGGAACTAAGACCCCCCAGCGACTCACACCAGGTAGGCGGATGAAGTCGTAACGGTCGGACATTAAAGGTGACATCACAATACCAAAGTCAAAAACACCGGTTTGAAGCCGTTCGGTGACGGTATCGCCATTGGTGCTATATAAGTTGACTTGGACGCCAGGATGATCGTGTTTTAACGTGTTGATCGTACGGGCCACGGTCCGCATCATTTGAGCTTCGCCACTGCCAATCACAACGGTGCCACTAATGGTTTTGGCGCGGTGAATGTTGGATAGTGTTTTATCAACTAAATCGGTGATCTGTTCCGCTTGATGGGCTAAGTATTGCCCGTCTGGTGTTAAGACAATCTCACGACTGCCGCGTTCGAATAAGCTAACGCCTAATTCATCTTCTAAATCTTGTAACTGCCGTGAAACGGTTGGTTGGGAGACATGTAACTGGCGAGCGGCTCGGCTAATATTCTTTGCTTGAACCACCGCTAAAAAATAAGATAAGACTCGCAGCTCCATAATGTAACCTCCAGTATAACTAAGTTGTATATGTATCCATTTTACATAAGCATTAGACATGTTACAAGTCAGTTATTATACTTGGTTTTGTCATTAAGTCTAAATTAAAGAGGTTATTAAAATGATTAAAGATAAAGTTGTTGTTATTACCGGCGCTTCCAGTGGGATTGGGGCGGCAACTGCCATTCAATTAGCGAGTCAAGGTGCAAAAGTTGTGTTAGCGGCTCGTCGTGCTGATAAGCTAAAACGATTAGTTGAACGGATTGAACGACTTGGCGGCCAAGCAGCTTATCAAGTAACTGATGTGGTCTCACCAACTGACAATCAGCGGTTGATTGAATTTGCTAAGGCAACGTATGGTCGGGTTGATGTGCTATTTTTAAATGCTGGTCTGATGCCGAATTCACCTTTGTCCGCTTTAAAAACGGATGAATGGAATCGCATGGTCGATGTGAACTTAAAAGGTGTCTTAAATGGGATTTCATCTATTTTACCGACCTTTAAAGCCCAAAAGGTTGGCCAAATCATTACGACGTCTTCGGTGGCGGGTTTAAAAGCTTATCCTGGTGGTGCCGTTTATGGCGCAACCAAATGGGCGGTCCGCGACTTGATGGAAGTCCTACGCATGGAATCGGCACAGGAGACTAGTAATATCCGAACAACAACGATTTATCCGGCGGCGATTAAGTCGGAACTATTAGAAACGATTACTGATCAAGATGTCGCTAAAGGAACTGCTGATTTGTATGATCACTACCAGATTGCGCCTGAACGGGTGGCAAACTTGGTGGCTTTTGTGATTGATCAGCCAGCCGATACCACGGTTAGTGAATTGACAGTTGGACCGACGAATCAGCCTTGGTAAACTGAGTGTCAGACAAGCACGCCTTTAAGCTATAATGGTTTAAAAAGGGGTGGTCAATTGACAATACCAGCAGCAAACGCAATCTATCCGAATCCAGCAATTAAAGAAGTTGTCTTCATCAAGAATGTGATTAGGCGGCCGAGTATTGAGGTTGGCGATTATACTTATTATGATGATCCGATTAATCCGACTGACTTTGAATCACATGTCACGCACCATTATGAATTTTTAGGCGACAAGTTGATTATCGGTAAATTTTGCTCAATTGCGAGTGGCATTGAGTTCATTATGAATGGCGCTAATCATGTGATGCATGGTGTTTCAACGTATCCATTCAATATTTTGGGTGGTGATTGGCAGGCCTTTACGCCCGAATTAGCCGATTTACCGTTTAAAGGCAATACGGTCGTGGGCAACGATGTCTGGTTTGGCCAACAGGTGACCGTTTTGCCGGGAATCACGATTGGTGATGGGGCCATCATCGGTGCGAACAGCACGGTGACAAAAGATGTCGCACCTTATACAATTGTTGGCGGTAATCCCGCGCAAGTGATTCGACCACGCTTTGCTCCAGAAGTTATTCGGGCACTTGAGAAATTAGCGTGGTGGCAACGTGACCTTGATTGGATTACGACGCATATTCCAAGGTTGACACAAACGACACCGACCGTCTCGATGATTGAACAATTGATGGCTGATACAAGCGTTACGGATTCGAAATCTGAAAAGTAATTGTTACCTACAAAGTTCCGACCGATAAGTAAACCTCGGTCGGGACTTTTATGCTTCATCGTGCTTCTTCCAGAGACTGTTTACTGATGTGTTTGTCAACAATTCCAATGCAGAAAAGCTGTAAACTACCAAGCATTAAAATAATGGAAATGTTGGCTATGAATTTTTTGGACGGCTTGATAAAACGATAGAATAGATTCCGGTTCGCTGTATCAAGGAACAATTGATGAGAGCTCTTTCATAGGTCACGGCTTCTTTCACTTAGCACTATCTACAAGACCTTAACGACATCTGGAAGTTGCTCAGAAAAGCTGACCAGTAATTTGTTTGATTAATAGTATAAAAGATTTTTAAAATCAAGGGTTTCAGTTAATCGTCAAGTGTCCTATTATAGTCAATGTAGTTGAACTAATTAACTTTGGAGATGGAAAAATGAAACGACGACAGTTATTATGGATGACGTTGTTGGGTGTTTTAGGATTAGTGCTTGGTACTAGCATGACGATGACAGCGAGTGCTAAGTATGCCGGTCATAGTGCAACACCAACCGAATTACGGGGAACGTGGTATCAATACCAGGGTCACCATAAGTGGGAAAAGATTGTGATTACTAAGCATGCGTTTAAGCGGAATGGAAAGACTTTGTATACGCCCTACAAGAAATCGTGGCATAAACTAGATGTAAAGCGTAGTAAAAAGGGTCAAGGGGCTGGCTATGGTTTAAAGGGCTATGGCGGCACCAACTATGTCTTTAACGGTAAATTTAAGTATGATTACCAACATCTAGGTTCTTTTTGGCTGTCATCTAAAAAAGTAAATGGCCATCGTGTCATGAAATCGTACTACAACATGGGTTACTTTAGTGTTTATACGCATCAAAAATTAAAGCACAATTACAGTTATGAATATAAAGGCAGTCAGTATATGAATCAGATTGGCCGTTAATTTTTGTGATTAAAGCTAGTAATTGACTGCTTTAGGGGAACCGATAAAATCGTGGGGCGATAGTCATGGCATCCAGAACCAGAAATCTTTACGGTGTTGTCATTAATTTTGTTTTAGTACCGATAGTTTTAATCCTTTTTCCGTATCTGGTTAAATCTTTTATTCCAGAAAGCTTCGGTCAGTTGGCCGATGATGTTGCCATTGTGGTAATTGCAGGCTTACTCAATCATTATTTGTGGCATGTTAAGATTCAATTATTTAATCGCCAGCGACTGGGGATGCAGCTGTTGCAGTGTTTACCTGCAATCCTATTTCTATTGTTTTCCCGGCTACCCGTTTGGCTAAGTGTATCGTGGCAGCGGCTGAATATTCGAATCCTATTGACGGTTATTTTTGTTGCACTGGCCGAAGAGTTGGTTTTTCGAGGCTTGTTATTACCATTAAGCTTGTCAGTAACGCATCAGCATGACTTTTTGGCGGTGGTGATTAGTAGTATCGGTTTTGGCTTTGCACATATTGTGAATATCGCGCATATGCCAATCACCGTGGTCCTTTTACAAATCATCTTAGTCGTGGCGACTGGTATCTTGTGGGGGACGGTCTATCTAGCAACGCATAATTTGTCGTTAACGATTTTGCTACACATCTTGGACGACCTACCGTTATTCCTGACGAAATCAGCCGGGGGACTTTCAAACGTGAGTGCCAATCAACTGGCATTAGCGGCCGTGATTTACTTGGGTATCACGCTGCTTTTCTGTGGCGTTGCCTTGTTACAACTTCATTGGGCACATTTAGCCGAAGCTCGGTATTAATAGTATACAAAAGCTTGGGAGATACCAAATCTTTGGTGTCTCCCAAGCTTTTGTAAGCTCAGCTAGACCAGAACTTATTAAAGAAATTTTAAGTTGCCGCTTATTTTGTCTATCATCATCGCCAACCACCCTTAAAATCGCTTACAATAGAATTAAGTTGAAAAAGGGGGTCGCTCAGATGACCGAACGTACCACATCACTGGAACAAGGGTTAACAGCGGCCGAGGTGCAGGCCCGGATTGACGCGGGCCAACAAAACGAACCGTTACCACCATTAACGCGGTCGACCAAACAAATCTTTCGGGATAATCTATTAACGCTATTTAATTTAATTAATGTCATTTTAGGTGGCTTGGTGTTCTTCACCGGTAGCTATAAGAATTTATTGTTTTTAGGTGTCATCGTAATGAATACTGCGATTGGCATTTTCCAAGAGCTACGTTCCAAACGGCAAGTCGATAAATTAGCCATTCTGTCGGCGGCTAAGAGTCAGTTATTACGCGATGGCCAAGTTACGGCGCACGACCAAGCTGATATTGTTCAAGATGATGTGATTCAAGTGACGCGGGGCGACCAGTTACCCGTTGATGGCTTAGTTCGCGAAACGACTGGATTAGAGGTCGATGAATCTCAAATTACCGGGGAAGCTGATCCGGTCATTAAAGGGATTGGCGATGCGATTGTTTCTGGGAGTGTGATCCTCGGTGGTCATGGCCTGATTCAAGCTACAGCGGTTGGCCATGGGAGTTTCATTAAGAAGTTGGCCCGTTCGGCGAAGTCGAATCGCCGGACAACGAGTCAATTGTTAACGATTATCAATCGGATTATCAAAATTCTGACGGTGACAATCATCCCCTTAGGCGCGGCGTTATTTATTTCGACACTGTTACGTGGTGAAAGTCAGACTCGGGCCATTTTGGGCACAGTGGCGGCGATGGTCGGCATGATTCCAGAAGGTCTGGTCTTACTAACCTCCGTTGCGTTAGCTGCCGGGGCGTTCACGTTGGGCCGACATCAGGTCTTAGTTCGGGAGTTACCCGCGATTGAAGCTTTAGCGCGGGTCGATGTCTTGTGCTTAGATAAGACCGGGACGATTACGAGTGGTCAATTAAAGTTTGATCACGTGGAACCGTGGGCAGATGCTGCCGCTGACCAAGTCACAGTGACGTTAGCACAAGTCGTGACCGCCATTAATGATGATAATGAGACGGCGCAAGCCTTGCGAACCGCGTTAGGACCAACTAAAGTAACTGCAACAAAAGTCTTACCATTTTCGTCAGCCCGTAAATGGAGCGGCGCTAGTTTTGACGGCCAATCTATTGTTATTGGGGCGCCCGAGTTTATTTATCAAACGGTACCAACGGATTTAAAGCAACGAATTCAACAATTAGCACAACAAGGGTTTCGGGTCTTAGTGATGGCTCAGGTTAGAGAACTAACCACGCCAAAACCAACGGATCCAACGGCACTAGGCTTAATTTTGATTACTGATGAATTGCGACCACATGCGAAAAATACGTTTGGCTACTTTGCCAATCAAGATGTGGCTTTAAAGGTCATCTCAGGCGATAATCCAGTGACAGTAGCTAGTATTGCGGATCGAGCGGGAATTGCTGGTGCGCAACAACTGATCGATATGAGTACAGTCGGTCCAACCCCGGATTATGACCAATTAGTGGCGGATTATACGGTCTTTGGCCGGGTAACGCCACAGCAAAAGGCCGGCCTGATTAAAGCCTATCAAACGGCGGGACACACCGTTGCGATGACGGGCGATGGGGTCAACGACTTATTAGCGATGCGGCAGTCGGATTGCAGTATTGCGATGGCGACTGGTAGTGAAGCGACGAAGAGTTTAGCTGATTTTGTGTTGTTAGAATCGAATTTTGATGCGATGATTCAAGTCTTGAATGAAGGTCGGCGCGTGATTAATAATATTGAACGGGTGGCGGCCTTGTATTTGATTAAGACCATGTACTCGGTCGCTTTGACGTTGATCTTTGTGTTTATGAGTCACAGTTACCCGTTTGAACCGATTCAGTTGATGCCGATTTCATCATTAATGGTGGGCATCCCAACGTTTTTCTTGGCGCTACAGCCGGACTATACCCGAATTACTGGGCGTTTCATGAAACAAGTAATGGAGATCGCGGTTCCGGCAGCAATTTGTGTGGTCGGTTATATTATCGTGATCGACTTACTAGGGACTGAATTTAACTTGGACTTCGCCACGACGTCCACCTTGAATGTGCTAATGACTGGGATTATCAGCCTGAACGCCTTGTTGATTGCGGCGCGGCCGTTGAGTCGCTTTAAGATCGGGTTAGTAGCGGTGATGGCGAGTTTATTTGTCATTTGCTTCTTGTTTGCGGGGCAGATCTTCTCATTGGTTAACTTGCTAGATTGGCAGTTGGCGATGATTTATTTACCGTTAATGCTGAGTGCTTATCCGGTCTTTATCGGGTTGCAGAACGGCTTAGGTAAACGGGTCCTGAGTAAGATTCGTTGGCGATAGAATTAGTGGAGTGAGATATTTGTTTTATAATTTGCTATACCGTATGTTAAAAATTTATATTTACCAATAATAGTATTCGGGTTCGAATTTATTCAGAACCCGTTTTTTGTATTTAATTATGTTTTTGCTATACTAAAGCAATGCTGTATTAGCATAGTAAATCAATTATTTCAAAATGGCTTTTAATTAAAGAATGCAAGGAGGTATACATTGACAACGGATAAATTTCAAAATCCCAAAAATCCTGTTACATATTTATCCAGTTTGGAGCATAAAGTGACATACCAGGGTATTGGAGCCGCACGTACTGCTACTCAACTACAACAATCTTCAAATTTTATGAACTCTGATAAAGCAAAAAGAATGTTAGCGAATTCAGATGGGCTGTCGAAGGCAGTAAAGTGGCAGAATGATTTATCAGGATTAATGCATACATCGATGGAAGATTATATTAATATTGAAAGTGCTTTAACAGCAAACAATAAATTTCCGACTATTCCGATGAATACTTTTAATAAAGATATGCGATACTTGGAAAAATTTTCACCCCAAAATATAGGCCTTACACAATTTGATTCACCTTTTTCGAGTTTGGCAAAGAGTTACCAAACTCCAAGAATACCAAGCTTAGCAGATCTGACAAAAAAGGTTTCGAAGATTTCACCTAATTATGGTGGCCTTAGTGATGCTATGAATCACCTGAACTATAAGAGTGCTATTTTTACGAGAAATCCGTTAGCCTATACTACGAGTGAGAGTATAAGTCGAAGAATGGCCAAAAATGTTCTAGGTGTACAGTATAATAGACAGACTCGCGATAAATGGGGGAAAATAATTGATTCTAATTATGTGAATCACCCTAGTTTTAATGCGAGTTTGAATGCAGTAGTTGAGAAAAATACAAATAAAGAAATAAATGACTATACACCTAATGAGCAGCTTTCTGTAGCGGCAACTGAAGACCTTTTAAAAAATAAAATAGCTGGTGCTCCTAGTCTAAAATTATCTTCCGAAGAATTATATAAGCTACAATCGTTTTTATCGAGGACACCAGCTTTAGCTTTGAATAATGAGACGGCTAGAAAACTCTATAATTATTATTCAAGTGTTAAAGTTGAAAAACAATATATTAAAGATCGATTGTTTCATGGACGCTCTAGAAGTTTGTTTAAAAGGAAAACTCCATTTGTTCAGGATGAGTTGGAATCCACAGCCCCATGGGGATTACCATCACAGGGAAGATTTAATATAGCTAATCAAAATTTATATTATGCATCAGATGATATGGATTCATTAGCTTCCGAGTTAAAGTTGCAAGATGGTGAAGTCTTTGACGCAATAGAGTTTGAAACAAATGAAAAGTTAGGAGTCTTAGATTTAACAAATGGAGATCAGAATATATTGAGCTTTTGTTTGCAAAAAGTATCGTCGGGGAGTAATGCTCGTGTTGAGTATCAGATTCCTGGGTTTATTACACAGTGTTTGCAATGTAACAAAGATATTCAGGTTATAAAAATCAAAAGTGCCGTATCAGATACTGCAACAAATTATATCTTTTTGAATCCATCTTTTAGGGATTATATGAATCAGGATAATGTTAATTTTCATTTGTCTAGAAAGTAAATTCAATGTTTGACAATATTGATTTAACTTTTCTAACGGAGGCGCACAACGCGTGAGACTGCAACAGCTGACTGAAACTGCGATTGGGGCGGCTTTAGCGATTATTTTAAGTTATTTGATTATTTTTCGGGCACCTCAGGGCGGCTCGATTTCATTAGTGATGGTACCAATTTTATGGATTGCGCTTAAAAATGGAGTGTGGGCGGGACTGCTCTGTGGCTTGATTACCGGATCGGTCACATTCATGTTTGGTGGCTTTTTTGTAGCACCGCTGCAAGTCCTGTTTGACTATGTTTTGGCTTTTGGGTCAATCGGACTGGCCGGACTATTTTCTAAACCGTTGTTAACGGCGGTTAATCAACATCATCAACGCCGACTCGTTGGAACGGTGATTCTAGCTGGCAGTTTGGCTGGTATCAGCCGCCTGTTATTTCATACATTAGCCGGGATTGTGTTTTATACCTCATACGTGCCTAAGGGTCAGCCAGTGTGGTTATATTCGCTCACTTATAATAGCTTGTATGTGATTCCCGATACGATTCTGGCGATTGTCGTGGTGTTACTATTGGTTGCCCGGGTACCACGGTTGTTGTTGCGTTAGTCTTGATTGACAAGGTAATCGTTATCATGCTAAACTAACAACAATTAATTTGAGGAGGGTTGTCGTATGTCGGTTAGTCGTTAAGCTTTTGAGCAACGATGTAAAAGTGGGAATAAGCCCACCTTATTTTCGTGTACCCTAAAGACTTAATGATTTAACGCGACAAACTGACACCCGTAAACGGTCTTTTTTGAGGTGCAGTGAGTAGCTAACTTACGGCGCTTTTTTTGTCGCCTGATTTAGGGTACCGGTATGAATGAAAGGATTATTAAAATTGACAATTGATTTAAAGAATTATGGGGTAACACCTCATTTTGAAACGGCTGCTAAAGCTCAGCCAGAATTAGTTTTAGCCCGGGTGACAGAACAACACCGAGAACAATACCGGGTAGTGACAACTCAAGGTGAACGCACAGTGCAAGTTGCAGGTAAGTTCAGCCATACCGTTGAAGATGTGACGAGCTTTCCAGCGGTTGGGGATTGGGTGTTAATCACGCCAACCAGTACGGCTGATGAACAAAGTGTTATCCAAGTCGTGTTACCACGTCAAAGTGTACTGGCACGGGCCGCTGCCAGTAATGGGCAGACTGGTCAACTAATTGCCGCTAACTTAGATACGATCTTTATTTGTATGTCGTTAAACGCGGACTTCAATGTTCGGCGAATTGAACGTTATCTAACGATGGCTTGGGACAGTGGCGCCATGCCAGTAATTGTGCTGACCAAGGCAGATTTATGTGACGACCTGTCTGATAAGTTAGCAGCTTTGGCTGAAGTTAGCATGGGTGTCGACGTAATCACTTGTTCTTCAGCGACTGAAGCGGGTTTTGATGAACTACGAACTTATATCGGCAGGGGCAAAACAATTGCGTTTGTCGGTTCATCGGGGGTCGGCAAGTCCACCCTGATCAATCATTTGCTAGGTAAGACCCTGCTAGCGACGAAGACGATTCGGGCTGATGATGATAAGGGTCGCCATGCCACCACGGCGCGGCAATTATTAGTTTTGCCAACTGGTGGTGTGGTGATCGACACACCGGGTATGCGGGAACTGCAGCTATATACGGGTGATTTATCGAAGACATTTGAAGACATTACCGCCTTAGCGCAGCAATGTAAGTTTCGGAATTGTTCTCATCAAAGTGAACCCGGTTGTGCCGTACAAGCGGCGATTGCGGCGGGCACGTTGGATGTGAAACGGTTCAAGAGTTATCAGAAATTACAAGCTGAAATGGCGTATAGTGGAATGAACGCGCGCCAGCGGGAAAATGAAAAGATTAACCGCTTGTTTGGCAGTAAGGCCGCGATGAAAGTGGCAACGCGAGCGTTTAAAAATAAATAAGCAGATGACTAAAAGATGCGCCAACCAATCGTAAATGCGACTGGTTGGCGCGTTTTTTGCGTTAAGCTAACTGACTGGCAATCGTTTGGCTACAACGGGTTAACGCGTTGGCCAATTGCTTTAACTGATGTCGGGGTAACTGGGCGATTGACCCGGCAATGCCTAATGATGCAATCACTTGTTCATCTTGGCGAATCGGAACGGCCAGACAGCGAATACCGAAGCTACTTTCTTCGTCATCTAATGAATAGCCTTGGGTACGAATGACCTGAAAGTTTTGGGCCAGCGCAATGCGGTCGTGTAAAGTATATTTTGTCGGCTGACTCGTCAGTTGGGTCAATAAATAATCACGCTTGGCACTCGGCAGGTAAGCCGCAATACATTTACCGAGGGCGCTTTCGTTGATGGGTGCCGCCAAGCCAATCTTATGGTATTCGGCCAATGAGTGATGGTCGTCGATGACTTGGGTAATGACCACATCGGGACCGTTTAAAATGCCAATATAAGCCGTGACGTGATATTTTTGCGTGATCTGTTGAGTAATTGGTACGGCGATCCAATTGAGCTTTGGCCGGTTAAATTGGGTTAGTAGCTGATTCTTAGTGGCTAACATATAACGTTTATCGGTTTTTTTGACGTAGTTTAGTTCAACTAAGCTAGCTAACAGCCGAAACGCAGTCGTCTTGTTCAGATCCAAGTCGGTCGCAATCGTCTGGAGTGAGGCTGAGTCATGGCGGGTCAAATATTCCAGAATTTGCAGGCCTTTTGCTAAGGTACTCGATAAGTATTGTGACATTAAAAATCCTCCGGGCTTTATTATATTTCAAATAGTGAAACTTTTCGAGCTGTTTTGCCACTGATCACTAATCGGCAGTATGGTAGCCCCATACCGAATCAGGTAGTCAAACAAACTTAAGGGGTGTCATACTAATGAAAACAGTAGTTATTACCGGTGGCGTGTCAGGAATGGGGCTTAGCGCCACTAAATTATTCCTAAAAAACGGTTGGCAAGTTGCGATGGCTGACTATAATGCCGACCTAGGAAAAAAGGTTAAGACTGAATTGACGAAAGACTATCCAGCAGAACGACTCTTATTTGTTCCAACCAACGTTGCGGATGCAACTTCCGTTAATCAGTTGCAGGCAGCTGTGGTCGACAAGTTTGGACAGGTCGATAGCGTGATTAATAATGCAGGCATTTTTACAGGCGGTCAGCTGCATGAAGTGGCTGAAACTGATTGGGACCGGATTATGGCAATTGATGTCAAGTCAATCTTTTTGATGGCTAAAGCTTTTGTGCCGGGGATGATTGCGCAAAAGTCCGGGACGATTGTCAATACAGCGTCCATTTCCGGGTTAATGGGCGATTATCAGATGGCAGCTTATAGCGCTGCTAAAGGTGCGGTGATTAATCTGGTCAAATCAATGGCGCTAGATTATGCGCAGTACCATATTCGGGTGAATAATGTGGCGCCCGGGCCAACGAATACGCCAATGTTTCAAGCTAATCCGCAGGCTGTGATTGATCAATTTATTGCGGCGAGTCCGTTGAAAAAGTTGGTTGAACCGGACGATATTGCGCGGACGATGTATTTTCTAGCAACCCCAGCGTCTGATCCAATTACGGGTCAGACGATTCCGGTCACAGCTGGTTTTGGACTGTATAGTGGCCAACCGGTGCAATAAGATAGTTAAAAAATGTGCGTTTGTTTTTTAGCTTAATCTTGATAATTAGGAAGTTGTTGTTCAAGCCGCGACTGAGAAGTTAATGGCCATGGTCGAAGCTTAAAAATAGAGGGTTGAAAAAAGTTGTTTGGTTAGCCTTGACGGTAATCAAGCAACTTTTTTTGTGGCTACTGGGTTGTCAGCCGATGAAAAAGATGTTAGTGTACTAACTGTAGTGGTACACGTGATACACAACCTGAAATGAGGTGACAAAATGGCTTTTGCAACGAATGGTGCGCCGTATTATGAACAATTAGTGATGCAGATTAAACAGCAGATCGTTCAGGGTAGTTTACAACCGGGGGATAAATTGCCATCAATTCGTGCGATGGCAGCGGAGATGCATTTGAATCCGAATACCGTGAGTAAAACGTATCAATTATTAGAAAGTCAACAGGCCGTTTATACGGTGAAAGGACGGGGAACGTTTGTGAATCAACCAACGACAACGCAGGTTAATCCCATCGCGATTGATGATATGCAAACAAAATTACAAGATTTATTAACCGAAGCACAATTCTTGGGGGTTACGGAAAGTCAGGTCAAAGATTGGGTCAAAAAAGCTTATCAAACAGGGGGAAAATCAGATGAGTATTCAAGTTAAGGGATTAAGCAAACAAATTAATCGTCAACTGATTATTGACAAGATCAGTTTCGATTGGCAGCCAGGCCGGATTATCGGTTTGGTGGGACGGAATGGCGCCGGGAAAACGACGCTATTTCGTACGATGGCGGATCACTATTTATCAACGACGGGGACGCTGGTTATCGATGGTCAAGATGTGAAACAGGCCCCACAACAACGGCAACAGCTTTTCTATATCGATACACAAAATAACTTTTTCAACAATCAAACGCTGGCTCAAATCGCTGCCGTCTATGCATTAGGTTATCCCGCGTTTGATCAGGACCGGTTTCAGCACTTATTAACGGCTGAAAGCTTAGCCGGGACGAGTCGGTATCGGCAATTGTCAAAAGGCCAACGGATGTTATTTCAAATTTTACTAGCCTTAGTCAGCGGGACTCCTTATGTGATTTTAGATGAACCATTTGACGGGCTTGATATTTTAGTTCGGGAACGAATTGTGGCTCGGATTGTTAGTGAAGTGGCTGAACGTCAGACGAGCTTTTTAATTTCATCGCATAACTTAGAAGAATTAGATGGGTTGTGTGACCAAGTCTTATTCTTAAAGGATCAACAGCTTGTTGCTAATTACGACCTGGAGGATTTACGTGAACAAGCTCGCAAATTCCAATTAGTCTTTCCATCCAAAACGGTACCCGCCGTGGTTAAGACGGATGGCCAGTTAGTTAAAGTCTATGGTCGCGTCTTAGAAGTGTACTTTGATCATTATACCGACGCCATCGATGCGGGTTTAAAAGCAGCGCACCCAGTAATGATGACAGCGTGTCCGTTGACAATTACTGATGTTTTTCGGGTGAAGTTAGGTGATCCACGGGCCGTGATGGTGGGTGATTAGGATGAGTAACCAAACTGTAAATCGATTATGGCGGTCGCAAAGCAAGTCGTGGTTCCGCTGGCTGATGATTACATTAATCCTCATCGGCTGGGTCACGGCGATGCAGACGACGCAAAGTCAACATTCAGCGGTGACCATGACGCGTAGCGAACGACTGCGCCAAGCTAAAGATTATCGCCAACATCCTAAAGAATATCGGGTGCATGGTAAAGTGGTTAGTCTAACAGTTTATAATGATAATCAAAATCAGTTCTTCTTAAAAAATCAGTTCAAGGTCAAGGGTATGGATCGGACTATTGAGCGGAATCCTACAATTGGCTATTATAGCGTCCTCATATTAGCTGGGCTATTCTTGGCCTTTTGGGGTCGCCGGACGCACTATACTGAGTTTTTACTCAGCCTTGGCGCGACCCGGACACAATTGTTTTTAGTCCAATTACGGCAATTAGTTTGGTTGGTGGGAACCGTTGCGGTGGCCCAATTAATCCATTGGGGGTGGATTATTGGCGTTATTCCAGAAAAGTATCAACGGTATCGCTCGCTTAGCGGCCTGTTCGGTAATAGTGTGTCGGTTGTGATGATTGGCGCTGGTCTCTTAGTATTGGGCTGGCTGATTGGTCAAGTAACGCCACAATTTTGGCTAGCTGGTGTGTTGGGGTTACTTAATTGGCGGTTTTTTAATGGGATGTTTACCAATTCTGGTTATCTCAGTTTCTTTCTGGGACCGGACGCACCGATTCCCGCTGGCTGGTTCTATGAACATTATTATCTGGCTAGCTTAATGATTGGTATCGCGACGGTACTAGGGCTAATTTTGATTTGGTGGCAGTCGCAACAATGGACGGCTGATGAGATGGCCGGACCGACGCAGCGACTACTAGCAACGAGTCTATATTGTGCTAGTTTTGCCATTGGCGTGGGGTCAATTATTGGTGACGTCTTTATTCAATCACTAAATCTGTTCAATTCATCAGCACCGTGGTACGAATTGGTAGGTATTGTTTTAGCGCTAATGGTTAGTTTGGGTTGGCGTTACAATCAAATTCGCCGTTTGAAAGGGGTGTCCCAAGTTGCCTAAATCATTATCAAAATTAGTTTTCCGCCAACATTGGCCACTTTTGTTAGGGCTACTAGTGATTTTAGTCGGCGCCGGGGTGTTCCAAGGGTTAAGTGGGACCCAAATGTGGCATAGTCAAAATTCGACTGAGTTTATGCAGATGTCGATTGATAATGAGCTACATTATCAACATGCGAGTCATCAGTATGTTGACAGTGATGGTCGGCGATATGCGTCAAAGAAAGCTTTTTATCGTGAGTGTCAGCAATCAATGTTGCAATTATATCGCCAGAATCCAACTAAAAAGACCAATTCAATTCGTGGCATGTTCGGCACCGGTGTTAATGTGTATTATTTTGTGATTGCAATGATTGCGGGTATTACCATGATCTGGTTGACGCGTCGACGCTATTTAAATGAATTCTTACAAGGCGTCGGTTATCGGCGAACTCAGATCTATCAGCAACAGACGCTTTTCTATGGGGTTACCACAGCACTAGGTGTGATTGTCGGGAGCATTGCCAATCTGGCCATTTTAGCTGCCAGTATTCCACAGCAGTACTTTGCGTATTTCAAGTGGTCTTTTTGGCTACGCGATTTAACCAACGATGTCTTGATGGCGGTGATGTTACTGTTAGTAGCCGGGTTACTCAGCCTAACGATTAATAACGGGGTGATCGTCTTTGCCTTTCTGTTTGCAATGTATTTGGATTGGTGGTTACCGTTGGCGGTCTATCGACAATCAGGAACGCACTATGGGGCTAACTTCTTATCTCGAAACTGGGTCTTAGGAGATAGCTTAGTCGTGTTATTAGGTCTGGCTGCTTGGATTGTGGGGCGCTGGTTGAGTCATCGTTATTCCAATGAACAACGCCAACAAGTCATTTTAGTTGCTGCGCTACGACTGCCGGTAATCTTATTATTGAGCTTGCCGGTTGGTTTACTGGTCAGTCAAGTCATTAATGGGTTGCTATCCGCAGAACATGGCCTGATCAGCTTTGCCATTAGCTGGGTCCTGGGAGTTGTTGGACTGATTGCATGGATTTATAGGCCTAAATGGAGTCAACGCCTTTGGCAAATGGTTGCGATGTTACGCTAGTGGCTAATTAGTGAACTAAAATTAAGGCAAAATTAAGAGCCCAAGGGAATGAAGTGCAATCACTTTAATCCCTTGGGCTCTTTTTCTGCCTTAAATAGTTATAGATGAGGTATTTGACAAAACGAACGTGATTATCTGAGTCTGGGTAGATCGGTTAAGAAACTGTAGCAGCTCGCTTTATTCGTAATGGTTTTTGCAGGCAACAACGATTAAACGCTTGTCCTTAACTGCATAAACTAATCGATCTTTACTATTGATTCTTCTTGACCAGCCGTCTTGATACTTCAATCGTTCGGGCTTTCCTAGACCATTTCCTAATCCGTCTCGTTGGATTGACTTAATTAAGTTGTTGATTCTTTTTAAAGTCTTGCGATCTTTGTTTTGCCAATCGATGTATTCAGTCCAAGCTTCATCTAAAAATTCAATTGGCATTGGTTATTCCTCACTGTTTTCTAAAAGGTGATGAGCATGAAGATCTTGGTTGCTATTCACTTTTTTAAAACGTCGGTTAAGTTCTGTCTGATTGGCTTTACCATAAAATGGATCTTTAACCTCAAATGGTAAGCCACCTTCAAGAATACTTTTTTTAATGAAGATATTAATCGCAGTCGAAAGGTTAAGGCCAAGGTTATCGAATATTTTTGCAGCTTGTTCCTTATCTGCAGGGCTAGTTTTGACAGAGATTGAGACTTTCTTTTTTTCAGTATTTAACATAATGTTCACCTCATTAGAATAGTAACACGAAACACATACGCCGTATATTAGTTAGGCCTATATTGTGCCTGAATAATCAAAAAGTGACAATCGGATTAATTTTTTATAGGACGATTTATCAGATAGCACCTGTTTTGCAAGTCCCCCCTAAATTCTTGTGTAATTAAAGATATTATACTTTTAAAACAATATATTTATGGTAAGATATAGATATAGTATAAGTGTTTAATAATAGCGGATGGATATTCTTTATATGACGTTTATTACAGGGCCTGCTTGATTACTGCAAATAGTTGTCAGATAACTGTTTGCAGTTCTTTGAAAGTTGATTTTTATACGTTTATTTAGACTTTTTTGGTGGTTATGGATAATTTTTAAACCTTTAACAATGTGTTTGAGGGACGCATTAATTTCAGGCTAGTTAGATTTTTGGACGTTAAATAGTTAAAAAGATGCTAGGGGGATTTATTGTGAGTAATATGAAGCAACACTTTAAGATGTATAAAAAAGGTAAAAAGTGGCTAGTGGCGGGAATTGCAACTTCATTTCTAGTTTTTGGTAGTAGTGACTTAATTGGTCGAGCAGATACGGCAACGAGTACGCCAGCCAAAACTAATGACGCCGCCGAACAGGTGACTGAGACACCAGCAGCTACGAAGACGGTCCCACTTAAAGGTGAGTCCGCTTCGCCCGCAACAGCGAGTGTCGATCAGTCGTCGTCAACAAGTGTGCCAACTACTGAGACACAATCGTCAGCTGGTAGTGACTCCTCCTCAGCCTCCTCAGCCACCAGTGAGACTAGTACACAGTCGGCGACCTCAGCGACCTCAACCGTGTCATCGGATAACGCGAGCGAAGCCAACAGTAATCAATCACAGTCATCCGCCCAACCGGAAGAAACTGAACAGTCAGTTTCGAGTGAGGCTGGTTCGGCCCAACCGGCTGCGGATAAATCAGCAGCAAGCAACGTCACGTCAGCGGCAGCCACTACACCGCAAGATATTAGCGCTAATACCCCAGATGTTAATCAGATTAAGACAGTCACACCAATGCGGATGCGGGCCTTGGCCCAACCGTTAACTAAGGCTGCCGATGAAACGATTGATCAATGGATGCCAAATAAGACCTTACAAACGGCAATTTTGAATGCGCTGAATAAAGGAAATTATGGCAAGACGTGGGCCAGTGTAGCTGATATTCAACAGTCGGATTTACTGTTATTAGATAAATTAGATATGAGTACCTATTTAACCTATATTGATGGAAAAAGTTCTTTTTCACTTGAAGGCTTACAGTATGCCTCGAATTTAACTGATTTAAATTTGGCTAATGATTTAGATAGCAATAAGTATTTTCGTGGCGACATCACGGATATTTCACCGTTAGCGTCATTGAAAAACTTAACTCGTCTTCAATTAGTTCTCCAGCGGGTTTCTGATATAACGCCGTTAGCAAATTTAACGAAATTAGTCGACTTGAATCTTTCAAATAATGAAATTGCCGATTTCTCGTCACTAAATGCTGCCCAGTATACAAAATATTTTTATTATGCCGCGCAAAATGTTTTAGCGGATGTCGTGTACATCCCAACCACCGGCAAATATACGGTGACTAGTCCAGTTAAACCACCTAAGGGCGTAACTTTCCACTTGGATACACCGGTTAACGGGAAAGCAATTTTTGTCGTTTCAGCGAATCAGCCGGATGCGTCAGTCAGACTTTATTACAATGGTGGAACTGATACGCTGACGGGTGATCAGCTGAGTTATCAAGTGACTAAAAATCAGGTGATGCCCGGACCAGCCAGCATCCCCAATTTTCAATATGCGATTATTCAAAATCCATATGCTTATTACATGATGTCGACTTTTCTTGATGCCAGTGGTAGCGACATTGCAGAGCTGTTTATTCCCTACATCGTCGCAAATTACGCCAAAGATGTCACGGTCAATTACGTCGATGAGCAAGGTAACACGTTGGCACCATCCGAGACCTTATCAGGACTGATTGGTGAGAACTATACGGCCACGGCTAAAACATTAACCGGTTATCAACTCGATGATCAACCTACAACCATCACGGGTGCCTTTTCGGATGTTGAACAAACTGTGAACTTCGTTTATAAGATGGCTTATTCAACCGTGACTGTCCATTATCAAGATGCCAGTGGTCAGACTATCAAGCCAGATGTCACAGTAACTGGCCAGATTGGGACAGACTTCGCCATTGATTATCCAAGTATTCTCGGCTACACGTATGCGTCTACGCAAGGTAATGCGACTGGGACGTATGGTGACCAACCGACGGAAGTAACGTTCGTTTATAACGCAGCTTATTCAACGGTGACCGTGCATTATCAAAATGCAGCCGGTGATACGATCAAAGCTTCAACGACCGTTACCGGTCAGATTGGGACGGACTATGCGATTGATTACCCGACAATTTTAGGGTATACGTATGATGCCACGCAGGGTAATGCGACCGGAACATATGGTGACACACCGATAACCATTGTCTTCATTTATAAAGAAGCTTACTCAACGGTAACGGTACATTATGTTGATTTGCAGGGCCGGTCGATTCGGGCTGATCAAGTCTTAACGGGTCAGATTGGGACGAGCTTTGACATCAACTACCCAGAAATTCTTGGTTACACGTACCAGACAACCCACGGTGAAACGACTGGGACGTATGGTGACACGCCATCAACGGTGACCTTTATCTATCAAGCCGCTTACTCGTCGGTTCTAGTTCATTATCAAACGGCTGATGGGCAGTCCATTCAACCTGATGCGACGATTACCGGCCAGATTGGAACGGATTATCAACTTACAGCGCCAGACATTCTTGGTTATCGGTATCAATCAACCCAAGGGAATGCCAGTGGCACGTATGGGAACACGCCAGCGGAAGTCACCTTTATTTACACCGTGGCTAAGTCAACGGTAACGGTGCATTATAAGGATGCGGCGGGTCAAACCTTGCAAGCTGATACCGTGTTAACGGGTCAAGTTGGGGCGTCATATCAAGTCACAGTGCCAACTTTATCCGGTTATCGGTATCAAAGTACACAAGGTAACGCGACTGGCACTTATGGTGAGACGCCAATTGAAGTCACCTTTATCTATGACCAAGCGCACTCAACCGTGACCGTTCATTATCAAGATGAAGCTGGCCAAACGTTACAAGCTGATACCGTGTTAACAGGTCAAGTTGGGTCAACCTATCAATTGACGGTGCCTGATATTGACGGTTATACGTATTTGGCAACGCGTGCTCAAACTAGCGGTGTCTACGGTGAAATGCCAATTGAAGTGACCTTTGTTTATCGAGCCAATGCGGTTACACCGCCAGTAGTTACCCCGGATCAAGCAACGACGATCACCGTCCATTATGTGACGGCAGCTGGCACGCAATTGGCAGCCGATAAGCTATTTACCGGTAAGCCTGGTGATCCGTACGCCACGACGGCGGCGATAATTAGCGGTTATCAACTGATTGCACAGCCAACCAATGCCAGTGGGGTTTTAGGCACGGATGACTTCGAGGTTACCTATGTTTATGAACCGGCTACGGATACCGGAGTTGGTGATCAGATTAATCCGGATGACGGCGATGATGTCGATAACCAGCAACCAGAGCCAGGCAAACCTGGAACTAAGCCAACTGCTAAGCAGCCGGTTACGCCTGGGCAGCCAACAACGGAAGCTTTAGCTGCTAGGATTACGCCAACGGCTAAGGCTCAGGTGACAAAAGTCAAGTTGCAACCGGCGTCAACTGGTAAAACACCAGCTGCAACGCCACACGCCGTCGCAACTTTACCACAGACTGATGAAGCCAAGTCGTCACCGGCATGGGGCTTAGCAATTTTAGGTAGTTTGCTAGGTTTAGCTGGCTTGAAGCGGCGCCGTCATAACTAAATGATCGTAAAAGCGTGTTAGCTCTGGTCAAATTGACCAGCTAACGCGCTTTTTGCGATCAATCATCGGAAGGGTAATTAGCGAGGCTAAAAGATGCTACTTACCTAATATCGGTGTACTATATAGGATCAGATATATAAATGGAATTAAATAACAAAGGAGATTTTTAAATGACCCCAATTAAAATGAGTGATCGTCTGGTCACCTTATTACAACAAAAACAATTTACGACGCAAAACTTAATCTTATTCGCTGATGACGGCGGTGGTAAGTACTCGCTACATGGTGGCGCCTGCTCAATTGGCACCAAGTTTACGATTGCGGCAGTTGACCAGCCAGATCCAGAATATTCAGTACCGTTAGCCAATACAGCCAACTTGAAGTTATGGACATCAACTTATGACTTAATTTTCTTCACAGATGGCCTGGTCATGGATTATCAACAAGGTCGGATTTCGCTTAAAGATAATGCTCACATGCTAGATAATGCCGTTCAACTAGCACATGGCGCTGAAATTTTAGCGGCGTTTGAACAAGGTGTGCCCGCTGATAACTTAACTTGCTAATTGTAAAAAAGACTGACAACCGCCTGTTTGTCAGTCTTTTTTAGACACTAGCGGCCATCAATTGCCAAATTGCTTCGAAACGTTGCTGATAGTCAGGCAAGTTCCAAGTGGAGCTAAAGTTTGGCAACATAAACGTTGCAAACGCTGATAGAATCGCTTCAGCCGTCTGGGTATCCGTTGTGGGATAACCCATGATCGTATTAATCGTCTGATAGGCCGGTTGTAGCACAGCTCGTAAAACCAAGGGATTATTGTCCACGTAACGGGTGTTCAAGTCAAACATCGGTGGATTCGTATTAAAAGTTTGTTTCTTAGCATTGACCAAATCCCAGAGCCAAGTGTGTAGTTGCTCAGTCGGCGTAGCGGCGGGCTTAGGTTGAACCTGATGAAGAATCGTTTGGCTAAACCAAGTCATCGTCACAGCTTCCCAGAGCGCTTGTTTGTTTTTAAAATGTTTGTATAGCGCGGCATGCGTCATGCCGAGTTCTTGGGCAATTTGCGCTAGGGTGATGTCAGTGCTACCAGTTTGATCAATCAAATCGGCGGCGGTTTGAATAATTTTATCACGGGTCGATTGGGTCATGTTGCGGTCATCCTTTCGTTTAGTTCAGTTTAACATATTTTAAGCAAAAAGTTACTTTATATTATTTTTGTAACTTAAAGTAGCGCCGGCTTTTTTCGATTTGGGTAATCTGTCAACTGCTAAACTTTATCGAAAATTAATAACTATTTATTGTTTATCAATAATAATTGTGTATAATTAAGTCAACAGGTGAGGGGTGCTAAAAATGAGAAAACGAACGAGTTTATTGAAATTAGCCTTAATTGTCATTAGTCTAGCAATCTTATTGGCAGCAATTTTTGTGGTTCCCGTGATGATCCAGATGGGAAACACTGATTTACAAGGTTGGGGCTATCCTTTAGGCGTCGGTTTATATGTTTTATTAGGCTTAGTCTTAGTGGCGATTGGGCAGTCATGGCACTTACTACGACTGATTGAACAACAGGCCGTTTTTTCGGCGGATTCCGTTGTGGCGCTAACTTGGATTAAAAGGTGTGCGTATGGGGTCACAGCAATTTTTGTGGTGACTTGGCCACTATTTTATGTGATTACTCAGGCTACGGATGCGCCGGGAATTTTACTGATGGCCATTATCCTGACGGGGATTGCGTTAATCATTGGCATTTTTGCCAGCATCTTAGCCCAGTTATTAGCAAATGCCGTGCAGTTGAAACATGAAAACGAGTTGACGATATGATTACGGTAAATTTAGATGTGATGTTGGCAAAACGGAAGATGAGTTTGACTGAGTTGTCGCAAGCGGTTGGGATTACGATGGCGAATTTATCGATTTTGAAGAATGATAAAGCTAAGGCCGTCCGATTTTCGACATTGGCAGCCATTTGTCGGGTGCTGGACTGTCAGCCGGGTGATATCTTGGTTTATTCGGCAACGTGACGATGACCCGCAATGATAATATGTGACAATTAGTTAATTTACCAGCAATAATTAAGGCATATGCACAATTCAAGTGATTTAACCCTAACTCGGCCTTGACATTTTAGGTCAATAGCCTTTTACTAATAAGAGTATTACTGGTTGTTTTTTGAACAAAATTCGGCTTTTTGTCGGCTAAAATAATTAATCAGTAACGGTAAATTTAACTTAAATTTCCAGGCGTTTGGTCTGAAAAACTAACAAACTAAGCAATAAAGAAGGTTGATCAATGACTTGGTCTAATTGGCATGTTTCGCCATTTTTAACCAGTGTTTTCTTTACTTTAGGAGTATTAACGCTTTATTGGGTCTCGTTTAATTGGCTCACATCGTGGCTGCGTTCGCGACATATCTCGTTTGATGAAGATCGACTGAATGCGTGGTATGGTGTCATCTACATGGTGGTCTTTGTGTTTTCAATTCAGATGATTATTGTGGGTAAAAACTACTCATGGCAGTTTATGAATTTTGAACTGATTGCGATTGTTTTCTGTGCGTATTTCTTGAATATTCACGTCCCATATTACTTTTTCTTTCCGATCCTGTTGGTCTATATGCTATTTGACCACTCAATCGGTTATTGGCAATCATGGGGCCATGCCCTGACGTTAGCGGTTTTCTTTACCGTTTTAAATGTCATTCGGGTAAAATTTCAAGACCATCGCTGTGCGCCCATGATTTACATGCTTGTTGGAGTGCCGTTTGGTGGGGTGTTATGGTTATGGATGAAGCTCAAGTTTAACTTTTCATGGGCCATCTATGGTCAAGAATGGCTTTACTTGATTATTTTCGAGGGCCTGCTTTACATCTATGTCACGATGCTCTCACAAAATAGTCAGACGCGGTTGCAATTGGCACAATTTGCCAGTCACGATGCGTTGACCCAGACAGAGAACTTTGCGGCTTATACGGGGGCAGTGCAGTATTTATTCAAGGACAGTACGCAGCATCAACGGCCGTTATCGATGATGATGTTTGATATTGATCACTTTAAACAGGTTAATGATACGTATGGTCATCTGGCGGGGGATCGGGTCTTACAGCAAGTGGCGTTGACCGTGCAAACGGTGCTGGACGCTAACGATACCAAAGTTAAGCTGTATCGAACTGGGGGCGAGGAATTCAACATCTTGTTTCCGGGCTATACGGTCGCCCAAACGCAGACGATTGTGACTCAGATTTTTAGTGCCATCAATCACCAGTCGATTCAATTCGGTGCCCGACAGATTGACATCTCAATCTCAGTCGGAGTGTCCGCAGTGGCGGGCGCAGATGGCTCGCCGCTCGACTTTTATAATCGAGTCGATCATAACTTGTATAACTCTAAGCGAAATGGCCGGATGCGGATTACCAGCATTTAAGGAGACGTCAGTTCGTTAAAATAGCCATCGTTTAAAAAAAGTAACCGCTGGATTAATTTCCGGTGGTTACTTTTTTTGTGACAACTTATTTAGAGTCATCGAAGCGTTTGGCTTGTTCGCTCCAAGCGGCTAAGTGCGTATAGACAGTTGTTAGGTCGGCCTCGCTAGTGTCACCGAGGACTTGGTCCCAGAGCGCTTGCTTGATCTGCCGAATCGTTGTACACGCTTGGTCTCCAGCTGGTGTCGTCTTGATCCAGGTGGTGCGGTGATCGGTATCGTCAGGGGTCCTGGTGATATAACCAGCCTTTTCTAGACGCGTCATCTCACGACTAACTAGGCCTTTATTAATCGCCAGTTCAGTCGCGATTTGTTTAGCCGTGACTGGGGCATATTCACCGATGAAAAGGAGAAAATTCGCGTTACTAGCGTTGATTTCCGGGAGTGTTAGGTCATGCGTCATCGCAATTTGAAAGCGCCGATGCAAAGCGCCGATAAATTTGCCGAGTTTAGTAATGTCCAAAATAACGACCTCCTTTAGTTAAAGCTATCATAGCATATAGTTGACAAATAAACTATATTCAACTAAACTATGATAGTTGCTTTATCAACTATATGGAGGCTAAGATGACTTTTAAAAAACGAGTGCTTTTTACACTACTAATGTGTACCGGTATGGCTAGTAGTATGAGCTGGCTAGGAATGGCGACTAAGATGGGGATTAATCAAGGGATGTGGCGTATATTTGGCTTGGCGTTACTACCAACGATTGGCTTTGCATTTGTGTTTAATTTTGTGGTGGTCGGGACGTTGACCCAATTATTAATCAAATGGCGGACTCGCAATATGGTCGATCAAACGGCGATACTTTTGAAGGCTAATGCCATGCGTGGTTGGACGATGTTATTGGTGATGTGTTTGACCATGAGCACGCGTGCCTTAATGATGAATGGCACGTTGTTTCATATGACCATAACGCAATTTATTCTAGGCTTCTTCGGTACCCTGACAACGGCTTATTTCGTTCGAAATATTTTTATCATGCCGTTGGTTCGGAAAATTTTAGCACAGGTGATGCCAAATTAAGTCGTCTGGCCGGATGCTTGGACAATCATAAAAAAACTAAAAGTTGAAAGTTAATACTATACAAAAATAGACATGAATCACTTCATATCTGTATACTTAAAGTGCCTAAACTCAGACGTACAGAGGCGTGTCATATCCGTGTCTACTATACAATATAATACTACCCCCGGATTGTTGATGACTAATCCGGGAAATAGTTGCTATTATTTTATTGTACTGAGATCAATAATTTCTAATTGTGCGAGGTGAGTATCTAACCACCCATGGCTTTACGAAGAAAACGCCCATTCGCGAAATAGAACATGCAAAGGAACTCAGAAAGGAATGGCATGATAACAATGAAAGTTGATAGTCTGATTACAGAAGAACTAAAAAATTCTGAGTTTGCTGCAGCCTACCGTGATGAGGGAGAGTTGCTTGATACGGCTATTGCCCTTTATCACGCTCGTGAATTAGCAGGCTTAACTCAGGCCGAGCTGGCGGAACGAGCCTCGACAACGCAATCTACTATTGCCAGAATTGAACGTGGTGACAATGTGTCGTTCAGCAAGTACGCACAAATTGCACATGCATTAGGCAAGCGTGTAAAAGTTAGCTTTGAATGAAAATCTTTATTTTTGAACCATCTCACAGCTGACCCTGCATTCGTATTGCTGCCATACTATAGTCACGTGGAACCTATGAACGACGAATGATTTTAGAAACAGGAGAAAAAATGAAAAAGTTGGGTTGGGTGTATCACTTGAGAAAGGTGATTTCAAACTAGAAATTCCAAAAATTGTGCACTTTATCTAAAGGTTGAAAGTTAATAATGTACAGTAAAAGTACTTATGTCACAGCCCCAATGCACAATAAATCAGAAAATACTAATATTTAATGCCACAGGTCTTTTGTATCAAGGCGTGTGATCCGCTTTGTGCTTTTAATCTTTAGATAAAAAAACTCATGCTGACTGTAACTAAGTGATAGTCAGCATGAGCTTTTTTATATAGTGTTTTAAATTTAGTCTATTGGTCTGAATCAGTTATTAACGTTAACGTTTTGGTGCCGCGCGAAGTGGCCACATAGCGACGATGATTGCCAGCTGCAGTATCCAAGTAATAAGGATTCATCCAATCGACAATGACGGCATGATCAAATTCTAGGCCTTTAGCAACCGGCAATGCCATCAGATTAAGTCCCGGTTGCACCGTTTGATGGCTGGCAGCTGTCAAATGATGGACAATTGGAAACTGGTTTGCTAGCGTATCAGCACTAGCTTGATTAGGCGCGATAATGCCTACACTTTGGCCGTTTTGGACGGGTAACTGATCAAGCACCGATTTTAAATCCGCGGTTGTGACTGTTTGTGGCGTCAAACCATTGGCTTGCACAGCTTTGATTCGCGATTGCCAATCACCAGCGAATTGCGCAAAATAGGTCGTAATGGCTCCAGTCGCTCGATAACTAGTGGTTAATTGGAGCGGCTGAATCGTCTGATTGGTGAAATAGGCGGCAATATCTGGTGCTTGGCCGGTTAAACGTTGCCGATGATCACCAACAATTGTCAGTTGCGCTTTAGTGAATAACGCTTGTAGCATCAGCCAAGTATCAGCATCATAATCTTGGGCTTCATCGACAAACAGCGCGGCGGTAGTGGTTTGTTGATAATTGGTGATTTTAATTAAGAGATAGAGTTGGTCATAGGTGGTTAGGGTCGCCAAGTGCCATTGCGCAGCTAACGCGTCCCAGTCTAACCAGTGACTGACATCTGCAGGCAATTGCTGCATTGCCGTTAGCCATCGCCAAGCATGTTGCATGCGCGTTAAAAATGAGGTTTGGCTGTCAGTTTGGGCATAAGCTTGTGGTGATAAACCTGCCGGGGTCGGAAGGAAGGGCTGTTGCAACAAACGATCCAAGGTGGCCAGATGGTTATCAGCTAGGTTAGTCACTGTTAATCCCAAGCGAGCACCGACTGCTTGGATTAAGTTGGCGTAAGTACTAGTCAATGGTTCAGCTTCACCCAAGGCTGGTAACACGCCGCGAATATAGCGACTAAAAGCGGTATTCGGTGTCAAAATCAAGATGTCGGCGCTGGTCCAAGTGTCGCGGTGACGGTAAAGTTGGTAAGCTACGCGTTGTAGTAATACCGAGGTCTTACCACTACCAGCAACGCCGTCAACTAGCACAACTTGATGGGTGCTTTCACGAATAATGGCGTTTTGTTCCTGTTGAATGGTGGCAGTGATCTCTTGTAAGCCACCGCTACGGTTTTCAGCTAAGACGGCTAACAATAGCGGGTCACCAATCGCTGATTGCGTATCGACGACTTGTAACAACTGATCATGATCAATTACGAATTGCTGCCGCGCTAGCACAGTGACGGGGATGTCACGACCGTTTGCCTGATAACTGGTTGCGCCAGTGCGATTGGCGTAATAGGCATCGGCGACCGGGGCGCGCCAATCATAGACTAAGTCATTAGCCTGAGCATCGGTGTAACCGACTTTGCCTAAATAGTAAGCTTCTGGATCATCATCACCATAATCTAATTGTAGCTTAGCAAAATAAGCTTGTGGCAATAACAGTTTGGCATGGGCCAGTCGAGTCGCGGCCGTTTGTGCGCGGGCATTTAAAGTATCGATTTGGCGGTTATTGGCTTCGATACTGGCAAAGGTATCCAGCGTCTCAGTGTATGTGCCTAAATCCAAATGACCGTCCGTTCCCAGTTGGCGTTTGACTTGTTTCGCTTCCGTGGATAAGTCGGTCAATTGGGTCGTAAGCGTCGCAATATCGTGTTGAAATTGTTGGTACAGCTTGTGCAAATGTTGGGTTTCAGTTAACATGTTGCCACCACCTCCGAGCTACTAGTTTACACGCTTCATGATAAATTAATAGTCTATTTTTGGCAGCGCTAGCATGGTACAATAGAGATGAGGAAAAGGACCATTGTTAGCTTTAAACTGAATTTAAAAGCCATCGTCGTTTTTGGACGATGGCTCTTTTTAATATGCTAAACATTTTTGGTCCAATTTAAGATGCCGATACCAAGTAAGATTAAATCCATCAACAATAAGCCAACAAACACGGGGGCGAATTGTAAAATCAAAATGGCGATGATGCCCAGAACCAGCCATCGCGTTGGCCAGGTGGCTAATGGTTGAACGTTGAAGCGGGGTAATCGTGTGAGCGCTAGTAATGCGAGTAAGGACGCCGCTGTGACTAAGCTAAGACCACGGTAGTAGACCAATTGACCGGTGCCTAACGTCTGACCGATAAAGAACGATTGCAGGGTTAGACATGCAATTAAGAACCGATGAATCCCGCGGAAAAACGAAATTGGCCAATAGCGATCAGCTTCAATCTTACGTTCATCCATCAAGGTGTAGTAAATCATCCAAGTCCCGATAATACATAATAGTGCCAGGCCGAAGTGGGTGTAATCGGCGAGATGGGTATGTTCCGCCGTCATATGTTCAATAATGCCCGCTAACGATTCGCCTAAGACAATCATCGTGAACAACCCGTAACGTTCTAAGATAGCTGAGTTAAGTTCGAACGGAATCTGCCGTTGCTTAAATTCACGGTCAAAATTGCGATGTTCACTCATTACGGTACTGACGAAGATCAGTAGACTAATGATAATTAAGGCCTGTTGCAATGGGAGACTGGGTAACCAGATACTACCGATTAAAAGCGCTTCACCAACCACATAAGCAATCAAAAACGGCCGGGTCGTGGTGGCATGTAAGGGGTCGTTACGCATGGTTTGCCAGTATAAATACATGTAAATTAACTGATTGAACGAATAGGCCCAGATAAAGCCGGTATAGTGTCCGGCAAAGGCTTCCCCAGTAAAGGTCGCTGTAATGGCAATAGCCACGACTTGCAAGAGTGCGAAAAATAAATTACGTAGGTTGTTTTGACCATGCAAATCAAAGTATAGGACCATATTCGTCCAAGTATTGAAGAAGAATAGGAATAAGACCCAGAATGTTATAAAGCCGAATAAATTAAAGTGTTCGGTTAAGTTTTCCACGAATGTATGAATAATAACAACATAAATTAAATCTGAAAAGAGTTCTAACCAAGAGATTTTACGGTTATCAATCGTTTCAGTAATCGTGCGGGGCGTTCCCCACCAAGATTTTGGTGCTGGATTCACGAAGTTTTCCTCCTTTATAGTCAAGTTAGTAAATATCGTATGAAAGATCATAGAAGCTTGGTTCGTCTACCGGATTAATTTTACTGCCAATTTGAATACTGTCAGCTAGTAATTGATTGAAGTCAGCGGTCATAATCTCGTGATGTTTTTTGAGAAAAGTCACCAAGTCAATCCATGATTGTTGATTATCTTCACTAATTGTGCCATCAAGGTTATCAGCGAGATAGGCTATCAAGTTAAAAAATGCTTTTTGAGTGATTGGTAATTCAAAATCGAATTCTGAAAAGACTGCAATAACCCCGGAGGTATGGGTTTCATGAAGATAGATTCCGGAAGCATTCCAACGTATCTTAACCGTATCCCATTTTGGATTAAAGTCTGAATAGAGTAACGAAAATCCAAAATCAGTAAGGTTATTTAGTTCGTCATCTGGGCCAAGACGATTTGCAAAAAAGTTATCAGTCTTGATGCCCCATATTTTCTGACTTAGGGAATGATAATCTGCATTCAAAATGTTTTTTTTGACTTTTACAAAAGCTTTCATAGATGCCTCCTAACAATAACTAAATTGGCATTTGCCGGATTTCGGCAGTGACATAATCAATAAACGCTTGAGTTAACGGCGCCGGCTGTTGGTTCTTGCGCCAAATTAAAGTATGCCGGGTCTGACTAAGTGGACTAAATGGGACGAAGGCTAATGGGCCATCTGGATAAAAGTCTAGGACACCATCAATCCCGATGTCATAAAAACCATGTTTGGTCAGTAATGGGACCACGTTGTTTTCCAAGTTGCGATCGCCACGAAAGTTCAGGCTGGTCGCGTCAATCCGTAACCAGGCGGCAATTTGATTCTTAACAATGCTACGGCGTGAGCCTAATAAAGGCAGTCCTTGCAAGTCAGCGCCAGTGATTTGGTCATGAGTCGCGAGTGGGGCGTCTTTGGCCATGATGAGTCCCCAAGTTTCGGTAATTGGAATTGCATGCGCCCAGTATTTAGCGGATTCGACTGGTTCTAACAAGACCCCGACATCTAGCTTACCTTGATCTAATTGCGTCCGAATGGAATTGCCATCCGCGCTGTAAAGGCTGAAGGTGACGTGGGGGTGTTGCTGTTGAAACGCAGTTAACCAGTCAGCCACGACGGTTGAAACTTTGCTTTCAACACAACCAATGCGTAAGTTGCCTGCTAAACCGGTTGCTTGTCGCTGCAGATCTTGTTTCGTTTGATCCAGATAACTCAAAATTGTTTGCGCCCGCCGTTCGAATAAGACGCCGGCATCAGTGAGGGTAATCGACCGTTTACCACGAATAAATAACTGGGCACCGACTTCCGCTTCTAAATCCTTCAGTTGCCGCGATAAAGTTGGTTGCGTGGTATGTAGAGCATCAGCGGCTTTAGTGATGTTACCGACTTGGGTTAAGACGATAAAATAGTGTAATAATCGCGTTTCCATAAAGGCTTCCTTTCTATCATACATAAAATACATGGTAAATCATTAAAACTAAGCATTTTACATTATTATTAGGCCCCCGTATGATGATGTCAATGAGTTGAACTTGAAAGGAAGCTTTTTAGATGGCGCAATGGACAATGAAACAACTAAATGAATTTGCAACAGCGGATGACATGCATGTGTCTCCGTTTTATGAAGATGGTAAAACGTATGGCACCCCGACGTGGATCTGGTCGGTCGTAGTGGATCATCACTTGTACGTTCGGGCTTGGAACGGGCAGCAGTCGCGGTGGTATCAATCGGCTAAGCAACAACGGGCTGGCCGGATTCAATTGGCTAACCAAACGTTCGAAGTGACTTATACGCCAGTAACCACAGATGATCAGTTGACCGCGGCAATTAGTCAGGCGTATGAAACGAAATATGCTGGAAGTCCATACTTGCCACCGATGTTAGCGGCGGGGCCAATTAGTGCGACCGTTCGTTTAGACTTAAAATAGAGGCGAGAAACTAATGACAACACAACCAAAAATTGCTTTAGGAACCTGGGCTTGGGGCGATACGCCGAATGGTCAAGTCTTTGGCAATCAGTTAAGTACTGCTGATTTGAAACCAGTTGTTGATGCCGCGATGGCTGCTGGCTTAACACTTTGGGACTCCGCCTTGGGGCATCGGAAGAAAAAGTCGGTGAGCTCTTACAAGCTTATCCGCGTGACAGCTATCAATTATCAACGAAGTTCACCCCACAAATGGCCGCGGGTGACAGTGACCATGAAGTTGCGGATATGTTAGCTGGGAGTTCGAAACGGTTAAAGACTGATTACATTGACCTGTACTGGATTCACAATCCGGCCGATGTTGAAAAGTGGACGCCGCAATTAATTCCATTAGTGCAAAGTGGTAAGATTAAACAAATCGGCCTTTCAAACCATAATTTAGCCCAAATCAAACGGGTTAACGAGATTTTAGGAACGGCTGGTATTCAAGTCTCAGCGGTTCAAAATCATTTTAGCTTACTGTATCGGTCTTCAGAAGCAGCGGGGATTATTAAGTATTGCCAAGACCACAACATGACGTTCTTCGCTTATATGGTCTTGGAACAAGGTATCTTAACTGGGCGCTATAGCGTTGACCAACCGCTACCGGCTGGCAGTGCGCGGGCCGCGGCTTATAATCAAGTCTTACCACAGATTGGCGCCTTAGTGGACGCCTTGACTGAGATTGGCGCCGCGCAACAAGCATCCGCTACCGAAGTCGCGACGGCTTATGCTTTAGCTAAGGGCACCACGCCGATTATCGGGGTGACGAAAGCCAAGTATATTCCAAGTGAGGCTAAAGCGATGGCCTTAACCTTAAGTCCAGCTGAGATTGACCGCTTAGAAGCGTTAGCGCAAGCGGCCAATGTCGATACCAAGGGCTCGTGGGAAGCGCCGATGATTTAAAAAAGTGAGGTTATATCACATGACAACAGACGTTTTTGCACATATTTTACCGCCAAAATTTTTAAAACAGATGCAGGCACTTAATCCTGACATCTTAGATCAATTTCCCTATATGAAAAATGACTTATTAACGGATCTTCAGCAGCACCGGCAAAGCTTACTAAGTGGTCATCAACAAATCTTATCAGTGGTTAATCTGAATCCCGAAGACTTTGTTGATCCTGTTCAAGCAGCAGACTTGTGTCGAGCGGCTAATGATGAATTAGCCGCAACGGTGCGTGCGAACCGTGATGTGTTCCCAGCTGGTGTGGCGATGATTCCCATGAATAATATTCCCGCGGCGCTGCAATTAATTGATGACCAAGTGGCACATTCCGATGCGTTAGTCGGTATTCAATTGTTTACGCAAGCCTTGGGTCAACCGATTGCGGCTAAAGCTTATGAACCAATCTTTGCTAAGATGGCCGCAATTGGCGCTCCAATTTGGTTGCATCCCGTCTTTGACACGCATAAGACAGATAATAATCTAACATTTAGTTGGGAATATGAACTAACACTGGCGATGGATGGTATCGTTAATGCCGGTTACTTTGAACAGTGGCCCGACTTAAAAATCATCGTGCATCATGCTGGTGCAATGGTACCTTACTTTAGTGAACGGATTAAGTATATTCAAGGTGAAGCGAAATTAGCTGATTTCAAACGGTTTTACGTCGATACCGCAATCCTGGGGAATCCGAAAGCATTGGAGTTGGCAGTGGACTTCTTTGGCAGTGACCACGTCTTATTCGGCACTGATTCACCGTTTGGCATTCCACCAGTGGGGCCAACTGCGGTGATTGAAGCTGCGGTGGCAGCAATGGCGATTACGCCAGCGCAAAAACAACAGATTTTAACGACGAATTGGCAACAGTTAAATCGTTAATTGAGGGGTGAAAGTTGAAAATGATGACGGAACATGAAAAATTATTAGCTGGTCAAGATTATGATTATCGTGATCCTGAATTACAAGGCATGATTCAACGTGGTAAAAGCTTGCTACAAACCATTAATACCAGTACTGATTCAAAGGTACGCACAACCGCCATGCAAAGCTTTTTCGGCCAAGTTGGCGACCGGTTGACGATTAACGGGACTTTTAGTGCCGTGTATGGTCAGCATATTCAGGTCGGCGATGATGTCTTCATTAATGGCAACTGTACGTTTCAAGATTCCAATCGCATTACGCTAGGTAATCGGGTTATTATTGCGCCCGATACTAAGTTGTATTGCGGCGCGCATGCTTTAGATGCCACCAAGCGGTTTGGAACGCGAGCAGACGGCAGTCACTATCTGATTACTTATACGAAGCCAATCACGATCGGTGATGATGTGTGGATCGGTGGTAATGTCACCATTATTGGTGGGGTCACGATTGGCAATAACGTGGTGGTCGGTGCTGGTGCGGTCGTCACCAAAGATGTGCCAGCTAATACGGTTGTTGGTGGCGTGCCGGCGAAAGTGATTAAACCGTTGCCACCATTATCAGTCGATTAAAGTGAGGCTAGGATGATGAGACAAGCACCATTGTTTAGATTGTTCCGGTTAAAAATCAAGCCGACAAAACGAGCGGCTTTTCTGGCAGCGGGGCAGCATAATTTACAACAATCGATTGCAACTGAAGCTGGTACTTTAGCGATGTATACTGGTCACACAGACAACGCTGGCACGGATAATGTGGTGCTAGAGGTCTATCGTGATGCGGCTAGTTACAACGTGCATGCTAATTCACCGCAGTTCAAAGCGTTCAAACAACTTGCGGCCCAAACTGTGGTGAGTCAGACGCTGACGACCTTGCGACCACAAGTATTAATGGAACAAGGGCCAGCATTAAAAGCGACTGAACAGCCGCGTGAATGTATCCGCTTGGCAGAATATACTGTAGCTACAGCTCAGCTTACCTCGTTTAGAGCGGCAGTCTTGGCAACTAACAGTCAAATTATGGCGATGAAGCAAGGCTTAGTTGCGAATTATTGGGGTCAAGTTAGTGATGACCTACAACGGTGGTTGCAGGTGACGATTTTTAAAGATTCAGCCACAGAACAACAAGTTGCGCAGGATCAACAATTTCAAAAACAGTTTGTCAGCGATTATGGTCAGCCAAAATTAACGGTCATCCACCCAGATGGTCTGGTCAATCAAGGTTTATTGGCATTTAAAGCATAAAAAATACTGACATTATTGGACTTGAGTCGTCCGATGATGTCGGTATTTTTGTGTTTGAAGTTATACTCAATAAGTATTGGTAGTTTGTTGTTACCAACTAATTGAAACTTGAAAGTATATTGGTCATTGTTAGTAACAAGAACTAGTAATATCAAGCTTTAATGATGCGGAGCTGCTACTTAATTGTTATTAAATAGCGTTAATATTGGGGCTATTTAGTGGGCCATTTGTCAATCAACGCTGTAATCAATGGCTTGACACGGGCCCGCTGAGTTTTGAGGTAAACGGCATAAATCGGCATCTGCGCGTTAGCATCACTGATTGGAACGGCCACGCGACTGTCATCAGTCATGACCCGGGTGTTGAAATCAGTCTCAAAGGTGGATAGATTGGTACTGAAGTACGGAAAGTCGGCATACTTGGTGATCTCGGCTAAGGCGTCGAATGCTTTTTGGTAGAAAAACTTAGCATCGGGAATCGCTTGTTGAATAATCTCGCGCCATGGCCCAATCTTACTCAAAACGATAAAGCTTAAGCCAGCCAGTTCTTTAAAGGTAATCTGGGATTGATTGGCTTGATACATAAATTTGTTCAAATTAACGGCGAGTTGTTCAGTCCCAATCAACTGACTTTCAATCGTTGCAGTTTCCAAGGGGGCGGCCGCTAATAGTAACGTTTCAGCGTTGTTCCTTAATTTTGTTGTCACGTCGGCTGATGCCACTAAGTCGTCATTGATGGTCAAGCTGAACTTGTCACTGACCAGTGGCAATAGATATAACGGTCCCGGAATCGTCGTGCCAACTGTAATCGTCCGTTGTGTCTGATCAAAATTCTGAATGCTGGTGACAAATTGATCTTGGTCCGCTAAGAGTTGCTGGGCTTGTTGTGCCGCGAGTTGACCAGTTGCGGTTAGACTGAGCCGATTGGGTTGGCGATCGAATAAAGTGACGCCTAAGTCAGTCTCCAGCTTTTGCATGCCACGGGTAATCGTTGGCTGGGTCACGTTTAATTTGGCGGCGGTCGCGGCTAATGTGCCAGCCTTGGCAAACGTCACGAGTTCTTCCAATAAGTAGGTCTCGAGCATGAGTTCACTTCCTAGTATGCGTTACTTGTATACTAGCATGCTTAACTAGTAATTTTCAAATCCTCGGTCTGGGTCTAAACTAATCCTATTCAGAAAAAGGTGAGGACTTATAACGATGACAAAAGTACCGACAGTAACTTTAAATAACGGTGTTGAGATGCCGCAACTTGGTTTTGGGGTCTTTCAAGTGCCAGACTTAGCCGAATGTGAAGCGGCTGTAAGTGAAGCCCTAGCAGCCGGTTATCGGTTAATCGATACGGCGACTGCGTATCAAAATGAAGCCGCAGTCGGGCGAGCCATTCAAAAGAGCGGGATTGACCGTAAAGACTTATTTATTACGTCAAAACTCTGGGTCTCGGAATTCACGTATGAACGAGCGAAGCAAGGTATCGATGATTCACTACAACGGTTAGGCTTAGATTATATGGACCTTTACTTGTTACACCAACCTTATGGTGACACGATGGGGGCTTGGCGTGCTTTGGAAGAAGCGTATCATGCGGGCAAGATTCGCGCGATTGGCATCTCGAACTTCTATGCGGATCAATTGAAAAACTTAGAATTAACGATGACGGTCCAACCGGCTTTGAATCAAATCGAAGTCAATCCGTGGTACCAACAGTCTAAAGAAGTCCAATTCAATCAGCATGAACAGGTTCGTGTGGAAGCCTGGGCGCCATTTGCAGAAGGCAAACAAGGTCTCTTTACGAATCCGACTATCGCTAAAGTTGCCCAGGCTCATGGCAAGTCCAATGGGCAAGTTATTCTGCGGTGGTTGTTACAACGTGGGATTACCGTTATTCCAAAGTCCGTTCATCGCAGTCGCATGATTGAAAATATGAACGTGTTTGACTTTGAGTTAAACGATGCTGAAATGCAGACAATGGCAAGCTTAGATCAAGGGGTAAGTCAATTCTTTGATCACCGTGATCCGGTCACGATTGAACAAATCTTTGGTTCTAGTTTAAAAAAATTACATGAATAAGCGAGGGGTTTAATGATGACAACACCAACAATTAAATTAAATGATGGCAATGAAATTCCAGCAATTGGTTTCGGTACGTTTCAAATTCCGAATGACGGATCGACGTATGCGGCAGTTAAAGAAGCGTTAGCGGTTGGGTATCGACATATTGATACCGCCGTAGCTTACTTTAACGAAGCGGAAGTCGGCCAGGCTGTCCGAGATAGTGGGATTCCGCGTGACCAAATCTGGGTAACTAGTAAATTATGGTTACAAGACTTTGGCTTTGAGGCTGCCACAAAAGCGATTGACGTTTCCTTGCAGAAGCTAGGCCTGGATTACATGGATCTCTACTTGATTCACCAACCTTATGGCGATGTGCCTGGGGCTTGGCAGGCGATGGAAGCCGCTCAAAAAGCGGGTAAGATTCGGTCAATCGGGGTCTCCAATATGACGCCTAAGATTTGGCAACAATTCATGCCAAAATTTGACACGTTGCCTGCTGTCAACCAAGTGGAATTTAATCCTTACTTCCAACAACGGGCGTTACGAGATTTGATTACTCCAGCTGGCGTTAAAGTAGAAGCCTGGGCGCCTTTGGGTCAAGGCAATCAAGCCTTATTGACTGATCCAGTCGTGACTAAGTTGGCTGCCAAGTATGGTAAAGATGTGGGTCAAGTGATCTTACGCTTTGAAAATCAAAGTGGAATTATCATCTTTCCCAAGTCGGTTCATGCCAGTCGAATTAAGAGTAATTTGAATATTTTTGACTTTGAATTGACCGCTGACGAAATGGCTGAGATGCGGGCGTTAGACCAAAATAAGGGCCAACATGATCCTGACGCTGCCGGTGTTAAAGAGATGTTACTAAATGCTTTTGATGTCCATGCTAATGATTGAAATATAACAAAAATCCGATACGACCTTTTCTAAGGAATATCGGATTTTTATTAAAATTATTGTATTTGTGATCAACCAAAATAGTGATTATTTAGCTTTTTTTAAACTGTTTTCTAATGAATTGTCTGTTAGTTTATCTAAAGTATTCTTAGTCTGTTGTAGCTCAGTCGAATTGTGTCCATTATTTAAAAGTGTTTCTGCTATATGATTTGCAAAATCAATCCAATACATAGGACTTTTTGCTAGGACTGGATCAGTCACAATAAATTTAGCCTTTTTAATTAATAATTGTTCAAAATCAGAAATTAGTTCTTTGTCACTCATTATTTAACCCCCAAAAAATTAATTTTATCTTATCGATAATATTTTTTTGAATACCTTGTTATCAAATTGAACGTGTGACCAGTTGGATTCTACTTTTGAGTTATTTCATCATGTAATGATTTAACTGGTCACTAATACCGCGGTCGGCGTGGTGATGGTTGATAACCAGCGGCCTGTGCCGCAGCTTCATCAGCAAATGGCACGGCATTGCGGGGACGATAGCCGCGATAGTTTTGGGCTGGCGTGTAATAGAGCATGGTACGTGAATCGCCCCAAACCCGTGAATCACCAACTGTGGATACTTTATTGTCAGGGACCCCTGTAGTTGTTGGGTGGGTCTGCGTGGTCCTACTGCTGGTTGCTGAAGATGTGGCAGTTACACTGGAACTGGACGCTGCCGAACTTGAACTTGCTTGGGTGATACTACTTGTAGAACTAGATTCTGAGTCACTAGTATCAGTACCTGATGATGATTCGGACTCACTGTCAGCCCTTTCATCGGCACTGCTTGAATCCTTATCTTCATTCTCGTCTTCGTCGGTACTACTCGAATCTTTATCTTCCTCATCATCTTTATCGGTTGCATGTGAAACGGCTTCAGTTGCTGAGTCATCACTTGAGTCAGTTGTGGTGTCACTCGTCTGACAACCAATCAAAAGAACACTTAGCATCACCAACATTAGTCCTAAAGACAACTGTTTAACGCTTTTCAAAATAAATTCCTCCATAAATATAAAATATTCGTGAGTTTTGCTCACTACATCTGTATAGATACGTATTTATGCGAGGTTTCCGTTTTTTATTTTTTAAAAAGTTAATCAAGCAAATCATGCCACGTTTATCAATAGGTTAAGCACGGCTGAAACAAGAGGGTATTTTAAGCGCAAGCAGAGCGATAAAAATCCTTGTAAAACTAACTCAGTAAGGGCGAACCTCTAGGGTTACTTATTGGTGTAGGACTGATAGAATAGATAAGGTAAGAATAAGTGAAATGAGGTGAAATAAGCATGCTACTATTAAATTTATTATTAGTCTATTTGGTTTTGCGTAACGTGGTGATAGAATCGCAATTAGAATTGCGCTCGAAGTATCGTTGGGGGCAAATCGTCGTTGCGGCGCTATTACTGATCTGGAGTGCTTATGGTGGCTTGACGGACTTCGCCGACTTATTATTCTGGTCCTTATTTATGATGATTAATATTATGATGGGAACAGGTGGCTTGGCTGCCAAGAACTTGGTATTACCAGGGGCCTGGTTCCGGCGAACCATTGCCTTTGACAAGATTACCGGCATTCAAATTGCGGCAATCCCCGCATTGAATCAGAAGAAACGGGTCATCGTTAAATTTGTATTGGACTCGCGCCGTGAAATTAATATGATTTTCACTGGAACCGTCACGACGGTGAAAGAAGCGTTACAAAAGCGGATCGGTCAAAAAGTAGCAATCGAAGTTTCAAAATTTCAATAAAGCTAACGAGTTAACGCTAACGACAAATCAGTCACTAGCGTTTTTTTTAATAACCATTCAGTGTTGTCAATAACGTTGTCGGTCAAACGCTTTAAATCTTTTTGAGCATCGTGGATAGTTATAGTAGTTGTTGTCATAGTGTTAGGCCTTTCTATTTGATAACTTGACTTTAGCATATCTACTAAAGACCTGGTTGATCATTTGGTTTCAGATTGTCATTCGATATGTGATGAGTGTGCTGATTTAATACAAAAATTGGCCGTTATTTGTCAGGTGTTTTTCCGTATACGATGAGAACACGCTTGTTTCAATAGGTATTACCAATAATTAATGCTGGAAATCCATTATTATCGTGTGGCTTTTGCTATAATTAATCTAATTGAGTTTAGATGGCGGAGGAACACATGGAAAAACCAGATTTTCAGTTAAAAATTCCAGCTGAGGTTGGGGAGCAACTTAAGCTGCAAGACGAAACGACGGCCAAACTAGTGGTCAAGCGGGGACGACTAGTGGTTCAGATCGAAGAGTCACGGCGTAACTTGTTGCAACGGTGGGCAATTTTGTGGCCACTGTTGTTGGCTTTAGTAGCTAGCATGAGTTATAGCGGCTATTGTATTTGGCAAAAGACCCGGTATGTGAAACTATCCGGTGATAATTCTTTAGCGACGGGCATCATTGTTTTAGGTACCGTGATGGGCACCATCCTATTTGCAGGGTTCCTGATTGGCGACCGCAAGAATCCGCATAATCATTTTGTGAAGAATATTTATTGGCGAAACTTTCCAGTCATTGTGTTGTCATTTGCGTTGATTCTGGCATTGTTTTTAATTGGAAGTATGTGGCTGTTAGGGATGCTGTTTCGTGGTGCGAGCTTTGACTACTTGACGGCTAGTATTGTCGTTTTTGTGTTTAGTTTGTTCAGTAACTTGGCGATGGTCTATTTTGCCCAAGCGATGGATGTGAACGTCTTATCGACCGTACTGACCGTGGTGATTATTAGTGGCGTGGTGATTTCAATGGCCGTTAATAATGAGCGGTATTGGTGGCAACATAATCTCAGTTTCTTAGGGACTAGTCATGCGTCTAGCGGCTGGCAATTTAATGCCACATTAATTTTTTCAGCATTACTCATGATTGCCTTGGTCGATTATCTATTCGTTAGTTTACAAGCAGCGTACCCACAATCACGGCGATTGTTTGTTTTACGGGGACTACTGACGATGACGGCGGTTGACCTAGGTCTGGTGGGTGTTTTTCCAAATAACGTCTCGTCACACTGGTTGCATGACCAGTTTGCCATGTTCCTGGTTTATCTGATTATTGGGTTAATCGTAGGGATTCGCTGGTTACTGCCGCAAGTTACGAAAGACTTTCTCTACCTATCATATGGTATCGGCGTTGCCTTAGTTGTGGCGGAAATTCTCTATCAAGGCATTGGCTACTTTTCGTTAACGGCGTTTGAAATGGTGGCGTTTGCGCTGGCATTCGGCTGGTTATTGCTCTTGCTAGATCGAATTGAAACAATCGTCGATACGGGGATTGAAAGTGAAATTATCAGAAATTTGGAACAATAGCATCGAAATATAAGTGAATAGAAGCGGTCGTTATGCTAAGGAATCGGTTAGCGTAGCGGCCTTTTTTGATGGACTCAGATAGCTCGAATAAGTTTGAAATAAATTGTGGAAAGTTGCCATAAAATAACAATAGTTAAAAATAATTAGATGGTCTTAAACTGTCCAAGTTAGTCAAGCGGGTTAAACGGTTAGCTTGCCAAGCGCCTCGATTTATTCAATTTTGAGCCATAAGTAAACATTATATGATTTTCCACAATTAGCTAAGTGAAATTGCTGAAAAGTAGTTAATCATTAAAAAAATTATAATTAAAATTAATACTTGAATAAATAGGTGGTTGACTTACTAATAAAATTAAACTCACTGTTTACTGGTATGTATTTTGACTAAACTAGCTTAAAACGCTGATATATCAACACTTTAGGCCGACTTTTGTATTGAATCTTATATGTTGAGGGGCTATACTATCAATGAATGGGAGCTATTAATGTAATTAGTCATAAATGGCATCATCGAACGGGAAACTAGTTACGGCGTATCTAAAAGGGGTCGGTATGATGAATATAAATAAACAATGTTTTTTAACTAATCAAAGTGAACACTACAAGATGTATAAAAAAGGTCGCTTCTGGTTATTTGCTGGAGTATTAGTGCTGACAGCATGGCAGGGTAATGTCACGCCAGCACAAGCGGATACTACGGAGACAGCTGAAAGCGCTGACAGTTCGGCTACGACTGCTAAAGCAGTCATCGCTGACAAAACGGTCACTTTATCAACCAAAGCTACGACTGATAGTAGCGTTAAACCGGCTGGGACAACTGGCTCTGATGACGCTAGTACCAGTGATGTTGATCGTTCAAGTGAGTCAGCCACGACGCAGCCTGATAAGGCAACGTCAGATAGTGATGTCACCACGCCTAAGGACCAAACGACCTCAACTGATAGTCATGTGAATACAACAACGACTCAGAAAAGTAAGCAGGCAACTGCTGTAACTGATGCCAGTCAAACTAGTGAAATATCTAAGTCTGATACCAGTACGGACAAATCGACAGATTCAACGGTAAAGACTAGTCCCGACGTGACACCAATTAACGATAAAAGTGATGATACTCAGAGCTCAAAACCAGCCACCACTGATTCGGATAAAGCAGCTGTTTCTGAGTCAGACCAAATTGTGACACCTAAGACTGACGAGCCCAATACGCCGGTAACGACTGGCGACCAAACGACGAATACGCCAACAGCGCAAACGGTAGTGGTTAATAATCTAGTGACTACGACCCAAGTTAATGACCTAACTACTGATTTGCCAACTAATGGTTTATCGAATGCTTTGCTTGGCACCAGTAAAAGGGTGATGCCGCTTGGGGTCACGGCTAATGACCAGCAAGTCTTGAACAAACGGGCCTTATTAATGCGTGCCGCCGCAGTTCCGGCTGATATTGCCAATGGGACATCGGGCACGTGTACGTGGAAAATCGACAATGCAGGCACCTTGCATATTAGTGCCGGCGAGCTAGCGCCAACTAAAAATACTTGGGAACAATATAGTAGCGCTATCAAATTGATTACGTTTGATGGTCCCGTTAAAGCGCCAGTGAATGCGAATGGCCTCTTTAATTATTTACCAAATTTAACGACGATTACGAATCCAGAGCAGTTGGATGTCAGCCAGACGACCTCAATGAGTAACATGTTCATGAAGGATCCTAACCTAATTAGTCTAGATCTGCATACCTGGAAGACTAGTGCCTTGACTTCAATTGGGAGTATGTTTTGGTATGATACCAACCTAGTGAGCGTCAATATGGATAATTGGGATATGAGTCATGTTACCGGCTTTGGAAGCGCATTCTACTATTGCTCAGCGCTAACGACTGTTAATGATGCCGGTTGGGATACGAGCAATGTCACTAATATGGACTCAATGTTTTATCGTGACGGTAACCTCACGACTTTGGATGTTAGTGGTTGGAAGACTGGTAATGTTACGAAGATGGAGCAGATGTTCGATGGCGTAAGCAGCCTAAAGACGATTGATGTTAGTGGTTGGGACACGAGTAAAGTCACGTCGTTTTATCTCCTATTTGGTGGCGACTGGGCGGTGACTGATTTAGCGGTTGGCAACTGGAATACGAGTAAGGTCACGACTATGAATGGTACTTTTGCTGGTTGCAAGTCATTAACAAAATTAGACATCGGTAATTGGGATACGAGCAATGTCACCGATATGGAAAGCATGCTCACTGGCTGTAGCGGCCTGACTAGCTTAGACCTGAATACTTGGGATACGAGTAAAGTCACGTCCTTCATGTTTATGTTCAACGATGATACTAATCTAGCTGACTTGAAAATCAACAATTGGGATACGCATAGTGTGACGAATATGAGCACGATGTTTGATAGTGATGATAGCCTAATTAACCTTGATCTAAGCGGTTGGAATGTGAGCCATGTAATCAAAGCAGATAATATGTTCGATGAAGTGCATAACTTAGTTAATCTAAATGTTACAGGCTGGGAGTTAGCTAGTGTGACGGATACAGGTAACATGTTTTTAGATTGCTGGAATTTGAAAACTTTAGAGTCTTCTAAGTGGAATCTAGCCAGTTTAAACGATGCTGGGGCCATGTTTATGAATGATTATGTCTTAAATGGTCTAGACTCAAGCCAGTGGCAGTTGGGTAATTTAACGAATGCCAACTCAATGTTTACCAACTGTAAACAGCTATCAACACTGGATGTGGCTAATTGGCAGACTGGCAAGTTGCAAGATACTAATAGTATGTTTATGAGTAACAAGAGTGCAACGAATCTAGATGTCAGCAAATGGGATACCAGTAGCTTACAAGACGCGACACAAATGTTTATTTACGATAATGGCCTCAAGACCGTTGCCGTTGACGATTGGAATACGAGCAATTTGGTTTCTGCACAAAACCTATTCTATAGTATGGATAATCTCGAAACGGCGAATGTTTCCAAGTGGGATACGAGTAAGCTACAAAATGCCCGGTTTATGTTTTATTGGGATACTAAATTAAAAGGTGTCGATGTCAGCAAGTGGGACACCGCTAACTTAACCGATATTGCGGGAATGTTTGCCAATAATTACAGCATGACTGACTTAGATTTAAGTAACTGGGATACTAGTAGTCTCACCGGGATGAAATGGCTGTTCTATGGCGATATCAACTTGAAGACGCTAAATCTAGCGAACTTTAATATGCGCTCCGCAGATAACTTAGCTTTAATCTTTGACACTGATACGGCACTACAAAAGCTAACCCTTGGTAAAGATGCCGTGTTACAAAATGATGCGCTTAACGTCTCCTTACCAGATGTGCCAACTAATGCGACGTATCTGGGCCGTTGGATTAATACGGAAGGGCAGACGTTCACCTCGCCAGAATTGATGGCATTGTACCCAGCTAATGGAACGAGTGTTGCGGATACTTATACGTGGTTAACGAACAAGTCCAGCTTAGCCATTAAAGATACGACCTTGATTCAAACCCCAACGAATAGCTGGCGTGCGAAGGATAACTTGATTAGTGCGACCGATAATGCCGGCCAAGCTTTGAACGTTGGTGATTTGAAGGTCACCGGGACCGTCGATACTACGACACCCGGGACTTATCAAGTGACCTACCAAAATGGAGACTTTTACAGTGGGGTTGCGACGATTACGGTGTTAGCAACTAAAGTTTCGGTCAACGCCAACGATATGACGGTCATTCAAGGTCAATCATGGCAAGCGAGTGATGACTTCAAAGCTGCCACCGATGCCACGGGTCAAGCCGTTGATTTCAGTCGAGTCACGGTTACGGGTGATCAAGCTGTTGATACAAGTAAAGTCGGCGCCACGTATGCCGTCACGTACCGTTATCAAGATGTTAACGGCAATCCGGCCAGTCAGACGGTGACGATTACGGTGATTGCGAGTCAGGTCGGCATTGACGCTAAAGATGCGATGATAACCCAAGGTCAAGCTTGGCAACCAGCTGATAGTTTCGTTAGTGCGACGGATGCGACTGGGCAACCGGTTGATTTCAAACAAGTCACGGTGCTAGGCGCGGATCAGGTTAACACGCAGGTTCCTGGGCAAGTTCAAGTAACGTATCAATATACGGACGCCTATCAAAATCTTGCAACTAAGACTATGACGTTGACCGTGCTTAAAACACAAGCGGCAGTTGACGCTAAAGATATGACGATTATTCAAAACGCAGCTTGGCAACCACGCGACAGCTTTGTGAGTGCTACTGGTGCCGATGGTCAATCAGTTGATTTTAGTCAAGTTAAGGTGAGTGGTGCGGATAAAGTTGATTTAAACAAACCTGGTCAGTATCAAGTGACGTACCAGTATACGGATAGCTATGGTAACGAGGCAACGAAGACTGTCACTCTAACCGTGATGAAAACTCAGGCGACCGTTAATGCTCAAGATATGACCGTGACGCAAAACGGGACTTGGCAACCGAGCGATAGCTTCATCAGTGCGACGGATGCGACTGGTAAGTCTGTTGACTTCAGTCAGGTTCAAGTCAGTGGTGCTGATAAAGTTGATCTAAGTAAACCTGGTCAAGCTCAAGTGACATATCGTTATACAGATGCGTATCACAATGTGGTTACTAAGCCGGTCACTTTAACTGTTAAAGCGGTGGCTACAACGCCAACCGAACCAGCTACGACTCCTGATAATGGTAGTCAGACGGTAACCGTGCCTGATACACCGACAACGAATGCTGCGGCGGATCATATTGCGGTTGCCCCAACGACACCTAATCAGCCAGTTATACCGGCTCAAACTGCTGTTAAGCCAACGCACTCAACAGCAACTAAGGGCAGTACGACCACGACCTGGCATGGGGCCAAGATTACAACTAAGTCAACTGTGACCACGTCAAAACCAGTAGTTAATGGTACCAAGCCAGTTGCCAATCAACCAGTCCAGCTGACAACCACGACAACGGTTCAAGCGGCCAAGATTAGCTTGTCGTCAACTAAATCAAAGCCAGCAGCAAAGTCTGTTGTCACCACGTCATTACCACAAACTGGTGATCGAACAGAAGCTAGTGCCACTGGATTAGGATTATTGCTATTAGGCCTGAGTTCGTTAACAGCGTTCTTTGGTCGGAAACGGCGTGAACGTTAATAGGTGAGTTTTTAAATGAGTGTCAACTCTTAGACGGGTTGACACTCATTTTTTAGACGGCAAAGATGACAGAAAATGATTAATAGCTTAATTGAGCGTGTTAACTATAAAAATCAGGGATTGATTAGAACTGAGTTGTATAACAAATTATAATGTCAATAAATATTAACGCACACTAATCCAATTAGTTCTTAAATGGTTTTGACCATGAATTAATAAAAATAATATAGTTGCTTTTTATAATGGGTCACAATAAATTGTTGTAAGACTTAATTTTGCTAACCAATTAATTACGGTTATGTATCTGAACGCATAGTATATAAACCGCTAAACGACGGGATTTGCGGCAATTTACAAATTGAATTAATCAAATTAACAGACTATACTAACCTCATAAACTAAAAATTAATATTTTAATAATTAAAAATGATCGAATAGCCCGATTATTCAGTGTTACGGACTACCCGTTTAAAGGGGATTTTAACATGCGTCACACACAACGACTCACGTCAACAACATCACCAAAAGTTCATTACAAAATGTATAAAAAGGGGCGCTTCTGGTTATTTGCTGGCATTGCCGTTTTAACTTGGCAATTGAGTAGCCCGTCTGCACAAGCCGATACTGATGAGAGCAGTAACTCGGAAGCCGATACGAGTAGCACAACTTCCGCTTCACAGTTGAGTCAATCATCGGTCGTTTTGAGTTCGAGCAGTTCAAGTAGTAGTAGTCAACAGAGCTCAACTAGTAGCTCGTCTTCAAGTTCGAACAGCTCAAGTAGCCAAGACTCCTCAACGAGTGATGGGACTAATGATGGGAATGCGACGGCTACGACGAAAGCGACCCAAACGAGTAGTCGCTCACAAACTACTGAAAATAATGATTCTGACGGTCAAACTGCGCAAAAAGTAGGCAGTTCAACGACGAGTTCATCAAGCACCTTATCCAGTACTTCGTCTAGTAGTAGTGCTTCAAGTGAGTCGAGCAATAGCATATCTGAGACAAGTAGCTCGGATACTTCGAATACGCTGACTAATGCTGGCCAACAATCAACTGATAATTCTAAGACACCAACTGATCAAAGTGCGGGTACAACCGATATCAACCAGTTAACCAACGTTCAATCAATAACCGATGATTTGACTGCAGATTCAAGTAATCAGTTATTGGGCGCCAATCTAATGATGTCACGCCTGGCGATGCCGGTTGCAGCTAATTTAACTTTAGGTGGGACGTTAACCGATCGAGCCAGTTTGTTGCGGAGTGCCGCAGCTACCGCAGCCACAACCGTTGCCAGTGGCGCTTTTAAAGCTGGCGCAACTTGGGTTTTAGACAGTGATGGCGTCTTGACGATTACTGGTAATGGTGGCGGCTTAGATGACACAGTCTTTAATGCTGGAACTGGTAACTCGGCTAGTCCTTGGGCGGCATATGCCACCCAAATTAAGTCGGTAGTTTTTGATGGCCCGGTTAAAGCTGCGGCTAATTCAAGTGACTTATTTACTAACATGACCAATTTAACGACTGTTGAAAACGCCAATAACTTTGATACTAGTACGGCAACGAGTCTATTCCAAATGTTTCGTGGTGATACGGCCTTAACAAGTATTAATGTCAGCAATTGGGACACGAGCAAGGTGACCAATATGGCGGATATGTTTAATGATACGGCTGCGTTAACAACTTTGGATGTGTCTGGTTGGCAGACCGGCAATGTGACTAATATCGCTAATATGTTTTGGGGCGATGCAGCCTTAACGACCTTGGATGTTTCTAAATGGGATACCAGCAAAGTGACTGATATGGCCTATGCCTTTTACAACAATAAGGCCTTAGCGACCTTGGATGTCTCCAATTGGCAGACTGGCCAAATGACGGATATGGCTTATGCGTTTACTAACGATAGTAGTTTAACCACTTTAGATGTCTCTGGCTGGGATACTGCTAATGTGACCAATATGAATCGCTTGTTTAATGGTGATAGTGGCTTAACGACGATTGATGTCTCGAACTGGAATACCGGTAAAGTCGGGACAGCACCTATTGATACTTCGATAGCATTAAGTTTGCCCGGAATGGCTTACATGTTCGCTGGTGATAAGGCCTTGACGTCTTTAGGGACACTTGGCACGACCAACTGGGATACAAGTCATGTACAGGATATGCAGTGGATGTTTGAAGGCGATGGTAATCTAGGGACAGTTGAGGTGTCCAATTGGAATACCGGTAATGTCACTAATATGGCTTATATGTTTGGTATGGCGGGGATATCTAATAAAGTCTTAACCTCACTAGATGTCTCAAAGTGGAACACGAGTAAAGTGACTCAGATGCAGTCGATGTTTAATAGCGATTCAGCGCTAGCAACGCTAGACGTATCCGGTTGGGATACAAGTAAAGTCACCAACATGAACTCGATGTTTAGTAATGACAGTGCGCTAACTGCATTGGATGTCTCTGGCTGGAATACGGGTTCGGTTAAAGATCTGTCAGCGACCTTTTCTGGTGTATCTAAGGTCAAGGTTCTAGATGTTTCTAATTGGAACACGGCTAACGTGACGACACTAGGTAACACTTTTTATAACGACTCAGGCATTTCAAAATTAGATGTTTCTAAATGGAATACAAGTCAGGTAACTAGTATGTCCGAAACATTTGGGGGTGTTACCGGGGTCGCAACATTTGATGTTAAAAATTGGGATACAAGTAATGTCACGACGATGCATTATATGTTTTATCGGACTAGCAAAAATGTTAATGGTGTTGCCACTGGATTAGAGACCCTCGATCTATCATCGTGGAATACGAAAAAAGTTACGGATATGACGTACATGTTTACTTATGATGCGGCGTTAACGAATGCTAATCTGACCGGCTTAGTTGATGGTTCTGCAGTGACATTAAATCATATGTTTGATAGTGCCGCTGTTGTTAATGTGACTGGCTTAGATACCTGGGATACAAGTAAAGCCACGTCAATGGCTTACATGTTTGCTTCAGCAACAACTGGTACGACCCTAGACCTATCTAAATGGCAAACTGCGGCAGTTACTGATATGACTGGTATGTTTGCCAATAATCAAAACAAGACGCTTGAAAATTTAGATCTCTCTAACTTTACAATGAGCGATTCAACAAAAATTAGTAATATGTTAGCCAGTTTAGCTAGCTTGAAAACGATTAGTTTAGGTAAAAATACCTTGTTAAGCAACTCAACGGGTAATGCTGGCTTACGTGAACTAGTTCCAACCGAAGCTTATACGGATCGTTGGGTCAACAATGAAAAAGCGCTAAATACCACGGATAGTTTAACGACTTTATATAGTAGTCCCGCTACCGCCGTTGCGGATACGTATACGATTCAGACGAACCAGACGAAGTTGGTCCCAGCAGATGCGATTACGATTACAGTCAATCCTGCTTTGACCGGGACGGCCGCGACTTGGCAAGCTAGTCAAGGGTTAACCACTGCAATTGATTATTATGGTGATCCGCTCGATCCAGCAACGCTAGCGACCGTCACGAAAGATGGAAATGCGTACACTGGGACGACGATTGATTTGACGACTAATGCCGCTGCTGGTGTTTATCAAATCTTGTATAGTTATACGGACCCGTCATTGACTCGGGGAGCAACAACAATGGTTGGGACGACCGTTACCGTGTTAGCTAATCAAGCTAGCTTTAAAGTCAACCCAACGGCGACCGTCATTGCCGGTGATCCTGCTTGGACACCAGCCAATGACTTTGTCAGTGCTACGGATGTTGATGGCACGTCTTTAAAATATACTGATTTAACTAACTTAACTGTGACCTATACGAACGCTGACAATCAAGCTGTGACCGAAGCAGCTGTTTTAAGCAATCCAGGCGCTTATACAGTGACTTACGCCTTTGACGATTCGCAAGGCAATCCACAAACGGCGACGACGGCGTTAACCGTGGCGGCTAATCAAGCTGGCTTAACCGCAACGGATACGGCGCTATATACAACCGATACTTGGCGGCCAGATGCTGGATTAGTGGCCACTGAACCCGATGGTACCAAGGTTAATACGACTAATGGGGTCACGTATACGATCACTGATCAAACCACTGGGACGGCCGTAACGAGTCTTGATACGACTAAACCAGGGACTTATACCGTGGATTATCAGTTTACAGATACTCAAGGGAAGACTTGGTCTAAAGCCGTAACGGTAACGGTCAAGGATGGCACAGCCGCGGTCGATACTGGTGACGACCAGACCCTCTATACTGGGAATCAGTATGTACCAAGTCCAGTGAGCGCAGTTAACGCTGACGGGTCTGAGGTCAAGACTGGATTAACGACTACGATTAAGGATGCCGCGACCGGTCAGCCGGTCTCAGCGATTGAGACGACTAAGGCCGGGACTTATATTGTGACGACTAGTTTTGTTGATCAAAATGGTCAAACGCAAAGTGGCGCCTCAAAAGTGACCATCGTGGATAATAGCGGTGCGGCGACACCAGGGATTGATCAAAAACTATACACTGGCGATGCGTATGTCCCAAGTTCAGCTTCAGCGAAATATGCGGATGGCTTGGCAGTGGCAGCTAAAGATATCACCACCACGATTACCGATACGACAACTAATACGCCTGTGGCTGCAATTGATACGAATAAAGCTGGTAACTATACGATTACCACTAGCTTTACGGATAAGAGTGGCGCAGTACAAAGTGGGACATCTACGGTCACCATCGTGGACAGTCGCGGTGCCATTCAACCAGGCACCGACCAGACGCTTTACACCGGCAATGACTATACGCCAAGCGAGGTTGTTGCGAAATATGCTGATGGGTCATCCGTAGCGCCAGGTGATTTAACCACGACGATTAAGAATGCGGCTAATGAACCAGTGTCGTCGATTGATACAGCCCAAGCTGGAACGTACACTGTAACGACTAGTTTTACGGATCAAAGCGGCAAGGTACAAAGTGGGACGTCAACCGTTACCATTGTAGATAATAGCGATGTTGTTAAATCAGGGCCTGATCAAACGCTTTATACCGGTAATGATTACACTCAAAATAAAGTTTCAGCAACATATGCCAATGGAGACACCGTTGCACCGGCTGACTTAACAACCACGATTATCGATGCCACTACAGGTAATGAAGTAGCAGCTATTGATACCGGCAAAGCTGGTGTTTACAAAGTTATCACTAGCTTCACTGATCAAAATGGGAAAACTCAAAGTGGCACGTCTAAGGTAACCATTGTAGATAATAGTGGTGCCGTTCAACCAGGTGCTAACCAGACGCTTTACACTGGTAATACCTACACACCAAGTGCAGTTGTTGCGAAATATGCCGATGGGTCTACCGTAGCATCAGATAAGGTAACTACGACGATCAAAAATGCGGCGAATGAAACCGTGTCGTCGATTGATACGACCCAAGCTGGAACATATACTGTGACGACTAGTTTTACGGATCAAAGCGGCAAGGTACAAAGTGGAACATCGACTGTCACCATTGTTAACAATACTAGTGCGGTTCAAACCGGTGCTAATCAGACCCTTTATACTGGTGATGACTATACCCCAAGTGCCATTTTAGCAAAATATGCCGATGGAACTACGGTTGCAACTAATCAGTTAACCACCACGATTGTCGATGCGACAACTGGTGATTCAGTGGCTGCGATTGACACGAAGAAAGCTGGCAACTATATCGTTACAACCAGTTTCACTGACCAAAATGGCAAAACGCAAAGTGGATCGTCAACCGTCACCATCGTAGATAATAGTGGTGCTGTTAAACCAGGGACTAATCAAACGCTTTATACGGGCAACACTTATACCCCAAGTACAGTTGTCGTAACGTATGCCGATGGGTCTACCGTAGCGTCAGATAAGTTGACCACGACGATTAAGAATGCCGCTAATGAACCAGTATCAGCGATTGATATGACCCGAGCTGGGACGTACACTGTAACGACTAGTTTTACGGATCAAAACGGCAAGGTACAAAGTGGGACGTCAACCGTCACCATCGTAGATAATAGTGACGCCGTTCAACCAGGGACTGATCAAACGCTTTACACGGGCAACACTTATACCCCGAGTGCAGTGACCGCGACCTATGCGGATGGTAGTTCAGTTGCGGCTGACAAGTTAACAACCACGATTACCGATAATGCTACGAAGCAGATGGTCTCAACCATCGATACAACTAAGCCTGGGTCTTATACCGTTATGACCCAATTTACTGATCAAAATGGGCAAATTCAAAGTGGCACTTCACAAGTGACCATCGTGACTAACACAAGTGCGGTCGATGCTGGGACTGGTCAAACCTTGTATCAAGGGGATACCTATACGGCTAATACCGTCTCTGCAACGTATGCCGATGGTCACAAGGTTCCAGCTAATGAGTTAACCACGACCATAACGAAAGATGGACAATCAGTCGCAGCAGTTACGCCTGATCAAGCTGGGACGTATACGATCACCACAAGTTTTACCGACAGAAATGGCAAGGTTCAAACGGGCCAGTCAACAGTCACCATCAAACCAACCGCCGGAGCAATTACGGCAGGTGCGGACCAAACGCTATATGTTGGTGATACGTACCAAGCAAGTGCGGTAACCGCAATCAATGCGGATGGCACACCAGCGGATGCTAGTGTGGTGACAACGACTTATACTCGTGATGGTCAACCGGTGACTGGTGTTGATTCTAGTGTCAGTGGTCAGTATGTGATCACTTCGACCTTTAATGATGGTCATGGCCAAAACTTGACGACAAGTTCGACGGTTACAGTCAAAGCGTTGACTGGGACGATACAAGCTAACGATGCGACCTTGTACGTGGGCGATACAACTTGGGAACCAAGTCATAGCTTAGTCAGTGCCACTGATTCGGCAGATATGGATGTCACCGCTCAAGTCGTCACAACGATTAAGACGGCGGCTGGGACAATTGTGTCAGCGCTTGATACATCGACGCCAGGCACGTATCAAGTGACGTACAGTTTTAAAGATGTGAACGGGCAAACGAAGTCGAAAACGATTGCAGTAACTATCGTTGCAGCCAGTGATGCGATCCGCTTGGCTGATAAGACTAGTTTCGTTGTCGGCGATACTTGGACGCCAATAACTAACTTAACGGCGGCAACCGATATTGATGGCAGCGATGCTACCGCTAAAGTGACTTATCAGGTCACCCAAAACGGGCAAGTGGTTAGTGATGTCGACATGCAACAAGCTGGGACTTACGAGGTCACTTATCAATTTACGAACCAACAAGGTCAGGTGACTAGACAGACGCAGACCGTGACCGTTAATGCTAGTCAGGCAGCCATTACCTTAACTGGTCAAACGGCCATTCCAGCTGGTTCAACTTGGACGCCTGCTGAAAATTTGGCTAAAGTGACGAATACAGATGGTAGCTCGGTTGATGCCAGTCAAGTGACAGTCAACATTACTAAGGACGGTCAACCCGTGACGAGTGTTGATACAAGTAAAGTTGGTACTTACGTTGTGACGTATAGCTTTACCAATCAGCAAGGTCAGTTAACAACGCAAAGTCAAACAGTGACAGTGGCCGCTAATCAAGCAGTAATTAGCTTAACGCCAAGGACGACGATTGTTGCCGGCTCAACTTGGACACCAACTGCCAATCTGGCAAGGGTGACCGACGTTGATGGGACACCAGTTGCAGCTGATCAGGTCGCTATTAAGGTGACTAAAGCTGGTCAACCCGTCAGTGGTGTTGATACGAAACAAGCTGGGACTTATGTTGTCACGTATCAGTTCACGAATCAATTAGGGGTTGTGACGACGGCTAGTCAAACAATTACCGTTGTGGCTAATCAAGCTGTATTGACCGTAATGCCAACTGTGGCTGTCACAGCTGGCACGACTTGGCAACCAGTTAGTGCGATCTTAAGTGCAGTGAATACGGATGGCAGTACGATTAACCCTAATAGCTTGATGGTCACGGTCACTAAGAATGGTCAGCCAGTCGCTACCACGGCAACGATGACTGCCGGGACTTATGTGGTGACGTATAGCTTTGTTGATGCTACTGGTCAAACGCAACGGGCCCAAACAACCGTGACCGTTACGGCGACTGCGCCAACTGGTCAGACTGATGTGCCAACAACAACGAAACCAGTGACAAAACCAGCGACTAATGGCACTGCCACTGCAGTGATTAAGCCGACCAAGCCAACTAGTACTAAGCCTAAAGTGAGTGTGGTGCCGGTCGTTAAAGCGGATACCAATGCTACTTGGGTTGGTAATACGTTGCGATTAGCACCACAGCCACGGCCAACTGATCAGCCAGCTAAACTAGTTAAGCCAATTGATACAGGCACCACAGTTAGTGATACTAAGGCAACCACTGAAACTACTCAAAACGCGGCTATTACAGTTGTCCCTGTTAAATCAGCGATTAAGACAGTTAAGTCGTCGACTACCGCACAGGATTCGGCCAAAGCTGGTGCTAAGACGTTACCGCAAACTGATGAAACCTCGGCGACAACGCCGACACTAGCCGGGAGTTTGTTGCTAGCTTTCAGTAGTTTGTTAGGGGTTCTAGGCCTTGCAGAACGGAAAAGACGTTAATAAAGTTTCATGAGACTAAAAAAAGATCTCACCAATTGGATTTGGTGGGATTTTTTTAGTGCCAAAAAGAATAACTATCAGACTAATAGATATTTAGCAATTGTTGATGTATGCGGATAACGCGTGCAAAAGCTTCGATGTCTAGAAGCGTGCCAGTACTTTCGATATGGCGACCAATAATACTAAATGTATGGCATTGTAGCGGATTAACGAAACCGTTGATTTTGGGATTGTTATTAATTGGAATGAACATTGTTTTTAAGTGATTATGTGTCGCATGTGTGATTGGTGACACTGTTACTTGTCCAGTAATTCAGAAAATCCAGCTGTACTGAGAACGACGGCGGGGTGGCGGTCACACTGTGAGGGCTAGGAATCTACCCAAACAATCTCTCATTGAACTGGTTTAAGGGCATGGACGGCTTTAGAATTCATTGTCTAATAACACAGTATTTTAAGTAATGAGTTAAGCAAAAAAGTTTACTTATTCAAGCACAAATAACCGCTTTCCGGGGCTAATAATTAACGATTGCAATCAGTTTAAAAATGACGCTACTGCCATTATAATTGCAGTATATAAATAGGATTAGCCATGCTAACTGGGTGACCAGCTTGGTAGAAAAAATGGGGGCGTTTGGAACAATGACCAATCAGAATAAATACTTAAGTATGCACGAGATTGCGGATGTTTTAGATGGAAAATGGGTTGTAGCACCAGCCGATGATCAGGAGCTGATTGAACACTACGCGGTTTATTCAGGCGAATTAGTGCACGAGGACCATGCTAATTTGTGGTTTGCGATGGACTTGCCAACTTGGCAACGGGGCACCGGTAATCACGGTATTTACGCCCGAACCTTTGCAGACTCGCATCCTAAGATAAAGCAACTACAGCGGTTTCTAAAAATGGCGATTGTGCAACATCCCGTCGATGCGCAGGTCCCACAACTACAAGTTGAAGATCCGTATGCCGCGATGGTCACTTTATTTAAGTTAATTAATGCCGATAATCCCAGTCATAATATTGGGATTACAGGCACAGTTGGTAAAAGTACCATGAAAGAATTAGTGGCGTCATTGTTAGCGCTTAATACGACTGTCAATAAGACACCGCTAAATCATAATTCACGGACATCATCACGGATTTCAGTCTTGAATAATCATCATGCGGATTATAACGTGTTAGAAATTGCCTTAGCCTCACTGTGGTATGGCAAAAAGAAAGTAGGCATCGTTGAAGATATCAAGCTGGACTTAGCGATTTTAACGCAAGTTGGGGTTGGACAAAGAGGTATTGATGAACATCAAATGGCTGATTTTAAGACGCGAATTGCTTATGGACTGAAACCAGGCAAACCATTTTTAGTTAATGGTGATATTGCAAATATTGATGATGTTTTAAAAGGTGCGGATCGATATACACAAAATGTGGTGACGTATGGATTCAGTTCAACCTGTGATTTTGTTGGTCAAGTGACAACGGCAGGGGTTTTGATTGTACGCCATCAGGGTCATTTAGTCGCATCGATGTCCGTTAATGGCTTTGATCGAGGCTTAATTAGTAATGTCATTGGTGCTTTAGCGACCTATCAACTATTAGTCGGCGATTTAGATGCCAAGTCGTTAGCGGCTTTTGACAGTATCTGTCGGGTTAAGGCCGCCAAGAATACTAAAACAATGACGATTAACCAGCATCAGGTGACGATTGTGGATGATACGCATAATGCTGAATTACTGTCGATGCAAAACTTTATTAACTATGCACAAGCATACCGCGCACCAGCAACAACTAAAAAAATTTTTATTGTCGGGCGAATTATCAATTTAGAAAAGCAGGCACAGCGAGTCTATCAACAGTTAGTGACGACTTTTAATCACAGTCAGTTTGAGACTGTTTACACATTTGGCCCTGAAATTGATCAGATTGCCGCTGACTTTGAATCGCAGTTATACGGTGGGCATTTTACGTCAGTTGACGCTTTAATTAAGACATTAACCCAACAGGTAACCAGTGATACGCTTATCTTCATTAAAGGATCGAGTCGGAATTCTAATATTAATCGTATTAGTCGCCAATTACTCACTAAGGCGGACTACTTTGTAACACGGGCAGATGAGCTTGCTATTTCGGATATTTGTCCGCGGTCAACGGCCTACACGTGCAATGGTGTTGGTCGCCTATTAGTAATTTTGGAATGCTTAGAACGGCTAACTTACAGTAAGATCAGAGTAACTGATCTTGTCAAAATCACTCAAGATTTGGCCAGCGATCGTAGTGTTAATAAAGTTGGACTGAAGGTTGGCGATACACATACGCTGTTGGAGCTACTGAGTGTTGCCATTGTTGCCCCTGCGCCTGATGTCATCATTAATCTAGCCGAGTCGATTTTTGGCGGTAATCAAGCGGCAGTTCAAGGGTTGCGAAAAAAGGCTGCTCAATTAGGCTTATCAAAGCAGGCGTTAGTAAATATTACTGGTCGCCCAACCCGTTCAGCACAGCGGACTTATTTAAGTGATTTGGAAAAGATTGGTGCGGCCTATATCAAGTTGCCGAATGAATTCTTTAGTTTGCTAAGTTTACAGCGAGCAAATTTAACCAATCAACGGTTAGGCTATCAGAAACGTTCGCAGTTATTAAAGACTGGGAAAGCGTATGGGTCAGTGTTCTTCGGTCCTAAAGAAACCAATGGCTTAATTTTCTTTAACGATCAATATGGCAAGCGTTTCAGTGCTTTTATTAATGCGCCACATGTCAGCTACATTGATACTAAGATGGAACAGCTAGTTGATGGTGGTTTGGCAGCAACGGCGGTAATCGCTCCTAAAACAACGGTTAACTTGAAGCAACCGATTATTAATCTACTCAGTGATACGTATTTTGGTGAGATGTATACCCGGGCACGTAAACGAAATAAAATCGATGATGCGTTACAAAAGTATGGTTACGGGTACTCTTTTGAAAAGTTAGGCCGGTTCTTTGATGATTCAGCCTATAATATCTGCAACTTTGAAGCGGTCTTTGCGGAAAATCCACATACCTTGACGGGAATCAAACCGTTCATCTTGGATGCCAAAACTGAACCGACCTTGAAAGAACTAACGACCCGTCATTTTAATTTAGCTATGTTAGGTAATAATCATGCCAAAGATGCGGGAGCGACAGCTTTAACGGAAACCATTCAAGCGTTCCATCAGGCTGGCATTGAGACAATTGGGGCTGGACGTGATCAGACGGATAGTCGACACTTTGTTGAATTTAACTATCAAGGTCAAAAAATCGCGCTATTCAATGGTTATTGGTATCGTAATTCCGCTTACAATTTATTTGATTTTTATGCGAAGTCGGCTAGTGCCGGGGTTAATTGTTTAGATACCTTGGTATGGGAAGATGTTCAAGCTTATCGGCAGCAAAATCCAACCGCTAAAATTATTGTGAGCGCCCATTGGGGAAATGATTTTCATGAAGCAATTATGCCGGTCCAACAGGCTACCGCTGAAAAATTGGTGACGGCTGGGGCTGACTTAATCATTGGTCAGGGTCCGCATATCTTGCAGCCAATCAAATATGTTGGTCATGCACCAGTTATTTATAGTATCGGTAATGGGGTTTTCAATAATAATGGTGAGTTCGTCAAACGTGGTTGTCCAGCATATGGGGCGACAGTGCGTTTAGATTTAAATCAACATCGCTTATATTTATGTCCGTTTTATGCTAATAATCGTGAGACATTCTGGCAGCCGGATTTCGTGAATGATACTGATTTTACTGAAGCAGCGGGAATCTTTGGAGCGGATTACGCGACAACTAAGCTGGATGGGTTGAATGCTGTGGTTATACCGTTTTAGGCGTAGTCCACATAGTATTGATGACGCAGGTGCATGTCAATGGTGAGCTTGTCTTATGATTGTCAGATAGAGGCTAGCTTAAATATAATCAATAAAGTGGGGGATTAACTTGGTAACATTCAATGGTGACTATTTTAGTATGCAAGAGATTGCAGAGATTATCGGTGGTGAGTGGGTTATCCCGCCAGTAGACGCAAGTTTGCCGATTAAACACTATGCCGTTTATCAAGGTGAACTTTCAACAAGTGATCAAGCCAACCTGTTTTTTGCAATGGATGGTCCAACTTGGGTCAAAGGGACTGGCAATGCGGGTATGTATGCTGTCAATCCACCTGATTCTCATAAATTCGTTCATAAGTTTGCCAATCAGTTGCGGATGATTGTCGTGCAACGGCTGATTAAAGACGTTAATGTCCCGCAATTGAAAGTCACTAACTCCTATGAAGCGATGAAGCAGATTTTTGCTTTGATTAATGCGGCGCAACCAAGTCATAATATCGGGATTACAGGCACAGTTGGCAAAAGTACGATGAAGACCTTGTTGACGGGCCTGCTAAAACTAGTCGCGCCAACGCATAGTACCCCGACAAATCATAATTCACGAACTTCAGCACGGATTACGGTGATGAATAGTGTTGGGACAACCTATAACGTGCTTGAAATTGCTTTAGGCGCTTTCTGGTATGGTAAAAAGCCGAACAAAGTCGGTATTATGCAAGATTTAACCTTGGACTTAGGTATTATCACACAGGTTGGGATTGGTCAGCGTGGTTATGACGAGCATGCGATGGCGGAATTCAAAACACGACTTGCTTATGGTTTAAAACCTGATCGGCCGTTATTAGTGAATGGTGATATTAAAAACTTAGCTGAAGTCAAAAAATTGGCGCAGCGTTATACGTCGCAGATTATGACGTATGGGACGCAGGCTGACTGTGATTATATTGGTCAAGTCACCGATGGGTATTTACAAGTCAGCCATAATCGACAGTTACTGGCAACGATTGATGTTCGCCACTTTGACGCGGGTTTGATCAGTAATGCGATTGGCGCCATCAGTGCGATGACCTTATTGCAAGGCAGATTTGATGTTGCGTGGCAGGAACCATTACAACAACTTTGCCAACTTGCCAATCCGCGGAAAGTGCATACTTTTATGGTCAATGGCCATCAAGTAACGGTATTGGATGATACTCATAATGCAGAAGTTTTATCGATGCAAAACTTTATTGATTTTGCACAGGCTTATCAGGTAACTTCCAATACTCAAAAAGTTTTTGTCATGGGTCGGGTTATTAATTTAGGTGATAAGACACGAGCGGTACATTTACAGTTAATTGAAAAGTTAATGCAAAGTCACTTCGATCGACTCTATACGTTCGGGCCAGAAATTGGTTCAGTCGCCGCTGCTTTTAAGACTGCTAACTTTGGTGGGCACTTCGACCAGCTTGAGTCGTTATCACGAACCTTGATTCAAGCTATTCAGACTGATACCGTGATCTTTATTAAAGGTTCTGGGAGAAATTCTAGTATTACAAGATTAGCGCCAACCTTAGTCAGAAAGGCATTGTATTACAGCAGTGGCGCTGGTGACTTTGCGATGACGCGAGTGGCACCAAGTTCAGGTGCCTATACGCAAAACGGGGTTGGTCGATTATTGGTGATTCTGGCTTGTTTAGAACAGTTGAGTCAGGGTAAGTTGCATTTAACGGATCGAGTGACGATTACCCAGGATTTAGCCCGGGATCACAGTCAACATAAGGTTGATTTGACGATTGGGGATCAGTACACTTTATTAGCATTGCTAAATTTAGCTATTGTTGCGCCAGCACCAGATGTTATCGTGAATTTAGCCGAATTCGTTTACGGCGATCAGCAGACTGCCAAAACCAATTTGGCTAATCGTGCCCAAGCATTAGGCTTGTCGGCTCACGCATTTGTTAATGTGACCGGTCGACCAATGCGCCAACCGCAACAGACTTATTTAAGTGATTTAGAAAAGATTGGGGCGGCATTTACTGAAATTTCAGATGACTATTTTGAGTTGTTGAGCCTGCAGCGGGCGCAGTTAGCCCCAACTGGTCCAATTTATCAAAAACAATCGCAACTACTAAAGACGGGGCAGGTCTTTGGATCATTGTTCTTTGGGGTTGCTGAGACTAATGGGCTACTCTTTTTATACGATGGTCATCAGAAACAAGCACTAGGCTTTTTGAATGCGGCAACAATTGCCGATGTTGACCAACAAGTTAGTGCCGTTGTTAAAGCCTGATAGCTTTACGATTATTAAGGATAAAAAAGCTCACCGATTAAATTCGATGAGCTTTTTTGATTTAAGCCTTAAGATCTGTATTAACTGTCGTCGATTCAGTCGGGTTAAACGTCCAACCGCCTTGCCGATCTTGTTCATAGACCATTTCAATGACGGCACCGGTCCGCATGTTGGTGAAGATGAATTTAATTTCGCCGGCATTCCGGGTGGCATAGCGGACGGTCATGCCATTGGTATCATCTTTACGAATCACATCGACCGCAGCACCTAACTTTTCACCAGTCTCATAAAAGCTTTCCATTTCAAATCCATGATTTGCAGTCATTTTTCCATCTCCCTTTATGTCCTATCAGCTTTATTATCGCAAATATGGTTGGATTAAATCAACTTAAAATGTTGTAGGGCAGTCACAATACCATGATCGTCATAACGGCGAGTGACATAGTTGGCTTGTTGTTGCACCGCTAGATCCGCATTGCCCATCGCAATCCCGACGTCAGCGGACTGCAGCATCGAAACATCATTATAACCGTCACCAAAGGTATAAACAGGAACGGCAGCTAAGTCGGCCTGGGTCTGTAACGTTGCAATGCCGCTAGCCTTGGTCGTCCCGTTAGCGACCACATCAATACAAATATCAGAATTACGGTAGAACGTTATCGTTGGAAACTTTGCTTGTAGCGTCGCTTCCAATTGTTGACCGGCCGGGGTCTCATCGATAAAGGTTAAGGCTTTCGTAATCGCACGCTGCTGAAAATAAGTGGCATTAACGGTTGGTAACGGCCGGTGAATTCGTTGATAGTTTAACCGTACCAAGTCATCAATCTGACTGATGGCCATACCGTCATGATTTGAGACTGCAAAGCTAATGGCATTTTCAGTGGTCCAAGCAGCTAGATCACGTAACACGCTGGCCGCTAAGCTATCTTCGAATAACTGGTCACCAGCCAAGTAAACGTCGGCACCATTTGCACTGACGATGGCCTCAAATTGACCAGTAACAATAATGTCCGCAATTTCCAAGCGGTCTCGGCCGGTAGCAATCACGGGTAAACAGTCATTGGCGCGCAAGGCTTGTAACGCTTGTTGATTTTCGGTGGAGATTTGTTTGTCGTCATTTACTAAAGTTGCATCAAGATCGAAGGCGACGATTGCTTTAGTCATAGTTAGTTCCCCCAATAATTAAAGGTTCTCTTCTAATATCAGCTTGAATGCAGTCACCGTCAAGTCTTTTTTGTGATCGCTTACATAAACTTGTTAAAGTCAAAAGCACCAGCATTACGGATTTAATCCATATGCTGGTGCTTTTGGAGGCTTATTTAGTTGCCAAGGTTAATGTAAAGACGGCGCCGTGTGGCTGGTGATCACTAATGGCAATCTGGGCGTGATTCAAATCAACGAGCCGACTAACAATAGCTAAGCCTAAGCCGGTTCCAGGAATTTGTTGCGACCGGGCTTGGTCAACACGATAGAAACGCTCGAAGACTTTGGCTTTGTGGTCATCATCGATCCCAGTACCAAGGTCGGCAATGGCTAAGGTTGGCTGACCATTTATGCGACTAGTGGTTAAGGTAATGGGCTGATCAGCAGGTGAATATTTATTGGCATTGTTCAAGAGCGCGACTAAAATTTGTTGCAAGCTATCTAGATTGATCATGGCCATTAAAGGTTCGGTCGCTAAGTCTAATTGTAATGGCTGACTAATCTCAGCTTGATAATTTTCAACAGTTTGTTGAACGACCTGATTCACATCTAACTGTTGCCGTTCGATGTCGACATGGTCCATCCGTGAGAGTCGCAGCAGGCTTTCAACTAGCGTCTGCATGCGAGCCGATTCTTCGTCGATAAATTTTAACGATTTCGGAATGATTTCCGGATGTTGTTCACCACGACGATTGATTAGGCTAATATGGCCGCGAATCGCCGTTAACGGTGTCCGTAACTCGTGGGACGCATCCGAGACAAATTGATGATCACGTAAGACCTGGTCATTCAGTGATTTTAAGAGCTGATTGATTTCGGTACCTAAATCATGAATTTCATCGGGGTTATCCGGTACGGGCAAGGCTTCATGATACGAAATATTGGCACTATGATTGATCTGCTTAGCAGCGGTCGTCAAGCTGGCTAACGGTTTATTCAAGCGGCGCGCTAGCCAGGCGATGATGAAGTAGCCTAACAAGCTACAAAGAATCAAGACTAGGACTAACACTTCTAGAATCAGCTTAAAGATATGTGAAACGTCTTGAAAGCTGGTCCAAGTTTCATAGTAAATGTGGTCTGATTTCATGGAAGCGCGGTAAAGGAATCCGTATTTTGGTAAGTACCAGACAGATCTCAAGATTGGCATTTGGTAAGCATCAGCTTTAAGAAATTTAACGGTTCCTTTGGAATAAAAGGTATGTGCTTTGCGTTTCGGAATATTCGTCTGCACTTTAACAAAAGTATTTTTCGTATTGATTGGACTGTTGATACTCCACCGGTTCCAGTCAGGTTCATCATCAATAATGGAACGATCGAGACTTTTTGTCAGTGCCCGAGCTTCGTCGACCCGATTACGGGTTAAGCGGTAGCCGACGACTAGTGAAATACTAGTGCCAGTGATCAGGACGATCAGAAGCATCATCCAAGTAAATGAACGGGTGATTTGGGCCACGTTCGATTTACCGCGTAGATTAAACATGGGCATCATCTCGCAAACAATAACCAACGCCACGGACCGTATGAATGAGCTTACGATCAGCTTCAGTGTCAACTTTATGTCGTAAGTAACGTACATAGACATCGACAATATTAGGTTGCCCATCAAAATCAATGCCCCAGACTTCATCGAGAAGTTCATCTCGGGACAAGGTCTCGCCGGCGTGTTGCATGAGTGTTAATAATAAGTCGTATTCACGCTGGGTCAATTGGATTAAGTGATGGTTACGATGCACTTGGCGGGCCTTAGTATCTAGCTCCAAATCAGCGAATTGATAAACGGCCTGGGTATGCTTAGTCTGATCCGCATGGCGTAAGATTACCCGGATACGAGCTAAGAGTTCTTCGGTATCAAAAGGCTTGGTAATGTAGTCATCAGCGCCACCGTCGAGACCCGCCACTTTATCACCAACGTAATCGCGGGCGGTCATCATGATTACCGGCAGGGTATCGTGCTTACGGATGCGACGGAGAACCTCTAAGCCATCCATTTTCGGTAACATCCAATCCAGAATCACGAGGTCTAAGCTGTCTTTTTGTTCCGTGTAAATGTCATAAGCTTGCTGACCATCTAAGGCGGTCACGACCTCATAATCTTCAAAGGTTAATTCTTGTTGTAAGAAGTCAATGACGCTGGCTTCATCATCGACCAATAGTATTTTTGCCATGCAGACACCACTTTCTAATTTCTCTACGCTTGGTGCTAGTTGGTTTAAATTGCCACTCTGGTTGGTCCAGAATCGGCTGGAACGTGGTGGCCACGTTTGTGAGCCGAAGAGCGGTCTCACAAGCCGGGCTTTGACTAACCCGGAAAAATCCGGCTAAGTCAAACGACACCACTGAGCCAATTCTGGCCCGCCCGCCGTTAGTTAGTCGATATTTATAAAATGTTCAATCAACAAATTTAGCCGAGAGGTTGGTTCCTAAAATGTTCAGCCGTGTCGTTGGCCTTTGTACGAGTGGTTTGATCGTGCTTAGACTAACGACAGCTTTGAAGACCGGGCTTCAAAATGGTCCATGGCGTTCCAGCGTTTTAGGGCCCAACCGGCAGGCGATAATTTCAACTAGCATCAAGCGTAATTTCTCTTAATTTCAGTATAACGATAATTCGTGCCTTGAACCAATCATTTTGATAATAAAATGATTGATTTATGCTTGGGGCTAGTTGGTTTAAATTGCCACTCTGTTCGGTCTAAAATTGGCTGGAACGTGTTGTCCGCATTTGAAAATCTTGAGTGTTGGCTTTTACCACTAATTTTATAAAACAATGAAAAGCCAGGCCAACTATCAGCCTGGTTTAAGGGTTAAACAAGGTGTTGTTTCTGGCAGTACCAACCATAGGCAAGGTAAGTGATTAAGCTTAGTAACGAAAGGGTTGCCCCAAGCTTTAAGCCAGATACCTGATAATGCAGGCTAATGGTTTGTTTGCCATTACCAATATGAACTAAAGTCAGACCGTTCAGTGCCTTTTTAGTCGTGGTAGGTTGGCCATTCACGGTTGCCGTCCATGCCGGATCATAAGGAATTGCGGTATACAACCAGTTTTGCTTGTTGGGGTTATGCATCGTTCCTGTAACGGTCGTATTAAACCCAGTGGCACGATAAGTAGGGACCCAAGCACTTGTTTTTAACTGTTGGCTAACTTGTTGGAACTGAGTTAAATTCAAGCTAGCAAGCACCACTTTAGGCGTTAAACTTTGGTGTTTTGTCTTGAAGGTCAGTTTAACGGTCTGACCTTTGTTGAAGTTGCCTAAATCTAGTAACATCTGATGTTCATTGGCATCAACGTTCGGCGCAATCAACTGGCCATTGACGCGGAAAGTCGTGTATTTGGTCGTGCCACTAATATCATCGTAATACAGTGGTCCGGTCGCCTTAACCTTGATGGTTGTGGTATGCAAGTTATGGTACATCAGTGCTTGGCGATCAATGGTGACCTGGTCGCTAGCGATCGTGGCGGTTACAAAATAAGGTGTTGAACTTGGTCGTAAGCTTTGTAAGCTATTTTCTTGGTTGGCCAAGGCGTGGGTTTTCAGCAATTGAATCTTACTGAAACCATGATTGACAGCAAAGCCCATCCCTAAGTAACTCAGATTAGGGGTTGTCTGAGCTTGTCCATCTCGTTGTAGCATGATGTCATTTTTAATGCCTAATAACATGCTACTGACGGGGGTTAACCCTTGTGAACTAATGCGCCGCGCATTCTTGCCAAACAGACCTAATGATTTCAGCGTCTGCCAAGTCGTCTGATTCAAGGTCGAACTGTAATAGTTAATACCATGGAAGTTGAATAACAACGGGTCATTATAGTTATTATATTTTTCCTGATAAGCTTTATTGATCAGCGTATTTGAATTATCGACTCGATAAAGTTGGCCATCGGGATCGTTGACGGCTGACATCTGTTTATCTTCCGTTTTATAGGCTTTTTGATAAATGGTCTGATTCCCAAATTGGGTGGTCCGCATACTTAGCAGACTATTGGCACCCAGTTCACTCATCATTAGACCGGTAAGTAACACCGTCCGAATCGTGCGTTGGGTGGCGAATAACACTAAGCTGGTTAACAGCACATAGCCGAAGCTAAGTAATAACGCGTTGCGAGATACCGGTGTTTTAGCCGCGCGATTGGCCAACCAACCGATTACCAATAGCCCAGCTAGCAGTGTCGGTAAACCCCATTGCCACTTACGTGCGATTTTTTGTGGCCGGGCCTGCCAAGTAGCGAAAGCTAAGCTAATCAAGACGAAGCTGAAGAAGAAGGCGTCTCGGAAAGGAAAGCCTTCTGGTTGTTGAAACATGTGCCATACAGTATCTAATAAACGGATGCCCATACTGAGCAACAGTGCGATGACTAAACTTCCAGCATGCCATTTGTGGGTCCGGCTAATATCAGGATGAACGAAGTAAGCTAAGGTCAATAAGACTACCGCCGTTGTACTGAATAAGGTAGGGGCGTGAACCAACCGATCAGCGTAAGTATTCGCCCCAACGCCTAATTGGCTTAAAATATCGAAGCCGTACTGTGGGACTGGTAAGAAGTTCGTCATTGAATTGGCGCTTTTAGCGGTTTGCAACATGCCAAATGCCGTTGGAATCAATAGGAATAAGGTCGTGACTATGCTTAAGGCACCAGTTAAGATTGCTTTACCAACGAGGGTCCGGCGTTGTTTAAAGTCAGCGCTAAAAGCTTGACCAGGTGTTTTAGTCTCAAACCACATATAAATGAAGTAATAAACGACGAATAAACAAGTCATATAACCAAGATAAAAATCAGTAATAATGCTGAGCCAGAGCCACCAGAAGAAACGGGCACTACGTCCAGTCGCAAGCAGATAATCTAAGCCGTCCAATACTAAAGGTAGCCAGATTAAAGCATCTAACCACATCAAGTTAAAGTAATTCAACGCGACAAAGCCACATAAGCTAAAGGCGACACCAAAAATAGCGGCTGACCAGCGTTGTGAGTGGTAGTGGCGTTGTAAATAGATTGTCATCGTTATGGCAATTGCGGTGACTTTTACCATTAGAAGCACTGTGATTCCAGTTGGTAAGTTAGCCGCTGGAAACAACAGGATAATCAAGTTAAATGGACTCATTAAGTAGTAGGCCAAGGTTGGGACCACGCTACCACCTAGGGATTGTGAGAAGGAATAGAGCTGAAAATTTTGATGGAGTAAAGCGTAGCGATAGGCGGTGAAAAAGGAGAGATATTGTGTGCCCATGTCACTGATTAATAAATTATGGTTGCCAAATGGGGTGATTTGTTGGTGCCACAAGACGGTACTAATCACTAATAAGGCTAAGCTACCGGCGATTAATGGGCCGTGCCAAGTTGTTTTAATGTGTTGCATGAGCTGGACCCCCAGTCAGATTAATGAACGGTGCGGCGGTTTAATTTTGTCAATGCCCAGGTGTTTTTATAAGTTGTTTTTTAATTACCATAAGTGACGGTCAAGAATAATTCAATTAATGACACAGCTTTGTTAAGCCAACTTTTTTGAGGCTGAATTAACGCCGGCTTACTGTTGTTAATTGGGCTGCATGCGTATAATAATGACAATCTTAATTAATATTGGGGTATTAATTAGCTTGTATCGAGAGTTGAACAACAAGTTTGATTATAAGTAATCGTCAAGTTCGGGACCAATTAGAAAAACTAAACCGTTTCTGAAAATTTCTCAGATTAAGCCTTAATTAAGGATTTTGGTTAATGGCGAGTGTCTTATGGATTTTTAGACTTATCAGTCGGTCATGATTGATGAGCTGAGTGTGGGTTAAGTATCAGAATATGAGGGGGCGTTAACATGGCAGCACCACGATTAACGATTATTGTTCCGTGTTATAACGAAGCGGCGGTTTTACCTAAGTCGTCGCAGGTTTTAGGCACAATCCTAACGAAAATGATTCAAAGTAAGCAGGTTAATCCCCGCAGTCAGATTTTATTCGTGGATGATGGGAGTAGTGATCAGACCTGGACGTTGATTCGGCAATTAGAGCAGGATAATTTAATCTTTAGTGGTTTAAAATTCAGTCGCAACTTTGGTCATCAGAATGCGTTAATGGCTGGCATGCAAGTGGCTGGCAAGTTTGCCGATGCGGTGATTACGATTGATGCGGACTTGCAAGATGACCCGCAACTGATTCCGAAGATGGTTACCCAGTTTAGCGACGGTAACGATATCGTCTTGGGGGTGCGTAATGATCGGAGTAGCGATTCGACGTTCAAACGGTGGACAGCCGAGACGTTTTACAAATTAATGCGACAGATTGGGGTGCAATTAGTCCCAGACCATGCCGATTTTCGCTTATTGAGTCACCGGGCTGTGCAGGCATTGATGCAATATTCAGAGACTAATTTATTCTTGCGAGGTATTATTCCACAATTAGGCTTGCCAACGAGTAAGCTCTTTTATCGCCGCAAACCACGCTTTGCTGGGGAATCAAAATATCCATTTAAGAAGATGCTAGCGTTTGCGCTAGATGGCATCACGTCGTTTTCAATTGCGCCGATTCAAGCGATTATGGTGTTGGGGATTGGGGTGATCTTGATTAGTTTAGGAATGTTAATATATACGGCAATTCGATTCTTTACTGGCAATGTCATTAATGGCTGGACCTCATTAATGATGAGTTTGTGGTTCTTAGGTGGCATTCAGTTGATTGGAATTAGTGTCATTGGGACGTATATCGGGAAGATTTTCGCCGAGGTTAAACACCGTCCGCGCTATATTATTGAGATCGATGACTATTCTGCCGCCCAGCAGCCGCAGTTAGTGGCTAAGTCATCACGCGGTTAGACCGGATGTCACGGGTTGCGAAAGCCGTGAATTGGTTAGCGGCCAGTATCTTGTGCTGGGCAGGACTGTTCGCCGCGCTACAACCAATTCACTTTTTTGCCGATCAAGACTGGGTCCAACCAGCGGTAATGGTCTTGCTAGTGCTGGCATTGTTAGTTATTTTAAACGGGTTACGGCGGTGGGTGACACGTTGGTCAGCGATAACGTATCGGCGCGTCTTAATTGGGGTGATACTTTTAATTGGGGTGACCCAATTAATTGTCGCGTGGCAATTTGTTGATGTGGGCCGTGCCGATGCTTACTTTGTACGCAACCAAGCCATTGTCCTAGCACAAGGTCGTCATCACTGGAATGACTACTTTCTGGTGTATCCAAATAATGTCAACTTTACGTTATTAGAAGCGGCGTTAATTAAGCTCGGCTTGAGTTTGGGTCTTCAGACACCATGGGTAGCACTTAATATCAGTCGTTTTTTGTGGCTTGATACCGGCTTAGCGGCTGGTTTAGTTATTATCAAGCACTGGCAGCGATGGCAACCGGGGGCTTTGGCGTTAGCCGTGACTTGGTTGTTAAGTGTGCCCATCTATGCGTTTGGCCTATTTGCCTATACGGATGCACTAGTGATGCCACTAACGGTGGATGTTTTAGCGCTAGCGTATCTGGCTAAACAGACGTTTGGCTGGCGACAACTGGTGTTAGGTTGGCTTGGTTTAGGCTTAGTTGCGCTGGGCGTGGCTATGAAAGCCAACTTAATCGTGTTATGGCTGGCCTTGATACTGAGTCTGATGGTGGCCGTTTGGCAACAGCGCGTCACTTGGACTTGGTTAGTTCGCGCTGTGGTGGCACTTGGCCTTGGTGTCTTCGGCATGCAACCCTGGGCGCATCAAAGCGGCTATCAAAAACAAGCCGCGGATGCGTTGCCCACGACGAGTTGGCTGGCGATGAGTTTGAATCCTAAGCTGGCCGGACAATATAATGCTACTGACATGCAGCTGATTCGCCAACAACCATCAGCCGCTAAAAAGCAACAAGCCGCACAAAAGCTAATCAGGCAACGCTTAACTAAAATGGGTGTCTGGGGCAGCTTAACTCATTTATTCGCTAAGTTTCGTGTCTTTTGGGCAACTGGTGACTTTGATAGCTTCAAGTTAACGACGCAATGGTTACGAGCGCCGACTTGGTATTTGCAAGGACAACGGGCCTGGCAATTCTGGCTGGTCACTGGGACGCAGGTGGGGTTCCTAGCGTTACTATTAGGCAGTATTTGGACCTTAGTCACGCCGACCCATTACCGCTTTGGCATTAGCCTACTGGCATTAATGATCGTCGGCCTGACCCTATTTCATGTTGGTTTATGGGAAGTTGAAGCTCGCTATGCATTACCGTTATTACCAGGCTTGATGTTACTAGGGATTAACGGCTGGATGACGATACCAGTGTGGCAGCCCCAACGGCGAAAGCTAGTGAGTTGCTTAGCTGGATGGTTGACAATTTTCAGCTTTATCAGTATCTTGCAAACCAGTCAAAGTAGGTCTCAAACGAGTCAGATTGTGGCTCGCCAAGGGAATGGGGCTTATTTTACCGCCACCAGTCAAGCTTTGCAGCCTGGACAAACCAAAACGTTACTGATACCAACTAGTGGTGTCAGTAATCAGGTCCAATTGTTACCGGTGACTAAAAAAGGTCGGGTCTGCTTGACCATTAGTACTCGGCAAGGACTGGTGCGGCAAGTGACCGGTACACCGAACCAGTTGGCGCAGGTCACATATCCGCGAACAGCGCAACGCCAACTATATTTACAACTTAAGAATATCGGTCAATCCGCGGTGAGCTATAGTGCCGCAAATGCGAATTATCAGCAAACGACGGGTCAGCTTCTCAAACGACCACAGGCCAGTTGGCGGTACTATATTGTGAATACGCATGCGGCGGTTACATTAACCCGTACAAGTACGATTGGGTTAATGCTAGGAGCTGTTCTGGTAGCGGTGTTAGGCAGTGTGTGGTACCGACCACGCGCTGATTAATAAAAAAGTCCGTTTCAACATCAGCTGTGGGTGATGTTAAAACGGACTTTTGGCTTACTTGGAGATGATCGATTACGTTTGATGCTTGACTTAGTTTTTGTTGCTAGTTTAATTAAGCGGTTTTATGACTACTCCCATTAGCGCGCCGGTAGCCGAAGTAGAACTGGATGGCGGCTAATACGACGTTGACCCAATTCAGTACTTGGAACCAAGTGGCTAAACTGGCCACCGAGGTTGCGCCATAGAAGACCCAGAAGCCGATAATAACAGCAGCCACGTTAATCCAGGCAAATGTCTTTTGTAGTTGTTCATTATCCAGATCGAACCACATCCAAATGACGTTAACAACAAACCAAATTGCTAAAATCCAAAAAATCCATGTGAACATAATACTTACCTCATTTCTCACTTAGATTTGAAAGCGCTGACCCATCTCGCTTTCAACAAGACCATCATAAGGCCAAGTCACGGGGGCGTACACTAGCAAAATGTTGACAAACGTTGGCTTTCGGACAATTATCAGACAAAGTGTTCGAAAACCAACGTTTAATTTGAAAGTGACTGTGTTATGCTAGAATTAACAAGCAAAAGCGAGGCGTAATATGGTTAAAGATGTCCGGAAAATTAAGACGGAGCGCGATATTCAACAAGCATTATTGACGTTATTAACGCAAAAGACGGTGCGACAAATCACGGTCGCTGATATTTGTCAGACGTCGTTAACAAGTCGTTCGACCTTTTATGCACATTATATAGACAAGTATGATTTATTAGAAAACATGGTCGCGGTTCATACAACTATGTTTGCCCAACAAGTTCATGTCCGATTTATGCAGATGATTGATGGGCAGATTGATGAACTCGTCCAAGGCTTATTGGCGGATATGGCAGATAAACGGCCGGCGATTCAAATCTTATTTACGATTCACGAAGACCATGCTGATCTACAAGCCAACTTTCGGTCATTATTATTAAAAGAATGGCAACGGTTCATTGCGCCTTATGGTGACGCGATGCAAGTACCCGCGGACCTGATGGCAACGATGGGAACCAATGTGCAAATGACGGTACTCGAATGGACTTTGGCACATGGCGACGTGTCAAATGCGGCGGTCGCCGATGCGATTGATACGATTCGTAAAGCAGTGTTGCTACAGATTCAACCGGCAACAAATTAAAAATGATCTTTCAGAAAGATCATTTCCTGAAAGATCATTTTTATGGACGGCGCTCAAATCAGTAATGAGAGGCAAGCTAGAGGAACCAAAGTCGCAACTAAAAGGGCGATACTAACCAGTACATCATTCTTAGTTAATAGGTGGTGAAGCTTTTTTATTATAATCATCATAAACGCAACTTCTTTCTATAAATAACTATTGTGACCATTTGTTAAACAATCTACTCGTATTTGATGACCTAAGTATACGCAGTTGATGAATTGGTTGCCCCTTATGCCGAGTGAAGGTTATCTGAGAATTTGTCAGATTAATTTCAGGAAAGCTTACTTTTGACCTTAGATCGGTAAGACTGTGCATGCTAATGTTTTGAGTTGTCCCACAACCTGAACACACAAAAACCGACTTGCCACCTTAACGGCAAGTCGGTTTTTGTGTGGAATAACTTATTTAGTGTGATTAAGCGTGGTTAGATTCGTCGGCATTTGACGGACTTTTTTCATGGCGTGGTCATGATTAATCTGAGCAACGATTTCAGTTAGGTTAACTGTTTTCGTCTGATCATCCCGAAACGAGTGGACGACAAAACTGTGATAAGTCACGTTGCCTTGTGAGTCGAGCTTAAACCAGTTGGGCTCTAATTGTTTGGCTTCAGCTTTGATATGTTTATCCGGCCAGACGAGATACTTTGCCTGCGCATGATAAATTTCGACTTGCCAGCCACGGCTAAAATCAGAAACTTCTTGCCAACGCTGAATGTGCGTGTATTTAATGCCGTAGTAGATAATACTACTATAGCGTAAGTCTGGATGGCGCTTTAATTCAGTCATGGTTAATTTAGCAACTGGCTTAGGAGTAGTAACCTTTTTAGGTTGCTTGTTAGAACTAGCGGTGGCTGGGTGAGTGGTCGTTGGTGCTTTTTTTGATCCAGCGACTAATAGACCACCGCCAATTAAAACCCCTAATAATAGTAGGAAACCCACTATTTTTAAAATTCGTTTGGTCATTATCATCATCACTTTCAAGGGCTCTTATGCGTATCGCTATATCATAGCGCAGTTGTTAGTTCATTAGCAACTGCGTGGAGCAGGAGCCAAAAAAAGACGACCCGCCGCCCTAAAGGCAGCCGAGTCGTCTTATTGTTTTATATGTCAGATTTGTAAGTGCTGATTTGGTTTAATACCAGTGATGTGCTTGCCAGAATTTCTTTGCATGTGTCCATGAACCATAACGGCCGCTAACGTATTTGTTAGCCATCTTTTCTTGGTTGACGGCGGAGTAGTTACCATGTAAGTAAGCGCGTAATAATTGGTAACGGCCGTAACAGTTCCCGTTGCGTGCTGTGTAACTAAAGCTTGATTCACGGTAGGCAATCCAGTTTTTAGCGGCTTTTTGTTTCTTAGATAAGCCAGCATTGATTGCTTTAATTTGCTTCTTTTGTTTGGCAGACAACCGGGTGGCAGCTTGAGCTGTTGTGGTTGCCGTTTGTGGTAACACGTCGGAAGCAACATTGGTCGTTAAGCCAAAGCCCATTCCGAACAATAATAAGAGTGCTGCTAATTTTACTTTGATTTTTGACATATAGTTTAAAAACTCCCCGTTAATTAATCGCTACATACTAAGATACACGATTAATGTTGCAGTTGTATTACTAAGCAGTTACGCGTCTATCACAGTTAATTACAATTGATGGAAACGATTTAGGTGTTAAATGATTATTTGTCGTATCAGCGGGTACTTGTAAAACTTAATTCGGACTTTTACTTGACTTGAAACCCGTTCGATACTTTATAGTGAATTTGGATCAAAAAAAACGGTTTAAGTGTGAATCAGGTGGCCACCGATACGCTTAGCTTAAGTTAGTGGAGGTAAAGGATCATGATGAAGTTATTTCAACGTAAACACCAAATGCAGTTAGTCGCCCCAGTTAATGGCTTGTATGTTGATTTACGGCAAGCCGGGAGTCAAGGTGCCAGTGTTGGCTTTGCCGTGGAGCCGATGGTCGGTGAAGTGCAAGCCCCAATTGCCGGGACCGTGACACAAATTAGCAACCAGCGGTTAACCTTGATCGCTGATCACGATTGTGAAGTGACGGTGCAGTTAGGCCAGCCTGATGGTCACGCTGAAACTACCGCTTTTAATTGGTTGGTTGCGGTGGGAGACTCGGTGGTACCAACGACTCAGCTAGCTATGATGGACGTTGATGCCTTGCATGTGGCTAACCAATCGGCATTGGTGACTTGTCTTGTCACTAATCGGCAACCAAGTGACTTTGTCATTGAAAAGACGGGGATAGTTAGTCACGGTGACCTGATAGAAAACTTTAAAATCAAAAATTAGCAATCTATTATATAGGTAGAAACTAAAACAGTTTGGTTCACTAGCATGAATGGTGAACTAAGCTGTTTTAGTTTAAAAAGCCAGTGAACAATCTGGAAAAGACCGATATAATCTGTCTTTACATTAGTTATCAGGTTATAACTCACATTAAATGGTTAGCTGGTTGAACCAGGTTTAATGAATTGCAGTAGAATTAAGTCGTGGGCGAAATAATTTTGATTGCTAAGTTTAAGATGATTCCATTATTGAATGCAAATAAATATAATTTGGTTATAAAAGGCGGCTTAATTGTGGTAAACTTAATCTTGAATTTAACAATTATTCATTTTTAGGAGGAATTTGAAATGCAGTTAAAGTGGATCAAGGTTGGGCTTAGGGGTCTAATAGCACTTATCTTTGCGCTGGTAAATGTAAGCGCTATGCAAACGGTGCAAGCTAGTACGTTGAAGGATAGCACGTATAACGAGGTGCCGGTCCACGTGAGGAAAGATGAGAATGGTGCTCCCAGTGCAATACCTTCGACGGCTCAGTCTTCTTTTTCTCAAAGTGCAAAAGTAGTCGCGAATAACGGCACATATCAAGTAACTATTGCTACCAATGATCCAAACAAAATGATGCAAAGTGTGACCGTTAATGGACAAAATGCATTAACGGATAATAGTATTAGTTTCACACTTTCTGAACCAACAACTAATGTAAAGATTACATTCGATTTAGAGATAAATATGCCAGGAATGCCTAAACCTATAAAAAAGACGGAATCAGCATGGCTGGTTTTCGATTGGAGCAATGTACCGACTGTCACGGCACCGGCAGCTTCTGAAGTAAATGAGGGGACGTCATCAGTTGTAACAACGTCGACAAAGGACAATACTACACCGGCAAAGTCAGCTGATTCGACACCGGCTGCTTCATCAGCCCCATCATCAAGTAGTACTAGTGCCAAGACTAAGACTAATGATGCTAAGAAGACCAGCACTACACCAACGACCAAAGCTACTACAACTAAGGCTAAAACAACGCGTTCAGCTTTAGATACAACTGGTTGGACCTATGAAGTTTTACAAGCGGATAATAATCAGGTTTCCGCTGCTAATAAGTTTTATACCCATGCCGCTAAAATCACTAAGGTTGGGAATCACTATCAAGTTCAACTAACGGTTAAATACGCAAAGAACTCGGGGATGCAGGCGCGCGGATTTAAACCAATCACTACTGATGGTGAAGCCGCTCAGAATGTGATTTATGGGACGAGTGGTAAAGATTATGTGGTGACTTATACGTTTAACGTCAATAAGTTAAGCGATTTGAATCAGCTTATTAAAGGCACCGTACATGTCGCGGTGCCAACTGTTGGCATTAACCAAGACTTTACCGTACGATTTAAGTTCAGCCATCAAGGGACTGCGATTAATCATGCGGCGGACAGTGCCCAAGCTGTTCCAACTAGTAACAAGCCGACCAAAAATGGTTCAACTAATGGTGACGCGGCGGATACGGCTACTGGAAATCACCATGGCAACTTGCCACAAACCAGTGAACGGCGGGCCGTTTTGGCTAGTGTATTAGGACTCGTCACGCTATTGGCAGTGAGTGGCGTCGTTCTTTATCGGAAAAGTCGGGTGATAAAATGACTAATAAATGGCTAATGACCGCTGGTGTACTGGGATTGAGTCTCTTTGGCTTAACAACTGGTGCGCAAGCTAAGTCCGTTAATTATTCAGCATTAAAATATGGCACTAATCAGTCATCGATTGCCAGCAAATACTTTGTCAAACCAGCAAAAGTGGTTGTTAAACATAAGAAGTATGTGGTAACGATGCATTTGAAGACGGCCAAGTCGCTGGGTAAATATCCGGTGCAAGTTTTAAAGGTGAACGGCGCTAAACCGCAGCATGTTCGCAAAGTGCGGGATAAAAAGGGCAATTCGAATATTTACTATTCCTTTACCACTAAGAATTTGAAGAAAAAAGTAACGGCGAAATTATCGATTAACGTCTTGCACGTTTATAAAGCGACCCATGCGATGAGCTTCAAGTTCAAGGCATCACAGTTGCCTAAGTTGAAAGCCCACGTCATCACGAAGGCAGTGGTCACGTCTACCAAGGCGACTAAGGAAACTAGTCCAAAAAAAGGAATCGCACTGCGGCCAGTTCTTCAGCTAAGTCAGCCGCTAGCAGCAGTGTAACGAAAGTCAGTTCAAAAGCTAAACCGAGTGCTTCAGCTAGCTCTAAGGCGACTAGCCAAGCTCAATCATCAGCGACAATGCAAGCTGATGGTGATCAGGTTAACGCTAAGTCTAAAAAAAGCAATTCAGCTAAGCCTGCTAAGCATCAGACGCCAGCTACTAGTGAGTCACCAGACAAACCCGTTTTAATGGGTTCCGTTGCTGGACTCCTGGTTGTCGTAGGTGGCGCTAGCTGGATAGCACTACGGTCACATCGGTATTAAGCATACTAAAAAATCCGTTTAACTAATTAAATTAGCTAAACGGATTTTTTAGTGTGCTAGTAACATTTCAGGCTGATCGAAAAACGTTTGTAACTCATTAAAGAAGTGACTCACGTGAACCCCGTCAGCGGTCGCGTGATGAATCGTGATTGATAGCGGCATGGTTGTCTTCCCCTGGTTAGTGACAAATTGGCCAGCTTGAAAAATCGGGAAGAAGGTTTTTAATGGCGTCATTGGCAATGGCGTATAACTACTAAAGTTAACCCAAGGCAAGCTACCGATATTGACCAAATTAGCGGACTGTGGGGCTTTCGGCATTGGGCCGGGAACATTGCGATAAGCGTTTATATCAGCCAGGTAAGCTTGATTAAACGTCGCAAAGTCAGCGTCATAAGCGGTCCATAGATTAGCCATCGTCTCATCAGCATGTAAAATCGTATAGCTCGGATGTAGAACGTCAAAAGTCACCAATTGATCGTTAACATAACTCACTCGCATTTCCGGATGTTGTGTTAACAGGCGGCTGACTAGATAGAGATACGCCGGATTAAACTTAATAGTATGGGCTTTCGTCCAAGTCAAGGTCTTAGTGATGTCCAAGTTGACGGTCAAGCTAAACCCAGTAGGCATTAGTTTAGTAAAGTAATAAAAGTAATCGCGCCGTGGCCAAGTTGCTTGCTCGATAGGCGTAAACGTGGTGTTTAAGTTATTAGTCATGTGGCACATCCTCCCAATCTTTTGGTTGGCGATTGTAACCTCGATCATCGAATGGCTTAAGCTTAGCTAGCCATTTTAACTTCAGCGTTTTCAACGTTTGACGCATATTGGTGACATCGGCGGTTTCGGCTTGCCATAAAACGGTGTATTCAAAATCAGTTGGCGCTTGCGAATTCCAATCTAGTTGTAAGGGCGTGTCACGGTAGAAGTTCTTATCTAGGTTAAGTTGATAAAAATGCCAGCGATTATGCAGATTGGCCGCAGTATCAATAAAAATCTTTTGATTACGACGATTCTTAATCTGAATCACCCCATAGTAAGTTGGGGCCAATTTATAAGCTTCGCGTAGTTGTTTCTTATGTTCAGTATCCATATTAGTTCCTTTCAGTCGGTCGCCAGTAATTACGACCGTCAGCAGTTCGTTTCAAAAAGCCATAGTCGATCAAGTAGCGACGTACGGTCACATAGTCAAAGTAAATCGGCTGTAAGTAAGCATTTAAATCTGGTTCGGTTAAAGATTGTTCAGCTGGAATCTCAGTAATAATGCGTGTCAAAATAGTGATGATAACCTTTTGTTTTTTAGGCCAGCGTTTTAGCCGTAACGGTTCTTGTGAGAAATCAAAATAATGTTGCAACGTCTGAGCTGCTTCATCTTCGGTAATCAGCCAGCGATCATCTGGTTGACTAGGCTGCTCAGGAACATCGATAAGTTGATCAGGTGCGGTCTGTGAGTCAAAGACTTGATCATAGATGGCTAAGTAAAGTTTTGCTTGTTTTGCTTTTTCACGAAATGTAAATTTCTGATGCCGAATCGTCGCCGCCGCAACTTGTAATTGTTTTGCCAAGTCCTGGTCTTTAATATCGGTTGCAAAAGCTGTCAGTAAATCCTGCTGCTTAGTTGTTAGCGTATTGTAGCGACTAGTCAAATGAATGAGCTGATTCAAATTCCCACCGTGTACCAGTTGTAGGTGCTGTTCAATCTCAGTCACGGGTGTTTCAGTTAACCAGTTAGCAGGGCAGTAGTTACATTGGCGTTCATTAGCAACTGGATGCCAGCCGTTTATAAGGTCAGCTAAAGTTAGTTTAGCTAGGTCCATAGGTGTTCACCTCTCAATAGGTCTAAATATACATTTGTTTACTGAAACTGTCAACAAGATACTAAAACTAAATGTTTATTATAACAGTAAACGGGAATTGCTAGTGTATCAGTTTTTAAATAAATATACAAAAATATGTATTGAGCGAGTATAATATAGGTACGCCATGTTAATCCCTGGGGGGGTATAAGAGATGGTCAAAATGTGCCTAAATGTAACTTCAAAAGTTTGTAGTGAGCTGAGGAACAGTAATTAGTAAGAAAAGGTTGATCAATAGCCACAGATGTTCAACGCACGAAATTACTGACTTATTATCATCGAATGAGTCATGCAAAATTACCTTTGAAATCCAAAGTTACAATAGCATTGATATAAACAAAATAGTTGGTTCATTTTAATATATGATATATGTAATTTCTTACTTTAACTAATATATACAAAAAAAACAAAACCCAGCCACCAGCTTATTCTGTCCTTACCAAAAAAGCCACCCAAACTTAGGTGACTTTTTTGTACCCTTATGATGCCAATCGACGATTAACACGTTGACGGTGCCAAGCTGTTAAACGAAGATAGCCAGCAATGACTAGACCTCCAATCAAAATCCCCAACGCATTCGCTAAAATATCATTGATATCGCTACTACGATTAATTAAATAGTGATGGGCTAAAAAGTATTGCGTGATTTCAATACTACTACCAATCATTAAGCCCACAAAGCCAACCCCGAACAACGATAGTCGTGGCCACATCCGTTTTAGCAACAGACCCAATGGCAAGGTCAAAATAACATTTTCCCAAAACCCGAGATTGCTAAAACTAAAATTTGTTAGATTTACGCGACCAATCCCAATCGGCATCATATAGAGAGACGTTCCGGAAAACGAAATTGGGGTAAACAAAATTGTGGCCAAACCAGTAAAATAGGCCAGCTTCAATAGCGCTAACCAGCGATGGCGATGACCAACTATCAGGATCAGTAAGCCACTCAAACCCGCTATCAATAAGATGAATAATAAAGGTTTCCAGCGCATCGAACCACCTCCGTTAAATTCTAAGTTATCTTAGCCTACCTTAAATTTAGGGATAAAAGGGGGAATCGGTGGGGGCTTTACGCTTTCTTGGACGCTTTAATAAAAACATAAGTAATCTTACATTGAAAAAGCATCATTATGAGAACTTAATGGATAATAAGCCACAAAAAAAGCTGACTAACTTGTTTTATTACAAGATAATCAGCTTTAACAGTTACTTTTTAGGGGTTAATTGATCTACCAAGTCAGCACTTGGTGACACATATAACGTTTTTTGACCTTCATAGATCACAAACCCTGGTTTAGCGCCATTAGGTTTGCGAATCCGTTTAACTTGCACATAATCGACTGGGACCGTAGCCGATTCACGGGCTTTAGAGAAGTAGGCAGCTAAATTGGCGGCTTCAGTCAAGGTTTGTTCACTCGGATTCTCAGCATGAATAATCACATGGGAACCAGGGATTTTCTGCGTATGCAACCAATAATCTGTCTTCCGGGCCGTCTTCAAAGTCAATTGATCATTTTGGCGGTTATTCTTACCAACGGAGATTTCAGTACCATCAGTTGCGAAGAATTGTTGTGGCTGACTGACTTTTCGTGAACTACGCTGTTTCTTCTTGGTCTTCTTTGGCTTCAAATAGCCTTGTTGCGTCAGTTTTAGCTGTTCGCCAACATAGATGACCGCGTTTTTTTGCTTCTGGTAACGTGAGAAATACTTCTGGGCGTTCCGCGAAGGTGAAATTTGATTAGATAATTGAATCTTTAACGGCTGATTATCATGATAGTAATCTGGCAAGGTGATTTCGGTCATCCCGCGTTTCACTTCATATAAATAAGTCGTTAAGATTTCGCCCTTTAAACGGAGCTCGTCAGCTTGCTTCGTATTTGCCAAAGTTTGTTGCAGCTTTTTGTATTTCTTGCGGTTCTTCTTCAAATCATTCCGAACCACCCGAATCAAATTACCCGCTTGCTGTTGAACGCGTTCACGCTGAGCCGCATCTTGATAGTAGAAATCAAGCAGGGTACTCAAAGAATCAAATTGGCGGGTCTTAGTTCCAAAGGCGGAATAATTGCTAGCCGCAAACATGGTTTTATTAGTTTTCAACGTCAGCAACGTGGGTTGCGGATCATCAAAGGTGGCTAAAAAGTGTTGATAGTGCGCTTTTAAATCACCAGTTTGATGAAGTTCTTTGGCAAATTGCAAGGCACTATCACGGCCAAGGCCTTGATAATGCTGCTGTAATTGTTTGGCAAGCACATCTTCATTTGGATACTGCTTAACTAAGTCCAAATAATCCGTATTCGGGGTAAAGGGATCAAGCTTGTCTTGCTTCGGTGGTTCAATATAAGTTGCGCCAGGCAATAAAAGCCGATACCGATTTTGGTCCGCACCAACGTGTTTGATCACATCCAGGATTCGACTGGTCTGCTGATCAACTAAGATCACGTTACTGTGGCGTGCCATAATTTCAATAATTAGGGTGAGCTGTTCGGCGTCACCTAATTCGTTACGTGTCGTAATGGTTAAGTGAACTACCCGATCATTCGCCATCTGCTTAATCTCAGTAATAATTGCCCCTTGCAAATACTTTCGCATCATCATTGCAAAGTTAGTGGGCACTGCTGGATTCACATACGGAATCCGAGTTACTTGAATTCGCGGATAAGTCGGGTCCGCCGACAATAGCAGCGGCCAATTCTTACCATTCGCGCGAATCGTTAAAATCAGTTCATTTTGATAGGGCTGATGAATCTTCGTAATCCGCCCATTCAATAAATTTTCGTGTAATTCGGTGACCATGGCATGGGTAAATAGTCCATCAAAAGACATGTGATCACTCGCTTTCATTAATTAGTTTCGTCCAAGACTGTCATTAAAACAGTCAACCTTTACTAGTATACATGGGGTGACAGCGTTTAAACAAGTTTTATGTCGCAACCGGCTTGATTTAACGACTGCTTAATAAAAAAATTAATTGTTACATACATAAACCGATTTAACCCGTTTTTTAACAAAATACGGGTTTTAAGAAGAACTTGCATATTGTATAATACAAAGTGAATTCTAATTACGAGGGGGACCTATCATGAAATCAAGTTTAGCCGCGCTGGCGGACACCGCCAAGCAACAAACCGCTATGCTCAAACAAATTGCTAAAGCCCAAGGTGTTACTGTGGCAGAATGGCAACTACTCTTAAAATTACAAGCCGGCTTTAATACCCAAGAAAAGTTAGCTACTGAAATGCAACTCGATACGTCAACGTTAAGTCGCCAATTAGCGAGTCTCGTCAAAAAAGAAAAACTCAGCAAAGAAGCGGTTGGTCGTGATCGGCGCCAATTAATCTATTCGGTCACGTCAACTGGCGAAAATGCGGCAGCCGTGATCAATGCGGATTACGCCAAGTATGAAGCTACCGTATTTGATAAGTGGCCACAAGATGAGCAAAACCTATTACGGATTTTATTAAACCGCTTAAATAAATCAGTTGATCGGACTTTAGCACCCTAAGCCACGTTTTACCGATGTTGACAAGCTGGTTTCAAACTAGCTTTTATGCTAAGATTGTGATTATCAATTTAGATGAGAAGTAGGTGTGTGTCATGAAGATTGCTGTTGTTACTGACAGCACCAGCTATTTAACACCGCGAGAAGTTGCCGACAACGATATTCATGTCGTCCCAATTCCGGTCATTATAGATGGAAAAGTGTATCAGGAAGGCGTCGATATTACGACGGAAGACTTCTATGCCAATATGAAGTCTTTTAAGTCCTTTCCTAGTACCTCCCAGCCACCCGTTGGGGAAATGATTGAATTTTATAACAAGCTGGGTGACCAAGGGTACGATGCGGTCATCAGTATTCACTTAGCAAGTACGATTTCTGGCTTCATTAATAGTCTTGAAAACCTACGTGACGAAGTGGATCATATTAAGCTCTATCCATATGATTCTCAGATTACGGTGCGTTTAATGGGGTACTTAGCGATAGAAGCCGCCCGCATGGCAAAAGCCGGGCATACCGTTGAAGAAATCTTGGCGCGTCTCGATGATTTACGTGACTCAATGGGCGAATACTTCATCGTGGATGATTTACAAAATTTAGTCCGCGGTGGCCGCTTATCCAATGCGTCAGCGTTTATCGGTAGTGTGCTACGGATTAAGCCAATCTTGACCTTTGATGATAAGCATGAAATCGTGGCTTTTGAAAAGGTTCGTTCTACTAAGAAGGCCTTAGCTCGCGTTGAGCATCTATTTGCGGAAGCCCAAGCTAAGATCGACTATCCGTTGCGAGCGATTATCGTCCAAGGCAATAACTTGGATGCGGCGCAAGCTTGGAAAGCCAAGTTACAACAAAAATACCCAGACATGCCAATCGACATCACTTATTTCGGCCCGGTCATCGGGACGCATTTAGGCGATAAGTCCTTAGCATTAGCCTGGTTGAAAGATATTGATAAGGCGTATTAAGATGACGTATTTATTTTCAAATGTGACTTATAATCGCGCGGCCGCTTATGCGTTACGTCAGGCCGTCTTCGTGGAAGAACGCGGGATTCCAGCCAACGTCGAATTCGACACTAAAGATGACGATGAACGCTTGTATCTTGTGGCTTACGAAACGCCAGACTTACCCGTGGCAACGTTGCGCTTAGAACCACAATTACACCATGTGATGCGGTTTGGCCGGGTTTGTACCCGCCAGGATCACCGCGGACAAGGGATTGGTCAGCAATTATTAACGCGTGCCGAACTTTGGGCACAAAATCATGGCTATACGAGTGGTCTGATTCATGGTGAGTTAACGGCCCAAACGTTTTATGAACGTTGCGGTTATACCGTTACAGCCGGTCCTTATGATGAAGACGGTGCCCCAGTTGTCGTGATGAAAAAGCATTTTTAGCAATCAGCTCTGAGCAATTTTGTTCAGAGCTTTTTTTGCACACTATTTTGGTTCAGCCCGGTGGCATGGTATCATATAAAAAAGCTTAAAAAGGGAGTTGTTGAAACCGAATGAAAACTCGGGCAGCATTAAAAACAGAAGTTAAACAACTATTTAAAGGGCGCTGGAAAGACGCCATCTTACTCTGTATCGTGGTCAGCTTGTTATCAATCTTCAGTGTGGCCGCTAACTACACGGACCAAGCAACGTCTGGGCATACCAGCATCACTAGCAGTACGGATAATATCCAGCAGGGCGCTTCACAGGCGTTGGCGGCCATCCCAACCATTTCTTGGGCGCTTATCGCCACGGTTTTAGGTGCCTTAGCCGTGGGTGCCGTCATCAACTTTGTCTTCTACTGTGTGGTTAAACTATTCATGGTTGGGACGATGTATTCAATGCTCGACTGGGTTCGCAATCCAAGTCGTGAGATTCATCCCGTCAGTGATTCAACGGTTGGTTTCACGCGGCCATACGCTTGGCCAACGGTAGGGTTAGTCGTGTTACAAGCGATTTTCCTAACACTTTGGAGCCTATTGTTGATTGTCCCTGGCATTATTAAAGCCTTTGCATACTCACAAACTTACTTTGTGTACAAAGACCTCGTTGCCGCCACACCAGCTGGACAACCCCGGCCTAAGCTGACCTTAGCCATTACTAAGAGCCGTCAATTGATGCGTGGTCACAAGATGGAATACTTTGTCCTACAACTGAGTTTCATCGGTTGGGCCATCCTTTGTGGGATCACCATGGGCATTGGGCTATTATGGTTAGTGCCATATCGTTACGGGACCTTTGCTAATTATTATCAAAATTTAGTTGACCTTGATCAAGCAAACGAAGCTGCGGCTAGCATGGCAGCTTAATCCAATCAGCAGTGACCAGTCTAAATGCTGGCACTGCTTTTTTGTTGAATCTAATCAACATTGCAACCGTATTACATTTTATCGACAAACCCCGTTTTCACTGGTGTTCACTAAGTAAAGTGCTTATGATGGTATTTAGTAAAACATAGGGGGAAGCAGTTATCATTAAGTCTAAATTAATTAAGCAACTTAGCTTACTAAGCTTAGCCGTGACCATTTTAGGAACAGGTGCAACTAGTACCGTTGCGCCCGCCGTTCAAGCGAACAGTGTCGCACAACAAGCCCAAGCCTTGGCTAAGCAGTATCATTTTAAAGGTCAAATCATGTTAACTAAAAACTATGCTGGCAAAGCCCAAACGATCTACGTCGGCGATGCAAATCACAAAAAGAAGCTTAAGAATAATCAACACACCATTTACCCAACCGCTTCGCTACAAAAAGCGATTACGGGTGCCATGATTCAGCAACTCATAGCCAAGGGTAAGTTAAAGATGACGACTAAACTAAGCAAATATTACCCGCAAGTTGCTTATAGTTCTCAGATTACGGTACGCCAATTACTTGATCATACGTCAGGTATCCAAATGGCGGAAACAACGCCCAGCACTGTTTTATCAGAACAACAAGCCTATCGTTATACACTAAAGCAACTAACGTCAACCGGTGCCACGACGTATCACTATACCAACGCTAACTACACCTTATTGGCAGGCATCATCACGAAGGTCACCCACAAATCGTATCAGCACAATCTACAGACTCGCATCATTAAGCCACTTAAGCTAACCCATACAACGGACAAATATGCAGCGAAAAAGCCACTGACGGCCGCAGTGAGTTATCGGGCAGGGACGAACTACCATGCCCGCAGCTATCAACGGCGCTTATTCTCCAGCCTCGTTGGTGCCGGAAACTTATACACGAATGCCCACGACTATTACAAGATTATGTGTGGGATGCGCAACGGTAAATTATTGACCCGCAATCAGTACCAGCAGTTACGCCATAATTATCAAGTGCGCTACGCTGGCGGGATGTATCGCTATGCGGATGGCACTAAATCCAACCATGGCGCTGACAACGGTTACGATAGCTATATGTATGCAACTGAAGGCAATCAACACGCCATCGTTTACTTCGCCAATCAGCGCGCAACCATTGACGCGAACAGCTTTGCGGCCAAACTTTACGCGTTAGTTCGCTAGGCACCTAAGACATTTTTGTAAAAATATGGTAAACTGGCGGAAGCAAGAAAGGAAGTGCGATAGTTAATGCCTGAACAACAGCCGACGCGCATGTCGCGCTTAAAAGCCCGGCAAGAATCGTCTAGTCGCAAGCGGTCGCAACCTAAAGCCCCAAAGAAGCCGCAAATGCCAACTGGTCCTAAAGGAACTAAACCGCCTAAAGGCCCTAAGAAAAAACGGCATCTGTCACTTTGGCTCCTAGCGCTAATCGTGATTGCACTTGGTGGGACCATTGTCTATTTCGTCAAGGCCTCGACCAGTCAAGATCTGGTTAAAACCACCGCTAGTTCAAGTATCACCAGCAGCAGTAAAGAAAAATCTTCATCTAAGAAGAAGCATTCGAAATCTAGCAGTGATAGCGATAGTGACAGTGATGATACCGCCGATACCACGACCGATGATGGGACGGATACCGCGCAAACGGATGGCACCACCAGTACAGATGATCATCAAACTGGGACAACACAGTCACAAACGACAACCCAGCAGCCAGCCGCTAGCTCCAGTCATACGGCCCCAGCGACTAACAACAATCATCACAGTACTAGTACCGCCAGTTCCAGCAGTCAAGCCACGAGCAGTAGTCATGCCAGTTCAACAACTAGCAACAGTAGTAGTCAAGCGTCCAGCAGTAGTACCACGACGAATTCAACGAAGACCTTTAGCTCTAAGTCATCGGCCATTCAATACGGTGAGTCACACAAAGGGGACTACACTGTCGTCAATGGCGACAAGAATGGGACTTACTATAAAGTCACGACGAAATAACTTGTAAAAATGCTTAAAACCTAAGACCAGGGCTGTTTTTTCAAACTAAAACTCGGTATACTAACAGTAAAGCTTTAGAATCGGAGTGGTGGGTTTGAATCAACAAATGGACATAAAATATCCGGGCATCTTTCGGGATGAGGGCACTTATTGGGGCGTCCGCTTTCCAGATGTGCCTGCCGCGCAAACCTTTGGCGCTAGTGTTCAAAAAGCGGCCGATAATGCGGCTAGTGCACTCGCCGTCGCGTTATTTGAACAGCCGATACCACCGGCGTCTGACCCGCAGTATTGGCGATTAGCATCTAACGAATTCGTGGCCTGGATTACCATGTCTAATGCGACCTTTGGCCCGGGCGACACTGCCCCAACGCCTATGACTTAATTTAAGTTTATTAACGAACGGTTTGCCAGCTTTGGCAGGCCGTTTCTTATTGTATTTAGGAGGAATTACCTTGCAAAGCCATCCATTGATTTTTGATACAAATATTGCGAAAAACAAGCCCGAAAATATCCGCCATCCCCACAATAATTGTCCCTTCTGTGATCCAACGACATTAACGGATGTCCTAGCTCAAGATGAGGACCGGATTTGGCTGATGAATAAATTTCCAACTTTACAAGCCACTTGGCAGACCATTGTTATTGAAACGGCCGATCACGACGGTGACATCGCCACGTATTCAACTGAACAAAACCGCGCTGTTTTCGGCTTCGCTTTAAAACACTGGCAAGAGATCATCGCCAGCAAGCGGTTTGAATCCGTCCTGCTATATAAAAACTTTGGTCCGCATTCTGGGGGCAGCTTACGCCATCCACATATGCAAATTGTCGGCTTAGATGATGTTGATGGCTATGGCAACATTGTCCCGGCCAACTTATCCGGCTATCCGGTGGTGACTAACGGCAGTCTCAGTGTGACCGTTTCTGACCAACCTGTGATGGGCTTCGTCGAATTCAACGTTGCTACCGCTTGGGAAGACCATGACCAATTGGCCGATGCGGTTCAAAAAGTCGTTCAATATACGTTAAATGATTATTTCAAAGGTCGTTGCGACAGTTACAACTTATTCTTCTACCCAGTGGGCGACCGGGTTGTCTGCAAGATTGATCCGCTATTCAACGTATCACCATATTACATTGGTTACCGCTTGGCGCAAGCTGACACACCGACTCGGATGCGGGAGATTGCGGCGGAAGTTCGGACCAAATTTCAACCTAGATAACCACTTAGGGCCTGAAATATTCAGTAAAGCAGGCATTATGTTATGATTGAGTATGAAACCTAGGTATAATTAAGCTTACGCTTAGTACTAGTTAGTTTAAATTGTCACTCTGGTTGGTCCAGAATCGGCTGGAACGTGGTGGCCACGTTTGGAAGCCAAAGAACGGTCTTCCAAGCCGGGCTTTATCTAAGTCGGAAAAGCACCGACCAAGATAAACGACACCACTGAGCCGATTCTGGCCCGCCCGGCGTTAGTTAACGGGAAATAAAGAATTAATGATTGATTAGTTTCAGTTCAGTCATTTAGCCGAGAGGTTGGTTCCTAAAATGCTCAGCCGTGTCGTTGACCTAAGTACGAGTGGTTTTTTCGGACTTTAGGCCAAGGCCAGTTTTGAAGACCGGGCTTTGGCTTCAAAATGGCCCATGGCGTTCCAGTGTTTTAGGAACCAACCGGTAGGCGGCAATTTCAACTAGCATCATGCGTAATCAAATTTATTAAAATGTTTAGTGGAGGCATGCAACGTGCAAAATTTAATTCCTGGCGATATGCTTGAAGTTAATCAAAAATTAAAGTGGGAACTCGATAATGGGCAGACCGCGGATGAAGAAAGCGTCATTAATGATGCCGTGTTAGCTGGTGTCCAGTACTATACGGACGAAGCCCTCGAAGGTCATTATTGGACGGTCAAATGGAACGCTAATCACGATGCCATCGATCTCTATGGCATGGCTGGTAAGGTCGTTGGCGCCATTAAGCCAACCACTGCTAGCTTAGCTGATGACTTTCGTAAGGATTCCCAAGGTTTATTTATTCGCATTGAAAAGGAAGTTGCGGTCATCGTCCGCGACAATTAATTCCTGAACTTGAAGTGAGGTGGTCACGATGTTTGATCAAGCTGCTGAACGTTACGCGACCTTTGGACTGGTCGCAAAATTACCTAGTGAGATCATTGATGGCATCTGGGGCATCATTGATGACGATTTACAAGGCGTTGTCACCTTGCCACGGGTCTTACAGTTTGCTTTGATAGCCCGGCATGGACAAGTCACGGCGGTCTTTGATGATCAGCAAGGATCGATCTTTGAATTTGATCTACCATTCAATTATGATCGCGCATATCCAGAAACCATCGCCGTCTTAGATGATGGTCATTATCAAACAATGATGTTGTTAGCTGAGTTACAAGCTTAAAAAAATCGCGTTGGGCTATTCCCAAACGCGATTTTTTGTATCCACGATTTGTTCGTTCACTAACTGCTCGTAACTGGCTTTAATCGTCGCACTATGCCACCGATACGTCTATAATCAGCGGCAAAGGGAGGGGATTATTATGCTGAAAAACTCAACTTTAAAGTTACCTTGCATCGTCGACCAAGCTACGGAAGAATTCGCTGACGGGATGCTAATTGGCGACCTAGATGCCCAATTACAGGACGCCATTTTAACTGACTACCCGCAAGCTACGGCGGATCAGTTTATTTGCAGTGAACACCTCGTTCATTATCGGATGGCTAAGATGGATCAGATGATCCAAAAAGACTATCAAGCCAATAAAAAAATCAACCACCGTTTAACGCAGATTCTAGCGAAAAATACGTATCAAGTGGTTGATGTTAACCGCCAATTAGAGAACTCACTGACATTCGGACAAAAAGTTGCCGATGCGGTGGCTCGGTTTGGCGGGAGCTGGGCCTTCATTATTATTTTTATCGGTATTATGCTGCTATGGATGTTCGTCAATCTCTTGCAATTATTCGGACTGCATTTTGATCCCTATCCCTTTATCTTATTGAACCTATTTCTCAGTATGGTAGCCGCGATTCAGGCGCCATTAATCATGATGAGTCAAAATCGCGCCGCGGAATACGACCGGTTACAGGCGGTCAACGACTTTCGGGTCAACTCGAAGTCGGAAGAAGAGATTCGCGTCTTACACACCAAAGTAGACCATGTTATTCAAGAAGATACCCCGAACTTGTTGGAGATTCAAAAGATGCAGACGCAGATGTTAGGCGAAATTCAGTCACAAATCAACGAATTACGTCGCTTACAAGCCAAGCAGTCCTAATTTACTTGTATTTGAGCTCTAAACGACTCATCCAGTAGCCAAGCAAGCTACCCGCAATTAACGCCACGCCACTAACTAAGTACGTGCTCAAAGTTGCCCCGGCATAAGAGATACTTTCGGCAGCGTGTGGGTTGGGCACTAAGATCAAAATCGTGCTTGCAACGACGATGCCTAAGATGAAATGATAAACGCGCGAATGAAACCGGCGTAATAAGTAATCCATTGCTTTAGAGAACAACGCCATCGCTAAGAGACCACCTAAAGCAATCGGTAAGTAAACGCCGAGTAGGTCAAACTGTTTAAATCCGGTCAGCATCGGCGTAAATAGCCCTAGAATCAGTAACAGGTTCGATGGACTTAAGCCAGGCACTAGCACGCCCAGCGCAATCAAGACACCCGCAACGATGAAGCCGCCAAAGTTAGCTGGTAAGGGACCAAAAATATCGCTCATGAAGTAGAGTAGCCCACTGCTAATCAGCAGGGTACCGAAGAACCATAAGTAATCGGTCCTATCGCGTGGTGTTTTGGCACTGGCCGTTTGCATGAGTGACGGTAACGTCCCAATAATGGCTCCCGCAAAGCCCCACAGGACAATTACTTGAGCTTTAGCTAACAAAAATTCCAATGGCGCCGATAGCAGGGCAATCCCAACAATGCCACCCAAGCCAACCGGTACAAAATACCAGAAATCTTGCTTAAACCGTTGGCGGAAGTGCGCCATAAACCCCAGCAGCCGTTCATAGATCCCCAAAATGGCGGCCAAAACCCCGCCAGAAACCCCCGGTAAAATAAAGCCCAAGGCAATGATGACACCTTTAAAAAAGCGTTTCAGAAAATGATCGTTTTGATTAGTCATGGTAAACTCCTTATTAAGTCTGGCTAACGGTCAAGATTAGATTAAACATACCAAATTTGGCCGGGACTAGCAATCAAAACCAGCTGATTTAACGCAATCCCAGCAATTATTTCTGATTAAAGTAGTGAATTAATTTGCTCACCAAGACGTTTTAGCATAAAATAGAACAATATGAAAAAATGCTAAGAATTATAAAAGCCGGGCAAAATCGCTATCTCATAGTGTTAACGCCTTGGAAAAAAACATTGAATTAATAGAAAGTTGAGGCTATATGGAAAATCAACAACTTGCACGTAAGCTAAAACGCCGTCACGTTCAAATGATTGCCCTAGGTGGGGCGATTGGGACTGGGCTATTCCTCGGTTCCGGGTCAGCGATTCGGCAAGCCGGGCCATCGATCTTATTAGCATACGCCATTGGGGGCTTATTCTGTTACTTAATGATGCGGGCGTTAGGTGAATTACTGCTTTCCAACACGAAGCTCCATTCATTTTTGGAATTTATCAACCTTTACTTAGGAAAAAAGTTTGAATTTGCGATTGGCTGGACGTATTGGCTCTGCTGGATCAGTCTGGCAATGGCCGATCTGACTGCCAGTGGGATCTATATCCGCTATTGGTTTCCTTGGATTCCACAATGGGTGACGCCACTAATTATTATTTTGATTCTACTGGTCTTTAACCTATTGTCCGTCAGTGCTTTTGGCGAACTGGAATACTGGTTCTCAATGATTAAAGTCGTGGCCATTATTGCGTTAATCGTCACCGGCGCTATCTTGATCGGTTCTTCAGCGCATGTCGGCGGTCAAACCGTTAGTGTCACCAATCTTGTGAGTCACGGCGGGTTCTTCCCGAAAGGCTTCGGCGGCTTTCTCACCTCATTCTCGCTAGTCATCTTCGCCTTTACCGGGATTGAAATGGTGGGGATTACGGCCGGAGAAGCTGAGAATCCGGAAACTGAATTACCTCGTGCCATCAACAGTTTACCGATTCGAATCTCATTCTTCTACGTTGGTGCCTTGTTTGTTATTATGTCGATCTATCCTTGGGACCAAATTGCAACGACGCAATCGCCGTTCGTGCAAGTCTTTAGTGATATCGGGATTAAAGCGGCCGCCAGTATTATTAACTTCGTCGTCTTAACAGCGGCTTTATCAGCTTGCAATAGTGCCATCTTTAGTACCAGCCGGACACTTTTTACCTTGGCACATGGTCAAAACGCGCCGAAGTGGATGGGGAAGGTTAACCGTTATAACGTGCCCGCCCAATCATTAGTCTTTTCATCGCTGATTTTACTAGTGATCGTGGTGTTAAACTACGTGATTCCTAGCACCGTCTTTACGTTGATTTCAAACGTAGCGACGACTAACTTCATCATCGTTTGGTGTTCGTTACTCATTTGTCACTACGTCTATAAGCGGACCGCTGATAGCAGTCAGAATCCGTTCAAACTACCATTGTTCCCAATGTCAAACATCGCTACCTTGGTCTTCTTTATTGCAGTGACCGTAGTATTATGTTTCGATAGCGTAAATCGTTGGGCGGTAATTGGGTCAATTGTTTGGTTTGTGGTCTTACTGCTGATTGAATCCGTGATGCGCCGTAGACAGACGATCGACTAAAAAACAAAAATAGCTCAGTAAAAAAGATGGTCAACCTCAATTAGGTGACCATCTTTTTACATTTAGATAGACGTTTTAAGTGGTCGGTGACTGTAACTGCGCCACAACTTCAGTCGTATCCTTTAAAATCACGGCCTGATCGGTTAGCGACATGATGCGATGATGGGCAAAGATATCCGTTGTTAACGCTTGGTAGGCCGCCGTAGCCAGTATCCAACAAGTATCCGTATCATAGTCACGCGCATTCAAGAGGTCGTAGCCTTCACTTTGATCAACGTAAACTTGAAAGCCAATACCAAGTTGTGCTTGAAGGCGTTTGGCATAACGTTGAAACAAGGCACGGTTAGAGGCTTGATCCGGTGTAGGGCCAATCACACGGTCACCCAAGCGAATATCTGGGACAAGTAAGACTTTCAAACGGACACCTCCTATCTTTTGTTAATTTAGATTAACTGTTAAGTCTATTTTAGCTGATATCGCGGACTTTTGCAGGTTTAAAAATCGAATCTGCATTGAAAATGGCTATCATTATTTTCAATTTGCGTGACGAAATCGACGCATTTTTAAAAGACTTATTTTATAATTAGCCGCATAGGGGGAGGCTTAACAATTTACAAACGATTCTATTCTTAGGAGGAATATTTGCGAATGTTAAAGTCTAATGATCGAAAGGTTCGTTTTAAGCTGTATAAACACGGTAAATTATGGGTGGTTACGGGAATAACTGCCTTAGTTTGGCAAGCTGGCGCCATCGTTGGGCAGGCGGATACCAACAAGTCTACTACGACGCCTGCACCAGTGACCGTTAAAGCCGCGGTTGATCAACCAGGAAAGACGGCTGTTTTAAGAACGACTGTGCCGGACAAGCAACCAGCTAAAGCACCGGAAAAACCAGTTGCAGAAGTGGTAGACAATCTACCGACCACCAAACCAGCTGATGCGACACCAACTAAAACACCAGAGACCAATCCTGCCAAACCAGATGTACCGAACGACAAGCAACCAACCGTCGATGCTAGTCAACAAGACAAACAACCGGCTGAAACTATTAAAGTGCCAGACACACCTAAGCCAACAACACCTGACCAACCAGCCGGTAATAAACCAGATTTGGCTGATTCCAAACCAAGCACCCCAACACCTGACCAACCAGTTAATCTTCCGACTGGAGAGGTGAGCAAGCCTGACTCACCAGCTAAAGATGATGTCAATCAGGGAACACAAGATATTATTCCAAACAATGTTAAGGACTATGCTGATCACAATAAACCAATCAAAGCTTATACTGATACGGAAACCGATCCTCATGACCACAAAACTAACCTAGCTGAAGGTCTCTTCGGTACTAGTGAATGGTGGATCGATGACGATAAAACGTTGCATATTGGCAAGGGCGAATTAGCCGACACCAATATTTGGGATCAAATTAAGGCAAACGAACTAAGTGAAAATCCAACTGAACCAACTCAACCTTGGGGACCTCAGACGAACGTCATTAAGACGATTAACTTTGAAGATACCGTTGTTGCTGGCGCCGATTCTTCTGGTCTTTTTTCAAATATGCCTACTTTAACAACAATCACTGGCCTAGATAAGTTAGATACCAGTAAAATTGTCAACATGGCGCTGATTTTTGCCCAAGATGCGGCGCTCACCACACTAGATTTATCGCATTTCACGACTGGCAATACAACTAATATGCATGGTAGCTTCAAAGGTTTAACCAACGTGACTAGTTTAGATTTATCTCACTTTGATACTAGTCATGTTACCGATATGGCCAATATGCTAGCGGCCAATATGAATCTGACTCAGTTAAATATTTCGTCACTGGATACTAGTCAGGTAACCAATATGGAATTGATGTTTGCGATGGATATGTCGCTACCTACACTAGACATTTCAAACTTTAAGACCGCTAACGTCACCAATATGCATGGCACCTTTACCGGGATGGATGCCCTTAAAACGCTGGATTTATCACACTTAAATACTAACCAGGTCACTGATATGACTGAAATGCTAGCCGAAGATGGTCGTTTAACCCAGCTCGATCTATCAACCTTAGATACTAGTCATGTCACCAACATGATGGGCCTATTTATGGAAGATGGTGCCTTGGAACAACTTAATTTGGCCAACTTAGATACCAGTCACGTGATTTATATGTCGCATATGTTTGACGGCTTGACCAGTCTTAAATCACTGGATGTGTCTAGTTTTAAGACCGGCAATGTGATTGACATGTTTCATATGTTTGACCAAATGGGTGAATACGCAGAAAATGGCGATGACGGACTGGTTACCGGTAACCCAATCGCGATCGACATTTCTAACTTTGATATGCGCAACCTTGACTATTTACAAGATGCTCTAAAAAACACCCCTTTGGCAATTAGGCTTGGACCGAATAACGTCCTCTTTTTAGATAAAGAATACTATAACCAACAAGATTCCGAATTAAACCACCCACAAACATCAGGTCTACAAGCCTTTCCAGTCAATACGATCTATCAAGGAAAAAAGTATACTGGCAAGTGGTTTGATACCAAAACCCATCAAGTCTATACAACAGCCGAAGTCGTTGCGCCATATACTGTTGATAATCATGGGCCAATTGCGACCTATCAACAACAAAGTAATTTTGAAGTGCAAGACAGTACCATCCGTGTCAACTCAAAATGGCAACCTAGCAACAACCTCATCAGTGCGACCGATGACGACGGTAGTAACGTGACCTTTAATGAAGACCGTCGTCGAACGACCACGGGACCCCAATTATCAGTTTATGACCAGCCAAATACTCAGGTTCCAGGCAACTATACCGTCGTTTATAATTTCACTGATTCAGTGGGCTTCCAGGCGATTCGCAAGTCAAAAATCATCGTCACCGGCTTAACCCTAAACGAAACTGAAAAGCGACTCAGCACCACCGCACCATGGGAACCGCTCAGCAATGTGAAGCTAGCTGTCGATGCCCAAGGAAATACCGTCACCACGACTGGCGTTACAGCGACCATCGTCAATGATAAGGGCATCGCCGTGACTAATTTTAGGACGCCCGGTCAATACGTCGTTCACTACCAACTAACCGGCGATGACGCTAGTGTCGTTGAAATGCCACTAACCGTGTTCAGTTTAGCTAAAGTCACACCTAAAGACATGGCCATCACCCTTGGCACCACCTGGCAAGCCAGTGATAGTTTCAGTGCTGTTGACGAAAACGGCAAGCCTTTAACGCTAGCATCGCCAGGTGTCAACCTTGTTGGAACACCAGACACCAAGACGCCTGGTAACTATGCCATCACTTATACGTACACAGATACGGCCAATCATGCCGTTAGCGCCACTGCCAAGGTAACGGTTGCGGGAATCTTACTCAATCAAGATCACTTACAACTGGTCACCACCGCTGATTGGCAACCTCAGACTAACCTAAAGACTGCGGTTAACGCTGACGGTCAGCTGTTGACAGCTGCTGATCTACAAATTACGGTGACAACGGCTAAGTCACGAGCTGCTACGGCATCGACCACTTTAACAAACCAGTTAACAGCGCCCGGGACCTATCTTGTACGCTATCAATTTACCGATAAATTAGGCCAACACCAAGCGACCACGTTAATCACCGTCACTAGCCAAGCCATCGTCAATGCCACTGATCAAACGCTACACGTCGGTGATACCTGGCAACCACAGGCTGGTTTTGTGAGTGGTACCAACGAGCATGGACAATCGCTTGCTTGGGCTGCAATTACGGTTACCGGACAAGTAAACACCGCACAGGCTGGGCAATACCCAGTCACATACGCGTATACTGATGCAGCCGGTAACATGACTGCTAAAACTGTGACGGTCACTGTTCTAGGAACAACTTCCGGCGGCGGAGACAATGGGAATAACGGTAACAATAATGGTGGTAATGGTAATGACGGTGGCAATGGTAGTACTGACAATGCCAACGATGGCACTAGTCCTGACACTAAACCGGAACCAACGCCAACTGAGCCGGAACAACCCACGCAATCAGAAGATGCTGGGGTGGTGACAATGCCAGCAGTACAACCAAGTCCAGCTAAAATCACACCGGTTAAACCGATATCATTAGTCTCACCAACATTACCGCAAACCGATGAAAGCTCGACGACACCACTTTCAGTCATTGGCATCGCTGACTTAGCCTTAAGCAGTTTAATAGCGATGTTCAAATTCGCTAAGCGACCTTAAATACAGTGCTCGCTTAAGACAAAAGTAACCGCCCTGTTATCTAAGAAGTAGGTAACAGGGCGGTTACTTTATATAGACAATGAAGCCGTCGTGCATTCAAATCCACGGCGGTTTCGTTGTCTACTGCTATATCAGTTTAATCAAAACCAATCCCGCAACCCCAATCAACGCCGCATACGCTAACGCTGGTAGAATCGTCTTTCGCAAGATGGTACCTTCTTGGCCATCCAAACCAACGACTGAGCTAACTGCGACAATGTTATGCACACAGATCATGTTCCCAGCCGCAGCTCCAATCAATTGGGCGGCTAGGACGACGGGTTCACTCAAATGGGCGTTAGCCGCAATATCAGCTTGAATCTGACCGAATGTTAAGGTGGAGACCGTCGTGCTACCAGTAACAAATGAGCCTAATTCACCCAAGAACGGCGCAATGATGATCCAAATACCGGCCAAGTATTTAGCTACAAATTTGGCGATGTACATCGGCATACTTGGTAAATTGGCACTGTTCAAACCGGAATTAGTAAAGACCTGGACCAAAATCAAGGTGACGACTAACGCAATGGCTGTATTGCCCATCGAGGCGACGACTTTTTTAGCAGTTGGCCAAGCCGCCTTTAACGACCGCGCTTGAATGAGCAACCCAATCAAGGCGGCTAGCGCTAGAATGGTACCTGGTGAATACAATAATTCCCAGTCAGAATTAATCGACTCAAAGCCCATAATTTGCGTCCAAGACAGGTTCAGATGACTAGTTAACCAAAGCTTCAACGGTTGTAATACTCGAGACGTTAACAGTAATACCACGACCAGCAGATAAGGGGACCAAGCCGTCAATAATGACATTGACCCAGCAGTCTTAGTCGGCGTTGCTGAAGCGGCTGGTTGTGCCGTCTCAGTCTGCCAAGGGGTCGTTTGTACGGTCTTCGGTAATAACCAGTGATAATGCAGACTGACGATAGCGACAATCAAAGTAACAAATGGCGCAATGATTGACACAAATTCATAACTAATTACCATTGCGGTGATGAGAGCGACCACGCTGTACACTAAACCAATCACTAACGCCCATGGTAAGACCGCTAACCACTGCTGCCACCGATGTTTCTTAGGTCCAAAACTCCAAACTAAGATGAAAATCAGTAGGGCCGGCATTAAAGCACCGACGAACAAATCTAGTTGGGTGACACGCTGACCGATTAAGTTCAACAAATCAGACTTTTCAGTCACATTACTTAACCCCACCGTTAACGGCGTGCCGACCGCCCCAAACGCGGCGGGGGTTGAATCCGCCACTAAGGCTAAAATGACAGCAGCCATTGGCGAGAAGCCTAGCGCAATTAATAAGGGGGCCGTCACCATCGCCGGTGTCCCAAAGCCAGAGACACCTTCGATTAGCCCGCCAAATAAGAAGGCGACTAACACCGTTTGTAACCGCATATCTGCGGATAAGGCCTTAAATCCTTGATTAATCCGATCAATCGCCCCAGTTGCTCGCAAGCTATTGAGCATGAGCAGGGCGCCAAACAAGATCCATAAAATCGGTAAGGACTTGTGGAGTGATTGTAAAATGGACGCACCAATCACGGCTGGCGACAGGTGCCAGAACAGCATCCCTAAGATCACGACGACGATGGCACTAATGCCCATACCACGGGTGGCGGGCAGGTTCAGGCCACCTAATAAAACGAGCGGTAAAATAATCGCCGCTAACGCTACTAAAATCATACTTTAACCTCCTTGTTAACTTACTATGCCGCATGTGAGTGACGTTTAAAAAATTGTTGTCCATAAATCGTGATGATTGAAATTAACAATGATAAGATGACTAGCGGCCACGTTAGCGTGTGTAAATAGGTCATCTTCAAGGCGGCATTGCTAGGATTAAAGAAAGCCATTAGCTTCAATTGATTGATGGCACTAGTGGCCACTAGTAGGCCAAAGAAACACAACTGACATAACAAGCCCCCATACGTTGAAAAACGATACTTATTAATAATCGCTAAATCAGGATCGTTGGCTTTATCGGTATACACACTCGTATTAATCGCTGGATTTTCATAACCAACGTACAACGCAATCAGCAATAATCCGACCAGATATAATGCCGGTATCGTGGTCAAAATGAGTAAATGGCCGACAATCAGCGCAATCTGGGCATCGCGTTTGGCAATGGCATCAACTTGATGTCCAATCAGATTAAACAGTGGGCGACCTGCTTCGAACCCTAGTAGATACATCGCAAAAGCCAAGTACATCCCGTTTTTACCCAAAATAAAGTAAGCAAAGAAACTGTTATAGAGCAAAACTAAGCTTACTAGGAAACCACGGTTCACAATGCGTAATTTATTGGCCGGCATCGCCCGCCAGTCCGCCGCTAGTTCAATATTTAAGATCACAATTGCGAGAACCACCACGCCTAAAACATACGGCAGGGCAATCGACAAGCTGGCTTTTCGTAAGAGCGTCAATAAGCCCATCGCACCGAATAGGATGACAAATAGCACAATGCGCCATAATTTGAGTGGCGCCCGCTTGGTTGGTGCTTGTTGATCGTAGAAGGCCAATGAGAATTGATTTAGCAACCGACCCGCTGGTATGGCAATTAGAAATAAGATGGCTAAAATCACGAAAGCAAGCCGATACTGCAAATCAAACTTAAAATCAGCTACGAACAATAACGCTAAGGCTGCGAAGATGACCCAGTACAGGCGTTTTAGCTTAAAATCCGTACTCGTGGTCAAATGTAATTTAATCGTTAAGAAGTAGGGCCAAATGTTCGCTGACGTGTAACCTAAGCAGAGTGCCCCGGCAATTAAACAGCCAAGGCTACTAGTGACACTATAAATCACACTACCAATCACCCCTAACCACAGACACATCAGCAGGTAGGTACTCGACTTTAGATTTAAGCGCTTCGTCGAAAAAATGCTGGCTGCCCGAGCGACGTAAAAGACGACAATCGCCACGAGATAATTGACGCTGTGGGTCTGTTGATACTTAAATAGAATCAAGACATACGGTAAGACGATGCCAATATTGGCTAAAAAGTTCAAGGTTGCAATTGACACATCTAAAAATGAAGTTCGTAATTTTCCCAAGCTTGTTCACACACCATTCTGTAAATTTCCTAATACAAGTATAGCAATTTTCAACCGTTAAAGCTGGTCAGAGCGATTGAAAAGCAACTACTTGGTTTGGTTAATCACTTATCACTAGAACTGATTGTTTCTATTCAGCAATCCAATTCGTTTACCTTTGTCATAATTTGCTGTATATTACAGCATAGTAGGTAAGCAGAAACGATTGCCTCTGGTTGGTCAGGCAACCTAAAAACCAGATAGTTTTGCTAGTGACGCTGTCGCTAGCCCCGTTCGCCGGGAACAAAAAAACCGGATAATTTTGTCAGTAGTTCTGCTACTGGCCCCGTCCGCTGGGGACAAAAACCTGTTTTTTAAAATAAGGTCAGTGACATCAATTAGATTTGATGTCACTGACCTTATGCCATATATAAAACCAATTAAAATTTAAAAGAGTCCTCACTTTTTCTGTAACGACTTTCGTTCCGGACTGACCCAGGTGCCTGAGCCAAATCCCAGAATAGTCTTTAAAGCAGGAATAAACGTCATCACCACCGTTACCGGATTGACCATCCAATAAAATAGCATGTACAGTGGGGCAAAGTACCAATACTTCAGCTTAGCACCGCGATGATCCAGTAACAAGGCAGCCAGTAGTTGCATAAACCCAGCCATCAATTCAAAGGTCACGAAGATAAATGACATCATAAAGCCATGGAAAATTCGCTCATAATTTCCCGTAAACAAGAAATAAAGCATCAACGCGATGAACATAATTGTCGTAATCACGAAGAAGAAGGACCAGATAATCGACAATGTGGAATCGACGAACATCGAAATCTGATAACGCCGCTGAATCGGGTGGAAGATGAACTTTTTAATATTCGTTAACCAGACTTCAGTTCCACCTTGGGCCCAGCGTTTACGTTGCTTGTAAAGATCATGAATGGTTTCTGGAACGTTCATATGGAAAACAATGTTCGGGGCAAAGCGGGGCACGGCGCCCACCATTTGGTGATCCCAAGCAATACTAATATCCTCGGTCGCCCGGTTTTGCCGAAAACCACCCACATCAATCAAAAAGCTCTTCTTATATAACGTGTTAGCACCACTATAAGCATACATGGAGTCATTAATCGATGTTTGGCTACGTTTGATCACCCCAACAATACTTGAAAATTCGACCGTTTGCGATTTACCTAATAATTTTGTCCGGTTTTGCACATCCATATTAGCTGTCACCGCAGAAGTATTCATATCCCGATCATGCACAAAGAAATTCATATACTTCATCAATGCATCTTTTTCAGGAATTGTATCCGCATCGTTACTTAAGATATACTCACCTTTGGCGAAATACATCCCAATATTAAAGGCGTGTGCTTTCCCTTTATTCTTTAAAATTTTAACCGTCCGCAATCGCGGATATTTAGTCTGTAATTCCGCAATAATTTCAGCGGTGCGGTGCGGTCGGTCGACCCATCATTCATTACCAGGACCTCAAAGTTCTCGTAATTGAGCTCTTCGAAGAGGTAAGTAATCGTTTCTTCGATCATGACTTCTTCATTGTGCGCTGGAATCATAATGGTAATCAACGGTTGCTTGGCTGGTGGGATCGGCTGCCAATCCGTATCCCGCTTATTGGTCTTTAAAAAGCGATAGGACAACGCGCCCGCGAACCAAAAAAAAGAGCCAACCACTGGATATAAACAAAGAATCAGTAAAAAGATATTCAATAACGTCTGACCCAGCGTTGCCTCTAAAATATGATCAATAAATATATTTACCATTGATAACTCCCATTCAGTCTAAATCATTAATGTCCTGTTCATCATATAACTTTTGAATTTCATCGGTGTCTAGATTTTGTTCAGGCTTAACTTCATAATAACGAGTGTTTTCCCGCGATTCCGCATCGCCAAACCGGTCATCCATAAATTTTGCCAGCGCTTTTTGCCGACGTTTTTGATTGATGGGATTATAGGTTGGCCATTGTTCAACCACGCGATCACGTTTGCGATTTTGAATGATCGTCATCGTGACTGCGAATAATGACGTTAAGACGAATGAGAAAAGGAGTAAAATCCCGATAAACTTGAATTCAAAAACACCTTCTTGATACGACCAGATTCGTAAGACCCGTGGATCATAAGTCGACCAGATGGACAAGGCAGTCACCGTTATCGGAACGACCACTGCGACCCAACCGAGTAAGCCGACTAACGTTTGCCAAATCTTTAATAACCAGTGACCATGGTCAAAGTAGGCATCGGTATAAAGCTGTTGTCGTTCACGCTCGGTTTCTTGCTCAGTTTCAGTTGCTTTAGCTTTTGCCATTAAACGTCACCTTTCGTTTCATCTATATCTGGATTAATGGGCCGGCCAAATAGATAGCCTTGTCGAATATCAATCTTCAACTGTTCAGCCAACTTTTCATCCGCCTCATCTTCAATCCCCATTAGGATCAAATCAATATGGTTTTCTTTTGAGAGTTTGTTCCAAAACTGCAAGTTCAAATCTAGCCAGACAGACGGGTCGTCCTTACGAAAACTCCGCATCGAACACTTGAGTGAATCAATATCACTTAACATCCATTCAATACTTTTCAGACTGTCCAAACTAGATCCCACGTTATCAATCCCAAAGGTCATCCCATATTGCCGGGCTTCACGAATCCGGCGCCGAAATAACGGTTTATTGATTCGTTTTGGTTGAAACTGCGGTGTGTATTCAATCGCCAAACGCATCGGTTCAATCCGTGACAACGCCCAACGGACAAAGTAACGAAACTCTGGACTGATAATTTGATCATATTCCAAGTTAATGGATAACGTAATCGGTTCCTCGGGTAATGACTTGAAGGTATCGTCAAGTAAAAAAATGACCCGCTGTAGGGGAAGGGAATCGAGTTGTTTCGGTAACGACCATGACCCATCCGGATTATGTTGTCGCAATAGACATTCATAACCAGTCACTCGGTTCCGGTAATCAACTTGCTTTTGAATAAAGTACCGGAGCTCAATGGCATCATTTTCTAAGTAATTATTTGAACTCTTACGAGAATACCAATAGTAGAAGACGACGGTCCCAATGAAAATAATCGCAATCACTAATGTTGCCCATAAAAGCACCGTTTCTAATTGTGCTAATGACATCTTAATCAAATCCTTATTAGTTGCCGACTATCTGGCTAAACTGTGTTCCTTCACTTAACGATTTACAGCTGGCTAGACTAATTTTATTTAAAGTATAGTCGTTAAAGCCGGGCATTTCAATGGACGAATGACTTAGCTGACTACTAATAATAGCCGCTTTGAATCATGTATAGTATATGAATATACAATTACTATACATGATTATAACTAGCCATTAGTCTATTGATCTATTTAGCTTAACTTAATTTAAGTTAACTCAATTATAAAATCTTTTTCTTTCAAAAGAACGTATGTTCGTGTATAATGAAGCTATCGAATGAACAGGGGGACGGTCCGATGCAAACTTTAGATTATCGAAAAGAACCGCATGGCGTGTACTTTTTAATTGACAATAAGTCCTTTTACGCGAGCTGTGAATGCGTGGAACGCGGGTATAATCCGCTTAAAGTGCCGTTAGTCGTGATGTCAGAGACTGACAATACGAATGGCGGTCTAGTACTGGCCACTTCCCCTGAAGCTAAGCAGCTTTACCATTTGCAAGCCAACGTCTCACGCCAGCGGGATTTACCGAATGATCCGCAATTAGTCGTCGTGCCACCACGCATGAATTTGTATATCAAACGCAACTTACAAATCAACGCCATCTTTAATCGTTTTGTTGCCGACTGTGATTTATTACCGTATTCGATCGACGAGTCGATTCTTGATTTAACCCATTCTTGGCAGCTCTTTGGCGATAGTCCCCGAGCTGTCGCCAAACGAATTCAACACACGATCCGCCACGAATTGGGTCTATACACCACTGTTGGCATCGGCGATAATCCGGTGCAAGCTAAGTTAGCGCTAGATTTGTACGCGAAACACACACCGGACTTAATCGGTGAAATTCACTATCATACCGTGCCACAAACAATCTGGTCAGTTCAGGACTTAACCAGCGTTTGGAGCATTGGCCACCGTACGGCTAAACGACTCAATCGACTGGGAATCCACAATATGAATGATTTGGCTCACGCCAATCCGTACTTACTTAAGCAGCAGCTAGGTCTCATGGGCATGCAGCTTTTCGCCGTAGCTTGGGGCATTGACCGGTCACAAGTCAGTGAACAGACTGGTCCTAAAGAGGCCAGTCTTGGCAATTCGCAAGTCTTGCCGCATGATTATACCCAACCAAAGGAAATTGAAACGGTCATTAAAGAAATCGGTGAACAAGTTGCCTCGCGATTACGACACCATCATCAATTAACGAGCGCCGTTTCCTTGTCAGTCGGTTTTGCTTACGCTGCCAGTACCACGGATGGCCGGGCAGGCTGGACGCAAGCGGTGCGGATTGACCCGACTGATAGTGACCCTGTCTTGACGCAAACCTTATTGCAACTCTTTCGTCAATATTGGGACGGTCAAGCGATTCGCAATCTGGCTGTCTATACCTCAAAGCTCAGCCCCAAACAGGGCCAGCAGTTGAATCTATTTACCGGAGTCGAACAACAAGTTAAAGCTGATCGGATCGCCTTAGTCGTTGATCGGGTGCGCGCGCGCTTCGGCTTCACCAAGTTAGTCTACACTAGTAGTCTGTTACCCGGAGGCACCGCCATTCGCCGGGCATCCCTCGTTGGCGGCCATAATGGAGGTAATGCTTATGAATAAAGATGTCCGCATTATTAATGACCGCTTAGCTGCGCAATTTAAACCAGTCAGTCAAAGCCGCTACTGGCTACAAATCGTTGATAATCATTACGGCGGCTACTATAACATCTTCTTCAACCACCAACGTAAATGGCAACGGTTGCGGTCGATTCCGTTACATACAATCAAGACGTATGACCTGGCTTACCTGGAAACGGTCGTTCACGACTTACAACAACTAACGCAACTGACCATTGTCTACGACGGCTTTACCGATCAATACTGGCCACAAAGTCAGCGTCTGATTCAAAGAAAGAAGCATGGCTATGAGTGACTCAAAACCCGCGTTTGATATTCGCGTTGTTCAAGACTTCTTCGACCATGTCTACCAAGACCGCGGTATGGTGAAGTGGCAGGGGTTCTACTTGAGTGATCATACGAATGCCTTAAAAAAACAGCGGGCCAAGCAAGCCCAACATTATCCTGAAAAACCCGTTCAGTCGTTGACAGTCAAAACTGACTACCTGCAACAGGCCTATCTTAAGAATCAACCCGTGAGCATCCAACTGAATGAACGCGACCGTGACGGCCACTTATTACCTGATGTGGTGGGACAAGTAACGGGCTATTATGAAACGACGATTGTGCTGGCTGGTTGGCAATTAGTAGCCCTAGACAATATTCGTCACGTTGCCCTCGTTTCGACAACTAATTGACTTAAAACACCCGCTAATTAGGCTTAGCGGGTGTTTTAAGTCAATTTTGCCACTTGTTTAGCTGTTGCTGAATTTGGTTCTTTAACGTTGCTGGAACTTTTATCGGGGTAACTGCTGGTCCCAGATACAATAACCAGCTGGCCGCCAATGCTAAATCCGACTGACTGGTCACATCCACGTAGTCTGTATAGCGTGCGGTTTGTTCAAACGGGTCTAAATACTGTAACAAGCGATCTGGACGATGCAGCCGTTTGAATTGTTGAATTGCGGCAGCACCCAACTGGACGATTAAATTTGGCTTAGGTTGCGCCTGTTTAATTTGGTCAGTGATATCCGCCGGTAACTCGGTAGCATCGATGGCCACTTGTTGGATTTGGCCTAATGGTAGCGTGCGCGTCTGTTGCGCGGCTAACTCAAAAATGACAACTTGCCAGGCTGGTCCCTGATGATACAAATACTGAACATAACTGTCGTAGGTTTGCGCCGACGCCATGGTTATCCGTAAGTGACGGCTAACTAAGCTGGCATTGATCATTGTTTTCAGCATGGCAGGGGCTAAGTCGGTCAGCTCTAATAAATCGACGTTGGCCGGATTGGTATTCTCAAAACGCAATAATTGCTTCAACTCAACCAAAGCCTCTTGCTGAGACTGTGAGGCGATGGCTAATAGCTTTTCCGATAAGGTCTGGCGATTCTTCAAAAAGGGCAACTGGGTATTAGTTGTCGCCATAAAGCTGACGAATAACGCCTTTAATTCGTCGGTATTGAATTGAACCGCCGGCAAGAGTTGATTTCGCATGACAGTAAAGCCACCATCGGGACCCACGCTCGATAGTAGCGGCATGCCCAGTTCTTGAATCGTTGCCAGATCACGGGCCGCGGTACTCCGTGAAATTTGAAATTCAGCCATGAGGTCACTGATGGTAAACTGTTGCCGATTGTTGATATAACGCATTTCGGTATTGATACGAGTCGTTTTATTCATTTTTCTTCCTAATAGGTTCAGTTTTTGACACGATTACTAGGTATCATAGCATTATTCAATTCAAGGGGGCAACAAATAATGTCAAACTACGAAATTTCAGCTAAACCAGCTTTTACCGTCCTAGGTCTTGGGACTATTTTAACCGGGGACTACCGTCAGATTCCGGCTCAAAAACAAACCTTTTGGCAACAAGTCACCACTGATGGCCGATATCAAGCTTTACAGCAACAGGCCCAAAACGCCTTACAATTCGCCGTTAACGAAGCTGTCGATGGCGTAATGCATTTCTATGCGGGCGTCCAGACCGCCGCCAATATCACTACCGACAGCGCAGACGAACGGGCCATTCGATTCCCAGCGAGCGACTACTTAGTGGTCACTGGTAGCGCCGACACCGCTTTAGACTTGTTCAATCAATTAGAAGGCGCTGCCTTTGGTCAAATCTTACCAGCCCTGACTGATCAAGCTTACGTTGGCGGCCCCAATACATCGGTCATCACGGCCACCACGGCGACGGAAGTCAAAGGGGAGTTCTGGGTGCCACTTAGCACTAAATAGGCTATCAAAAAGACTAATCACCACATCGTCTGAACGTATTCAGGTAGGTGTGCGGTGATTAGCCTTTTTTTACCAGCCCCAAACAAATCTACCACGATTAATTAACACAAATTCCTTTCAATCTAAACTTTAAATTTGCCGCTAAAGCTAATTATTCAAGTCATTTGCCACTAAGTTGAACGCTAGGAGATGCTATAATACAAGCTGATTAAGTTCAGTAATCAGTTGATTAGTTGTTAACAATTGAATTGTATAAAAACAGCAAGTGTTATATAATTACACTTACCCGTTTTAAAGGAGGGTCCCCTCAACGCTATGCGTAAATTAGAAGATCATTTTTGTTTCTTAATGTATGTGACTTCGCGAGCAATTCAACGGGCCTATCAACCGGAACTTGCCGCGCAAGCCATCACTTATCCGCAATACCTCGTCTTAGTACTCCTAAGCGAACAACCCGCACTAACTGTCAAAGCGATTGGTCACTGGCTCGACCTCAGTACCGGGACCGTCACGCCATTACTCAAACGGATGGATCAAGACGGTCTCGTTAGTCGTCATCGCAGTGAAGCCGATGAACGTCAAGTTAAAGTCGCTATCACCGCGGCCGGTCGCGCAAAGCGAGCCGCCATTAGTGATTTACCAGAGACCTTAGTCGACAAAGCCCAACTCAGCGATGACGAATGGGCAACGATGACTAAGCTCGTGCATAAATTAATGACTAATTTAAAATGATGCGCTTAATTAAAAAGACCGTCAGTGAGCCAAGCCGATGCTTAATTCACTGACGGTCTTTTTGTGTGCCATTGTGGCTGAATAACACTTAACCAGTATTATTTATCAATATTTTTATTGCAAATACAGCAAAATAATTATAAACTGGATTTTATTCTAATCAAAGGGCGGTGACGATAATGACGCAACCAGACGTTTTACGCCAAATTGGGACGATTGCCCGGGCCTTAGATGCCATCAGCAACGTTGAATTTCAAGCTTTGGCACTAACCAAGGGCCAGTATCTCTACTTAGTTCGCATCTGCGAACAACCGGGTATCATTACGGAACACTTAGCCCAACAATTACGAGTCGATCGGACAACGGCCAATCGTGCGGTCCAAAAATTAGTGACCCAGGGCTTGATTGAAAAACGAGCCGCCAAGGTGAATCGCAAAAATAAAGAGCTTTTTCCTACCGCGACTGGATTAGCGCGCTATCCGCAAATCAAGCGGGAAAACACTTATTCTAACCAGGTCGCGTTGACCGACTTATCGGCGCAGGATGCCCAACAGCTGGCTGAATTATTAGCCAAGGTCAGCGATCGCGTAACCGCCGATTGGACCACCGTTAAGCAAGGCGGCCACCGCCCATATTAAAATTGAAAGCAGGTCTTTTGAATGACAACCCCCAAACTTCAAGCACTAACGGTTGATGACGTAAACGCCTTACAAGCGATGAGTCTGACAACTTATCGTGAGACGTTCGCGGCCGCTAATACCGAAGCTAACATGCAAGCTTACTTAGATAGTGCCTACAATCTTCCCAAATTAACCGCTGAATTGCAGAATCCTAACTCCCAATTTTTCTTCATTATCCGTGACGGACAACGGGTCGGTTACTTAAAGCTCAATACCGGCACAGCTCAGACCGAAGCAATGGGACCAGATGCCTTAGAAGTCGAACGCATTTATATTTTGCCCGCTTATAAACATCAAGGCCTCGGTAGTGTGTTGATTCAAAAAGCCATTGACTTAGCCCGAGCTGCCCATAAGACCACCGTTTGGCTCGGCGTTTGGGAACATAACGAACCAGCTAAGCAATTCTATCAGGCGCATTGGGGCTTCAAACAATTCAGCTCGCATCATTTTGTCATGGGTGACGATGTGCAGACTGATTTATTGATGATCAAGCATTTAGATTAAGCGTCTATTTGACGACACGATGCAGCCAAGCCCAGACAAAGACCAGACTATTTAGTCCGAGCAAGCACAAAATCGCTACCATAAAGATCATCCGAGCCGTGTTAAGCCAAGTAAATTGCCAGAAAAGCGCACTGATTAGGAAAAGGTCTAAACCAGTGACCAGCATCATTAGTAAGTAGCGACTAGTCGGCAGCCCCGGTAAAACCAATAAATCCAGCCACTGATTCAGCGGCAACTCGCGCAACCCTAATAATAAGAGTGGTCCGAGCACTCCGACTGATAACCCAAACGGTAAACTGGCTGGTAATTGCCAAGCTAGCGCTTGCCCCCAGAAACCGTAATGGGTGACCATCGGCGTTTCCAGATGTGTTCGGGCTAGGGCGATGCCGATGGGTTGCAAAATTGCCAAGCTTAATAAAGTCGTGGTTTGTTTATCCATTAAAAGGCCTTCTTTACTTGTTTTACTGAGCATACCGTGATGAGTTACTGCAGCACTACCATCACCACGTAAAGTCTCGGTAAAAGAACTGTAAATCCTCAGCCAAACGAATGTATTGACAATTACTATACATTTAGTATGATTAGGTTGAGGTGACGGTCATGGATAATCCTAAAAACATTGCGGTTTCGTTTCGCGTCAATGAACAAGACAAGCAACAAGCAGCGTTAATTTATGATGCGCTCGGATTGAACTTATCAACAGCATTTAACATGTTTCTAAAACAAACAATTGCGGTCGGTGGCTTGCCATTTGCCGCTAACAACCCAGCTTACAGTGAAGCCCAATTGCCTGAAGTACTCAAACAATTAGCGCAGCTGCGCCAAACTGAATCGGACTAATCTCTAAGGTCTCATCATTAACGTGATGGGGCCTTTTTCGTTACCAGTTAGTTCAACGTGTTTTCAGACGTTGAATACTGGTGTTTTTGCCCCCAACATCCGTATAATAGGCGCAATTCATTAAATGAATCATATTTGAGAGTTGATTAGACCAAGGTTTACTAGGATTTGGGGGAGATTGTTGATGCACGTCATTATAAATTTAGCGATTACAATTTCGAGTCTTTTTTATTTGTATTTCTTATTCAATATTATGCTAGTCAATCATTATCGAGAACCGACCACGACACCTAAAAAGGGCAAGCAACCGATGCGATTATATTTAATAATCCCCGTCTTAAATGAAGCGGCGATTATTCGAAAGACCATCACTCAATTGTCGGCGCAATTGGATCAGTTACCGAAGACGATTCAGGCCCAGATTATTGCGGTCGATGATAACTCAGCCGATCGAAGCCTTAGCGAGCTGGCCCAAACCGACTCGCCTTACTTACAAGTCTTACATCGCGCCGGCAATGAAAAGCAAGGGAAAGGGGCCGTTCTAAATACGGCCATTCAGTATTTGCAGCATACGCTGGCTAAAGATGCTGACCCAGAACAAACGGTTGTTGGGGTACTGGACGCCGATGCCTTTATGACCAGTCAGGACTTAACGGCTGTCGTCGCCAACTTTGAACAGCAACCTAAAATGGCGATGCTACAAACTGGGGTTAGTATCTATAATCAACCCAACTGGTTATCGCGGATGCAAAATTTTGAGTTCATGTGCGTCAATAGTGCGACGCAGCAATTGCGTAATCGGTTAGGGCAAGGCATCGCCAGTGGTAACGGTCAATTTGTCCGCCTGTCTTTAGCATTAGTTAATCCGTGGGGCGACCGTTTACTAGAAGATCTAGAATTTACGTTGCGCACCTGGTTACTCGGACGTCAAGTCCGGTTTACACATACCATCGTGGTTCAACAAGAAGGTGTTGAAAAATTACGGCCGTTCTTTAAACAACGGGTTCGTTGGTGCCAAGGCGCGGTGCAGTGTATGCATTACTTACCAGCCTTATGGCGTTCCAAAAATCTCAATTGGTTTCAGCGAATTGATACGACCTTCTGGATTTTAATGCCACTGACTGGCTGTATCGTCCCGGTGACCAGTCTTGTCACCCTAGTTATTCTCATCATGCGAAGCCTCCAAGATTGGGTCACTGGCTGGCACCACGTTGCTTTAATGACCGTTATCTTAATCGCCTTATTCGCGTGCTTAGTCTTAGCTATCCTATTCCAACGCAATTCCGCTGATGCCAAGCAATCCGCTAAGTTCTGGCCCGCCTTATGGGATAGCATTAGCTTTCAAGGCTATCTCTTAATTATTGGTTTAACCCCATATGCCGCAATTATCCGACAACTCGGTGGCCAGACCAACTGGACGAAGACCCGGCATGGCACTGGGCACGCTTATACACGACTGAAACGACAGGGGGCGTAGTCATGCTTAAACGAACCTTAGTTAAAAGCGGTCAAGCATTAGTCTTGTTGGTTGCTGGCTGCTTACTCACTTGGATGCTAATTACCACTAATCGAGCGGCAATTAGCTTAAAACTGCCCTGGTCAGTTAGCCTAGGCATCGGGAGCCTACTGGCAATCGCATTAATGTTGGGGATTATTGGCCTCACACACTGGTTAGCACATCAAAAGACCAGCTGGTTAATGCTCATCTTTGGTGGCTTAACCCTGATCAAGCTCCCATTATTATGGGGCTTAAAAATTGCACCAACTTCAGACTTTTGGAACTATCACGCTCTGGCCGCTTACAGTGCCCAGGGAATGACCTGGAAGGCGATGTTTCAGCATGGTTTATTAGGTAGTTACGTCATTTTTCCGCACGCTCTGAATATTGCCAACTTTTTCAGCATCGGCACCGCCTTTTTCGGCCAAACCTATCTCGTCAGTCAGCTGATTAACATCGGCTGTACGGGGTTAGATATGTTGTTGCTGTATCAACTGATTTCACGTTGGTTATCCCGGCGTTTAGGCATTGCGGCCGCATTAACATTCTATGCCATTCCCGCTTATTGGTTATATAGCACCTTATTAAACGGCGCAGAACCGCTATTCTTAACCTGCTTCTTACTCAGTATGCTCGGCCTGACAAACGCACTCAAGCCGATGAAAACGGCTACTCATAATGATCAATGGCTAAATCTAGGCCTGGCGTGGGTCGCTACAATTGCGGCTAACATGTTGCGGCCAATTATGACCGTTTGGCTGATTGGCCTGTTGATAATGAGTTTGTGGTTACTCCTACAACCATTACGTCATTTTCGACCGACCCTGCGTAAACTCCTTATCTTTATTGGCGCCTCAGTCTTACTATTCGCCGGCTCGTCAACGATCTATAGCTGGATGTACGGGGTTAACTTAGCACCTAGCCATGTTAGTACGGCCTATAGTCTCGCTACCGGGACGGATGAAAAGACTAGCGGTCAATATGACGATCAGTTGATGACACAAGTCACCCATGATTTAAAAGTCATGCCAACAACAAACGGCGCTTATGCCAAGATTGCCGCTAATATGTTTAAGGTGACCGACCATAATATCCACCAACTCAATCGGCAAGGGCGGTGGAGCGCCTTTATTAATCTAAAGATGCAAAAGCTGATGGCCGAAGATTATGGCTACAATTGGGTCTTGTATAACCTTAGCCACACTATGAATCAGACTAAGTTCGGGCATGCTTGGTATCGGTTCAAACCATTACTGGTGTCACTGTCGTTTGGCTACTTTGACTTAATGCTGGTGGGCGCCTTAGTCAGTGTGCTCCTAGGACTCGCCTTATTAGCCGGTCACTACGATTATTTGAATAACTACTTCTTCTTTAGTGCATTGCTGTTGGATGGCTTTACTTTGAGTGCGATGCTAGTGGAAGTGCAGGGCCGGTACCATATTATCTTGTATCTGCCGTTACTCTTTTTAATGATTTGCGGGGGAGCTGCGATTAAACGGTATCGCTTGAAAAATATTGGGGAAAACTCATGATAAAGAAAAAAGAGCCTTTTCTAAGCTCTTTTTCTTTACTATTGAGCCGAAATCAAAGTTTCATCTACCGCACTAAGAATTGTAAAATCAAGCCAAATATATTTAGCAACACCATCTTCCATCGCAAGATCACCAGAATTGATTTGCCACAGATAGTCTTCAGTTTTTAAGTGTTGTTGCTGGCAGAACGTCTTTAACTGAGTTAAGCCGCGATGGATTCCAGTCGTCGTGTTATCAACTAAAACACACGCATAATCAGCGGCCTCTTTTTTTAGAATTGGAATCAGCTTTTTATGTTTAACACTACCAACTTCTTTGATCATTCTAAAAGCAGCGTCATTACAGAGACGTTATCCTGTTTTGCCAACTAAAAAGTCCGCCACTATTAGATTCAAGATCTAGATAGTAACGGACTTTTAATCGGTCAAGGTCATCAATTTTGAGATAACGTCGGTTTAAGTGTACTGTACTGCGGCATTGAGTTTCCGCCGATTACAGACATAGAGGATGGTTGCTAAGGGAATAATCAGTAACATCACCGGGTAAAAGAATTTAAGTGGCAAAACCGTTGGTAGAATGCCACCAATGATTGGTCCCAGAGACATCCCAATATCACTTCCCAAATAATAAGTTGCGTTAGCCAGTCCCTGTTCTTCCATGGGTGCTAACAAAAGGGACGTCGATTGGGAAACCGAGACCATCACCCCAAAGCCAACCGCCATTAATCCGGCCGCCAAGATCATTTCAAAGTTATTTTGCATGACGGTTAATAGGCCAATATAGCCAACGGTGGCAATGATACAGATGGAAAACCAAATACCAAATGAAATTGTATCAAAATAGTTCTTTAAGAGGATCCGAATCACAATCAAAACAAGTGAATAACATAAAAAGAATAGGCTGACGGTAATCGTCAAATGCCGTTCTTGAACGTACATGACTATATCCGCTTGGGTTACAAAGTAGGGAATCGATAATAGCGAAAAAATCATGGCCACTGGCAAAGCATCGCGTTGAATCAGCTTAAAGTGTTGGCCTTTTATCTCAACTTTAGGTTTGGCATGGTCATCAATTAATTGAATGACCACGACCATAGCCGCAGCACTCAAAGCTGCCAATATGATCACAAACTTATAGCCTAGCCGTTGATAAATGCTGATTGCTAAGGCCGGTGCAATCGCCATTGCAAGTGCATTTAATAATCCATAATAGCCCATCGCTGCGCCAAGATGTTGGCGGGGAACTAAAAATGCCATCCAAGTTGCTAGACAAACGGTACATAGGACGAAGCCTAAGCCGTTGATAATTCTAAAAGCGAATAACCAAGCGGCATTGAAAGCAACAAGATAGCCTAAATCACTAACTGCACACAAACTACCACCGATGAATGCTAGATGATATTTAGAGATTCGATCGGTTAAATTGCCAGCAAACGGCCTTAATAATAGTGACGTGATACTCATAACGCCCACAATGATGCCCGCAAAAGCGCTACTTATCCCTAAATGACGAGCGTAGCCATTCATTAGCGGGTTAACTGCCTGAATACTAAATTGGTAAAAAAAGGTAGCTAACATCACGCAAACGATGTCTTTTGAAAAAAATGAAAACTTTTTTGTCACAACTTATGCCTCTCTTTTGAAAGTAATTTTAGCTAAATAAAAAGGCGTTGATCACCGCCTTTTTACTGGTTATTATGGCCGAGCGATGCCTTTAAATAGCTGTAGCACCGTTTTAGCATGTTCATTTCCTTGATAAGGTCGCTGACCAATATCTTTGATGTTTAATTGGTCTGGCTTAACTGGTTCCCACAACTTCTCATGGTGATCAGTTGCAAAGCTGAGTAACGCTTGACTAATAAATTTATCACGATCAAGCTGTTCTTGACTTGCATCAGGCGCAGTTTGACCAACAATCCCATACATATCAGTCCCATGATAAGCGGGTGAGCCTTCAACGGGTCCAACGCTTAATTGATAGACCCGGCCACCAGCTTGCGCGTGATCGTGTGCTTCGCGAATGGCTGGTAAGGTGAAATTATAGTCGGTAAAGAAGCGGGTTCTGACATTAAGGGGCGACTCTTTACCAGCGCCACAATGTCTGGCAATCGCCTCAGCTTGTTTGCGTGGAATATGGCAATCGTAAACCATCTCATCAATGACCGCTTCGATGGTCTTGGGATCAACATTATCTGGAATATTAGCTGCATACCAGCTCGCTTCAGCTGTAGTTGACGTGATGATTAAATCAACATCTTTATGGCTGCCACTTTTAATGACATCAGCTGGATGCGCCTTTAAGACCCCATGAGGTAAGAATTCATCGTCGACAATGCCAATTGAAATCGTATCTAAATTGCCACGTTTCAAAACGTCAGTTGGTAAGACCTGATTAACGGCATTCATTAGTGTCTTGGTATCAACCGTTAATAACTGTTCCGGTGACGTGAAGTTCAGTGTCTTTAACACTTGATCTGCTAACTCTTCAGCCCACCAAGCTGGGATATAGCGGGCAGCATAGCCAGAAAATGCGGCTAATCGGTTGTATAAGCCATCAGCTTCGGGGACAGCCAACAGCGTTAACAGTGAAAATGAGCCCGCACTATGACCGGTAAGGGTCACTTGGTTGGGATCACCTCCAAATGACTCAATATATTGGTGAATCCACTTTAAAGCTAGGACCATATCTTGCAGCCCTAAATTACTGGCATCCTTAAATTTGCCACCATATTGAGATAACTCAAGCCAGCCAAGTGGTCCTAAGCGGTAATTAAGCGAAACCCCAATCACTTTGCCACTAGCAACTAAGCCGGATAGATCGGACGTATCTTGCGAATTAGCGCCATAAGTCCAACCACCACCGTGAATGTAAACAACAACGGGTAGTTTTTCTGTAACTTGTTCTGGCGCCCAGATATTAAGATTTAAGCAATCTTCACTTTCGCCTTTGTCAGCATTTATAAAAGCTGGATCTGTTAATTGAACAGATGCTGGTCCACTTTGACGATAGTCATCGTTAGGCTCAAACGGGACTAGTTGTGCTTTTTGGAACCGACTAGCAGTACCATAAGGCACCCCAAGCCATTCTTGGACGTGATTAAATTTTTTATTAGGATGTGACATTTAAAATTCCTTCTTCCACATTTTGAAATTGCTTTAATTCAGTATTTATTCATTTTAAACTGTACCGTAGCGTTACAGTCAAGCAGAATTTTAATATCGGTCAACTATGGGAAAGGCGAAGGTGATCGTCAAGTATGACCTGATAGGGATGACTTAAACTTATTTTTTAATATACAGTAGCGAACCTCGAGAATAAAATAAATGTGATGTTTAAATGTTTAACCCGGAATACCAAACAGGGCGTTAATAATTAAATTGATTTTTAATATATAAAAGCCTACACTAAAGTCACTAATAAATTAATAAGGTTAATTTATTAACAACGTTAATTTTATTAAACTAATAAATAAGGTAACTTTTAAGGCCAATATCGGGGTTATCAATGGGGGAACTATCATGCAACACATTACTAGATTCAATGCGTCACATCAACATACAATTCGGGGAATTTACTGGGTTTTCGCAGGAGTCGCTGCCATCACAACTTGGCAATTTAGTCCGTTATCCGGTTCAGCTGCAACCACAACGACGCCAGATGTTAAGACAACTGCTACTGATAATGGTCAGCAGACGACCGACCAATCATCGACCGTGACCCTAAAGCCGGCCACAACACCTTCAACAACGCAACCAGTCACCAAAGCGCCTGCTACTGATGACCAACAACCAACGACACCAGCACCTAAGACTGAGTCAGATACCGATCCAAAGACTGAGCCAAAACCAGTAACCACGACACCAACTGTACCAGTTACTGATTCAACCAAACCAGCTGCTCCAAAAACGGACGTTACCACGCCAAATCAAGAGCCCAAACCAACGACTGTTGTACCAGCTAATACTGGGAAAAATACAGACCCAATAGCACCTAAAACAACCGCTAAAGTGCCATCCATGCGCGGAAACCTGTTGAGAGCCGCAGTGCCAGCGCCTGATATTGCCAACAGTACCACCGTACCTGATGATACTGTGGGAACGGCTTGGCGTATTGATAATACCGGCACGTTACATTTAGCAGCTGGAACGTTGAATACGACGACTAAAATGACTAGTCCTTGGACCACCTATCAAAGCCAAATCAAAAAGGTTAGCTTTGATGGCCCAGTCACAACCGTTGACAATGCCAGTTTAGCTGGTCTTTTCAATGGCTTGAGTCAAGTTACGACTATCGATAACTTGACTGACTTAGATACAAGTAAAGTCACCGATATGTCTGATATATTCCAAGGCATGACGGCGTTAACCACCATCGATGTCTCTAAATTCGATACTGATAAAGTGATTCGCATGACGAATATGTTCAGCGATGATAGTTCGTTAAGTAGCCTAAATGTGAGTGGATTTAAGACCGAAAATGTTCAAGATATGTCAGAAATGTTTGCTGGTCTAGATAGCTTAACCAGCTTAGATGTTTCTAACTTTGACACTCGGAGTGTCGGCTACGATCCGACTAATTCAGGATCACTTTCAGGTTCAGGCTCACTCGATCGGATGTTTATGGCCGGGTTAGGGGCAACCTCTAAATTAACTAGTTTAACGTTGCCTGTTTTTGACTTATCACATGTAACAAGCATGCAAACCATGTTCGAAAACCAAAATCAGTTAACTAGTCTAAAATTGGCTAGTGTCAATCATGGCACTCAAGCGATTAATATGGTTGGCACGGTTAGTGATCTAAAAGGGCTGACTAGCCTTGATCTAAGTGATTTTCAAATGTTAGCTGGAGACACCCTATGGCAAACCTTATCTGATGATCCAATTTTAAGTACGCTCAAATTAGGACCACAGATTTATCTTACTAATACCGCCGGCGATCCCGTTGGCCTCAATAGTATAACCGGTCAGTTCCTTGATCAATGGACAGCCGCTTCAACTGGTAAAGTATCGACTACTGATGATTTATTGAATCTATATGGTAATGATCGTTCAACTGCTGTCACTGAAACCTATACCCATACTAGTTTCTTTAACGGTAAAAAAGATACTGTCATTGCTGGCCCTAAGACGGCTTGGTCTCCACTTGATAGTATTACGATTCTTGATAATTTTGATGGCTCCAGTGATTTGACTCAGCAATCATTCTATACTGTTGATGGCAATACCTATAATGCTAAAGGAGAAGTCGCAACACCTGGTCTCCAATCAATTAACGTAACGCCAACCATTACCGATGCGACTGGACAAACGGTTGATTATAAACAACTTGATCTCAGCAAACCGGGTAACTACACCGTCCATTATAGTGCTGCCGATTCATTTGGTAACGTCATGGACACGACTGGTAGTCTCGAGGTTGTCGCTTCTAAAGCAACCGTTTTGGCCAAGAACACGCCACAAACCATTGTCATCGGACCTAAGCAAACGACTTGGCAGGCTGCCGACAATTTTGCCAGTGCCACCGATGCTAATGGCAATCCCTTAACCCTGAAGGACTTGACTTATCAAGTCGTCAAAGACGGTCAGACGGGCGCTAGTCAACAGTTAGATACAACGCAAGCCGGGACTTATGTGATTACTTATACGTATACTGATCAACTAGGTAATCCAACTTCAGCCGATGCAACAGTTATCGTTAAAGCAACGGCCACTAGTGTCGATCCGAAGCAAACTGAAACCAGCTTTTTTGCCGGTAACCAACATCAAAACTGGTCAGCATTAGCTAACTTAGCAACGGTTAAAACGGCTGACGGACAAGTACTTGATCCTGCTGACGCTGCCAAAGACGTAACCGTTGATTATCAATTTAACGGCGGGGCAGTCCAACCGTTGACAGATCAATTGGATACCACACGACCTGGGACCTATTTAGTCACTTATCATCTGGTCGACACTGTGGGAAATTCAATTACGGCAACGACCAAATTAGTCGTTAAAGCCTCCGCAGCTAAATTAGCCGCTAAATCAGCCAGTTTTTATGCTGGTACGCATGTTGCTTGGACCTCAGCAACAAACTTTTTAAGTGGTTCTGATGAATTAGGTCAACCGATTACCGCGACTAACCCTAATCTAACAACGACCGTTACACGTAACCAACAAAGTCGGATGCTTTTATCAGGTATGACGGTCAACACCCAAGTCCCTGGCGACTACTTAGTGACGTATACGTACACCGATGCAGACGGCAATACGACCAGTGCTACCGGCGACTTAACCTTGAAACCTTCCGCAGCTAAGTTAACCGTACAACCAGCAAGTATCAGTTACTCCTTAGCTAGTCAGCCCCAACTATGGCAAGCTACTGACAGTTTCCGTAATGGGACATTAGCGAATGGGCAGCCAATGACTGTGAGCGCATTATCAATCACTTTTGATCAAAAACCAGTTCAGTCAACGACTAAGGTGCCTTTATTAGTTGGCAAGCACACGATTACCTATACGTATCTTGATCCAGATGGCAATCCAACAACGGCGACAACCACATTGGACGTTTTACCATCACAAGCTAGTTTGGCCCTAAATGCCGCTGATGTCACTATCGCGACCGGGACTAATTGGTCGCCTTTAACGAACTTCGACAAGGGGACCAATGCGACTGGTAAAGCATTAACGGCCGAAGACTTAACCATTACGTATACTAAAGATGGCAAAGCCGTTACAACACCAGACTTAACACAACCAGGTACTTATCAAGTAAGTTACCGGTACACTGATGCTAGCAACAATCAGATTGTTAAAACATCAGAATTGACGGTGCAAGCCGCAACAATCCAGCAACCAGGACACGTTGATGTAACGACACCAACGACACCTGATCAACCAGTGATTGAAACGCCGGCACCACAGCCAACTAATGTTGATCAACCAACCACACCGACTAAAGCGACGCCGGTGGTAGCAACGACTGCACCGGTTAAAACCCCAGTCATTAACGTGGCACCAGCTAAGCAGGGCGCTAAAGCGACTCAGTCCGTTGCAAAACCAGTTACATTGAAACGGCAGGGGAGTCAAAACGTTAGTGATAGCGAGCTTGCTCCTGCTAAAGTAGACTTACATCAAGCTAGTCGGAAGTCGACAGCATCAGCGGTAACCACGCATTTACCACAAACTGATGAACAATCGACGATCAGTTTCAGCTTGTTAGGTTTGTTATTAGGATTATTAAGCAGTTTCTGGGGCTTTGTCACATTGAACCGGAAACATAACTAAATTCATATTTCAAAAGCCATGATAAACGTCGTAGTAAGTCGTTTATCATGGCTTTTGTGTTAAATGACAGTGGGGTAAATTAATAATGTCCGTTGAAGCTAAGATTTTGTTTTGCTATACCGGTATGGTATAATGCGTTTTGAGGTGAAGGTAAAAAATGGAATACGTCGCTGAGAGTCGTAAGCTTGATAAGATTTTGAATGATCCACGGTTACTAGTTAAAAGCTTTGGCCATGATCGGGCTAAGAGGATTCAAATGCGGCTTGATGAGTTTGACGCTGCAAACACCTTGCAGCAGATACCGTCTGATCCGCCACCCCGTTGTCATCGACTACGTAATAATTTAGAAGGTAAATTTGCAGTCGATGTCAGCAAAAATTTTCGTATCATTTTTGAGGGCTATGACAAAAATGACCAGCTTTCCGTTGAAAAGTCAGAAATCGTAACCGTTCAGATCACACAGATTGAAGACTATCACTAAGGAGTTGAAGACAATGCTACATCGTGAAAATAGTATTCGACAGTATCATACCAGTTCAGCAGCTGATTTAATTAAAGAAACCATGGAATTTTATCAGATTACTCAAATCGACTTAGCTGAACGATTAGGTGTTAGTCAGAAAAACATATCTGATATTCTTAAACGTAAACGTTTTATCAACGAGATACTGGCTTTAAGAATTGAATCCGTTATGGGGATTTCCAGTCAGTTATTATTAAGCTTAGATGCAAATTTCAAATTGCATTTAGCTAAGGAAACAGCTGTGGAATCTGTACCACAACATAAATCAGACAAATTTCTCAAACGGTATGATTGGGTAACTGTCTAATCACTAATGGTAGGGTAGTCTCAAACCATTAGTGATTATAAGCCTAATGCTGTTAAATAAGCCTAATGCTGTTAAAAATTGAATGAATTTTTTATAATTCATTCATCCTTTATTCAACAGTTGCAATTGCTTACCAACTAGTTATCATTGAATAATAAAGGATCAGGTTCGGTTTGCCTACGGGCGCCGAGCTTTTTTTGTAAAAAGTGAATTTACGAATATTTTAAAGCAGATTCACTCTGCCACAAGCCACTATAGTAGTTACTGCAGCTGTATTCAAAACACAGTTTCATAAACACTTAGTCAGTCATTTTCATTTTGATCCACAGCGATCACTTCAACTCAACATAACACGTTGCTGACGCAATTGGCTATAAAAAAACAATTTGTGTTTGGTACATACCTAGATGCTGATAATGAACTGCAAATGATTGTGCCACATGGACTCAGTGATTTAGTGCAATTCAAATGTCGGCTCAAATGTCGGCAGCACCATATCTGCAACAAGACGCTAGAACATCTAGGCTTATCTAAACATCGAATACTTCAGAAAAACTGGCAGTAAAAATATCCAAATTTGTTAGTCAGTCTGGCATAAATTTCTACGTTTAGTTGACAAATAATGGTACAACTTGCAAAAATAGCCATTAACTACGCATTTTGCAGTTATATAAAATGGACTAAGTCAATGAACACAGGGGATACCGTAATTCAAGCCTAGTCCGTTTTATATTATATTCTAGTTTACATAATATATATTATACAAAGTAGAAGTGAAAAGAAAATAGCTCCCCCACGACCTAATTTGCCTCTCTCGCCACTTCTTTAATGACTTACTCGTACTCAACATCAATTTAATTGCTGCTCAGTTGTCAATTTTAATTTAAGCACGTCGTCACCAATCGTTATTATCTTGCTTGTCAGATTTCTTTGTCACTAATTTAAGTACAATTAATTTTGATGACTACAAAAACTCAAATTAGTAATGATCTAAATTAAATTCATTAGGAATCAAATCTAACAGCTTGGCTAATTAATATTGATACTAGTTAGTTATCAGTTACGTTATATTATTAACAATTGTCATTATCAACAACTCATTAGATCTAGGTTTAATTCTCCTCAAAATCGTACTTTTCCGTATCACCATTCTCATGCATTTAGATGATCAAGGATACGTTTTAATAATGAACATGTGCTTAGAATGCGTCTCTCAGCACCCGGGTTAATGACTTGTTTTTGGGTTGTTTTTGTGTTTAAGTTAAAGTAACAATATACAGATAGAAAGGATGATTCCTACCATGTCAACGCATTTTCCTTATGAAAAAAGCTTCATCACACATCTCACTACCGATGGCAAGCATCCTAAGACCATTGCCCAATATCAATTAACTTTAGCGGACTTCTTTAATTATGAGCAACATTTTAATCAAACCTTTGCTGCTAGCGGTTTACTAGCTGATCTAACTGAAAACGATGTTCAAACTTACTTAGATATGCTGAAAAAACAACGAGCGTATCAGCAATCAACTTTAAATAAAAATCTATCGAATTTGAACGTGTACTTTAACTATTTATTCGAACATCGTGTGATTACAACACTACCAACGTTTGCCATCAAGGGACAGCCATTAACCTCGACCCAAACTAGCGCCGATTGGCCAGAACAGCTGCCAGAATTGCTGGCAAACGACGATCTGCACGTGTATACTCGATTATTCTTACTATTAACTTGTAAAGGGTATCCGGTCAGTACCATGTTGGCGCCAAACTTTTATCAGCAATTGGCTCAGCTTGATTTTTCGAGTGAAGAACAAACGTTCTTATCTAAATTTAACCAATTTATCCAACCATTGCAAGCTCAATTTGCAACAAAAGACTTATTCTTAAAAACACGGCAACGTGGTGATGATCCACACCTTACGCTAGCCGCGCTACACAAGTATTTGACAGGTGATGGTCAACGCTTAGGCTTGCCATTAAAGCCGACCAGCCTATATCAAAGCTTTGTATTATGGTACTTACGCCAACACCGGTCAACTGATCCAACTGAGATCATGCAAGCGTTACACTTCGATTTGACTAGTTTGGGGTACTATCAGAATCTATTACGGCAACAAGATTTACGCGCATTAAGACAGCAAAAATAAGCTGAACATTGCAATTAATTAACAGGGTGTTGCGGTTAGATTACAAACCATTTGCAGCTTAATTAAATCAACGCAAATCGCTGTACATCAAGCTTTATCGTCGGTAAACTAGTGATAATAACTTTTGAGAGGATGACTTGATGAACTTTTATCGCTGGCTGGAGCCCTTCGTTAACCAGCACGGCCCATATTATCCGGCCGCTTGCTACGCTCATTCAGACTTTGACTTTCCTTTAACTAGCAATGTCCATGAGTTGTCAGACTATATCACTTACTTAAACATCCGTGATTCTATTAAACAATCATTTTATGACGCTTTAGCAGACTATCAGACTGCTAAAAAAGCGATTCGGCTCAAGATTATCTAGAGCTGAATCGCTTTTTTTAATGGTTCTACAATATTTGGTGTTGATGGATTTCCCATCAACACCAATTTTTGTGTAAACTAAAAGGACACATCCTCAAA
>NZ_BJDL01000010.1 GCF_005405125.1 Lactiplantibacillus songbeiensis
CGTTGTAACGATGACCGATTAGGAGCCATGAATATTGCAATGCTTGGGCAAGACTGGTTGAACGGTGTCAAGCACCCCAAAATTAAGAAGCTAACAACTGCTGGGTAAACCTGGCAGTTAAACGGGTAGCTGTCAATTACCCGATGATGTTGCCACTACGAGTAGGAGTGCCTAACGGGTATGTTGGACTACTGTGCCGTCAGACACGTGAGCGACAAGCCTCTGAATTTATTCAGGGGCAATTGACTATCACCATTGTAAGTTACCCACAATCCTTTAGCTAGTCATTTCAGTCCTAACTAACCCAATTCAATAGCTCAAACACTTGGACACTAGTACAGTAGCTTAAAATGAGCTTATCGTTAAATTCTCTATATATTTTCACATTTTTATTTAATTTTCATATTGACAAGCCGCAATAAACTTGGTAAATTGGGGGCATACGAAATCAAAGGAGTGGTCAAGATGTTTATGAACCAAAATGCCAATTTAATCGTCTCCTCCTGGTCAACACAATCATCTGTGTCGGCCTAATTTCGTGTAAACACTAGCCCGAACATGGATGTTAACCAACATTCAATGATGAGGGCAGTTATTCTATTTGACGTTAACAGTCCTCGTGGTCATCTGACCATTGGGACTTTTTTTATAGCTAATTTTAATAATGAAAGTGGGAACTTTTAATGACAACTTATAACTTTGCAGCGGGTCCCGCCGTTATGCCGAAACCCGTAATTGACCAAATTCAAGCTGAACTACCGTCGTTCCAAGGTTCTGGCATGAGTATTATGGAAATCTCACATCGCTCCGCCCTCTTCGATCAAGTTATCAATGACGCCGAAGCGGATCTGCGTGAGTTACTGGGGATTCCAGCTAATTATCGCGTGCTCTTCTTCCAAGGTGGTGGCACCTTGCAATTCACCGCGGCACCTTTAAATCTAGCCACGAAGCATCACCACATTGGGCTATTAGATAGTGGGCATTGGGCGAGTCGGGCAGCCGATGAAGCCCGGCGCGTTGGTACTAAAGTTGATATTCTTGGCACGGCTGCGGACAATCACTTCACGGCACTACCAACACTGGAGCAGCCAGTTGATCAAGCCCTCGACTACGTGCATCTCACGACTAACAATACGATCGAAGGCACGGCGTACACGACGCTCCCACAAACAGGTAATGTTCCGTTGGTGGCAGATATGTCGTCAAACTTTTTAGGCCAACAGTATCAAGTGACCGACTTTGGCATGATCTTTGCCGGCGCCCAAAAGAACTTAGGCCCCGCCGGATTAACGATCGTCATTATCCGCGATGACCTGATTGGCCAGGCACAAGATTTACCAAGTATGGTCGATTACCAACTCTTCGCCGACAAGCGTTCAATGTTCAACACGCCACCCGTCTTTGCTATTTATGCGGCCGGATTAGTTTTGAAATGGTTAAAAGCCCAAGGTGGTTTAGCCGCAATGGAACAGCGCAATCGTGACAAAGCCGCGTTGTTATATGACTTCTTAGACCAATCAAAACTCTTCACAAGTCACGTCAAACCCGCTGACCGCTCGTTAATGAACATGCCATTTGTCACTGGTAAACCGGCATTGGATGCCCAAGTCATCGCGGGCGCCACGGATCGTGGGCTCTTAAACTTAAAGGGCCACCGGTTAGTCGGCGGTATGCGCGCCAGTCTGTATAACGCCATGCCGAAAGCCGGGGTCCAAGCACTAGTTGATTATTTAGCTGATTTTGAAGCGACTCATGCCAAGGAGGAATTGACCGATGTATCAAATTAAAACTTATAATGCGATTGCGCAAGCTGGTCTGGATGCCTTTACAACCGATTATCAATTAAATCAAAGTGACGAACCGGATGCTTATTTGATTCGCTCCGTTGATCTGCACCACCAAGCTTTACCAAAATCCCTCAAAGTCATCGCCCGGGCCGGTGCTGGGGTAAACAATGTGCCCTTAGAGGCTGCCACGGCGAACGGGACTGCCGTCTTCAACACGCCCGGTAGCAACGCCAACGCGGTCAAAGAATTGATTATTGCGCTTCTGATAATCGCGTCACGCAACTTGATGGCTGCGGCCAACTACTCCGCCCAACACACGGAAGCCGATGTCTCACAACGGACAGAACACGATAAGACGAAGTTTAACGGCACTGAATTATTAGGCAAGACCCTGGCTGTCATTGGCTTAGGCCACGTCGGCTCTCTGGTCGCTAATGCTGCCCTAGGTCTCGGGATGCACGTTATCGGTTACGACCCATATTTGTCAGCCGACGCTGCTTGGAACATTGCCAAACAAGTCCAACGCGCCGATAGCATCGAAACTGCCGTTAAAAACGCAGATTATGTCACTGTTCACGTACCTAAAGAAGAAGACACGTTAAACTTACTAGGCGCTCCTGAGCTGGCCGCAATGCAGCCACAAGTCCAACTGTTTAATTACTCGCGGGGTGGGATTGTCGATAACGGGGCTGTTTTGGATGCCTTAAAAGCCGGCAGACTCGCACATTATTACACCGACTTTGGTGAGCCACGAATAGCTAATCACGCTGATATTACCGTCACGCCACATATTGGCGGGTCCACCATTGAAGCCGAGGTCAACGGGGCCACACAAGCTGCTCAGACGATTATGACCTATTTGGAGACTGGCAATGTTCAATATGCGATTAATCTGCCAACGTTAAACGTGCCCTTCAATGCTGCTTATCGCTTCACTGTCATCCATCAAAACGTGCCTAATATGGTCAGCCAAATCACGCAAAAGTTAGCCGCCGCCGGATTAAACATCGCCACGATGGCTAACGCTGCCAAGAAGCAGACCGCCTACACGATTATTGATGTTGATGACTTGGATCACGAAAGCAGTCAACAACTTATCGACGCGCTAAATAAAATTCCGGCAGTCAATCGCGTCCGACTGTTAATCAATCACTAAGGATTCGGTCAAATGCAGATACAAACCTTGAAACAACCTACGGATCAACAACTTGATCAGCTGATGTCACTCTGGTTAGCCGGCAACCTGCATGCTCACGACTTCGTGCGTGCTGATTATTGGCGTAAACAAGCCGCCGCGGTTCGTCAGGCGTTACCGCAAGCAATTTTGATTGCGGCGCTGGAAACCGACCAAATCCTTGGCTTTATTGGTCTGCAAGGTAACGATATTGCTGGGCTATTCGTCCAACCAACGGCCCAGCAACATGGCGTTGGGACCGCATTATTAGATGCTGCTAAAGCCCAGCATCATAAATTGCAGCTTTCGGTATATGTGGCCAATCGTAATGCCGTTGCCTTCTACCATCACAGCGGCTTTCACGTGCACAAGCAAGGTGTTGATAAAGCCACCCATCAACCGGAATACACGATGCGTTGGTACCGTTAATTCACAAAAGCCCACTCACCCTTTAAATCAAGGCTGGGTGGGTTTTTGTGTCCCCCTAAATTAAATTATTAAAAAATAACAGTTGATTTTAATCCAATTCTAATGTATTCTCATACACATATCATAAAAAGAACTAGGGGGATATTATACATATGCAATTAAAAAAAGTTTCAACCATCTTAGCCGTTACAGCAGCGGCCGGTTTCTTATTAACCGCTTGCGGTAGCAAAAGCTCAAGTTCTAGCAGCAGTGCCACTTCAGGTAATTTGGCCAAGTCCCAAGTCTTAAATTGGTCCGAAAACGGCCAAGACTTATCCACATTGGACCCATCATTGGCCATTGATGTTATCAGTGGGACGATGATTAACAATTCGCAAGAAGGGTTGTATCGTTTAGGTAAAGATAGCAAAGCGACCCCCGGAATTGCCACGGCCACTAAAGTCTCTAAAGATAAAAAGACTTACACCTTCACGTTACGCAAGAACGCTAAATGGAGCAACGGCGATAAAGTCACCGCTAAAGATTTCGTCTATGGCTGGCGTCGTACCGTTAATCCAAAGACGGCCTCACAATACGCTTACCTCTACTCTGGGATCAAAAACGCTGACAAGATCACGAATGGTAAAGCGAAACCATCAACATTAGGGATCAAAGCAGATGGCAATTACAAGTTAACTGTCACATTGGAAAAACCCATGCAATACTTTAAACTCTTGATGGGCTTCGTGGTCTTCTTCCCACAAAACCAACACGCCGTTGAAAAGTACGGTAAGGATTACGGGACCAGCTCCAGCAAGATGGTCTACGATGGCCCATTCAAGATGACCGGTTGGCAAGGCACGAACTCAACTTGGACCTTGGTTAAGAACAACAGCTACTGGGATAAGAAGCACGTCCACTTGACTAAGATCAACGATCAAGTTGTGAAGTCGACCACGACCGCCTTTAACTTATTCCAAAGCGGTAAGTTAGACGTCGCCACCTTATCTGGTCAACAAGTTAAGAACGAAAAGAACAACAGTAAGCTCACCATTCGTAAATCTTCTCGTTTGAATTACTTGGAATACAACCAAAAGAAAGTTAAAGCACTCGCTAACAAGCAGGTGCGCCAAGCAATGTCCATGACATTGAACCGTAAAGAATTGGTTAACAATGTCTTAGGCGATGGTTCCGTAACCCCAACTGGCTTTGTCACCGCTGGTTTAGCTAAGGACCCAACTACTAAGAAAGATTTCGCCACCGAAAATGAAGTCAAAGCTTCGGTCACGCAAAACAACGCCAAGGCTAAGGCCCTTTGGAAACAAGGTCTAAAAGAACTTGGCAAGAAGAAGCTAACCTTAACCTTGACTCATGACGATACCGACCAAATGAAAGCTTTATCTGAATATGTCCAAGGTCAATTGGAAAAAGAATTACCTGGTTTGACGGTTAAGAGTGTCACCGTTCCTTATAAGACCCGGATTTCACGCGAAGTCGCTGGGAACTTCCAGTTGGTTATCTCCGCATGGCAAGCCGACTTTGCCGATCCAATCTCTGACTTAGGGATCATGACTTCAACCAATGACTACAACTTCGGGAAATGGCAAAACAAGCAATTTGACGCTGCCGTTAAGACTGCTAACAGCACAACCAGCACGAAGAAGCGTTGGGAAGCTTTGGCAACAGCCGAAAAGACAATTGGAACTGATCAAGGGGTCGCACCACTTTCACAAAACGTGGTCGCTCAAATGGTCAATCCTAAGTTGAAGGGCTTGGTTTATAACACTGCCGGCATCAACTACAACTTCAAGGATGCTTACATGGCTAAATAACTGACTAAGCGTTCACATTTAAAACAAGGCTACAAGCTAATTTGATTTAGCTTGTGGCCTTGTTTTGGGTTATGGTGCTTAAATCTCGTTCCGCCAGGCAAGCACGCTATCCGGTGGGGACCGGTCATAGCTTAAGTACATCTACGCCCTCGCCTCAAGGCCGGAACCCACGTCTCTAAGGTCGTGTCCCATGCAGACCCAGCCTATCCCGCTGGCTAACTGCATCGACACGGGAGATACCATGCCTGCCCTGCTCCGCTTAAACTAGTCCTATTAATTAAATTCCCGACAATAGTCCTTTTTAAAGCGCTAGAACACCATGAACCATTCTGAAGTTTTCAAAACTGTCGTTGTCCTAAGTCCGAGTATTTTGGAAATCAACCTCACAGCCAAGATAACTAATTAACAAAGATAATCGACTAAAGTCTTCTTTTCTGGTGAAAGTTTACTGCTACCTTCCATTCAGCCCGACCAAATACCGGCCTGATGCGGTCAATTTAGGGATATGTATTCATTTTTCATGAAAATCAATCAATAAAAACAATATATTTTCAGAATATCAAGTATGCTTTATAAATATTGACAAAATTATATAAACATTGTTTAATTAAAGATAAGAGCGCATCTCAGCCCCGATACTATTGGTAATCTAATTGCCTTTCAAGGGAGGAAAATATAAATGAATATCGAATTATTCATTGCCCGTCGAAAGGCACTAGGTTTATCCCAGAAAGCCTTATCCGACGGCATTTGTACACAAGCAACTTTAAGTAAATTTGAAAACAATGGTAAAGCGCCAGCGATTCGCATCGTTGCACAGCTTTGTCAGCGACTGCATTTACAATTAGAAGATGTCTTTCCAACTGAGCGTGTTGCCGATGCGGCGGTCTTAAAAGAACTCGCCACGATTGAATTCGACCTCATCACTAGTGAATATACGGACGCCGAAAATCGACTAAGTAAAATCACCGATAAACCGCGTCATGACTTGGAAACTAAGCTACAATACTGTTATCTAAAAGGCTACGTTGCCGCTTTAAATCAGCACCCAATCAGTGACGTGTTATTTAACTTCGATCAAATTATTACAGATTTAGATGAACCCCATGCCACAATCTATACCCAATTGGCTTATTGTGGTACTGGGATCGCCTATCAAAATAATCACGAACCGGATAAAGCCGAATATTATTTTGAAAAAGTCCGTCAAGCTTTAACCGATCTTTCATTAGAAACTACCGCCAGTGTTTGGCGCGTCATCAATTTGGCTTACTATACCGGTAATTTTTATGCCAAGATTGGCGAAGAAACTATCAGTAGAACGTTGCTCGCCTATGCAATTACCGTTTGCGCAGAACATCATGTGACTTACTACGTCGCAAAGATTAAATTCTTACAAGCACAATTAAGTGCCGGTGGTCCTGAACAACAAGAATTATTAAGCGATGCTTGTGCCTTTGCAAGAATCAACAATAACCGGCAATTACTTAAGAAAATTACAAATTATTCAAATTCGCTTTAAGGACCAGCTTATTAATTGCAATTCTTGCCCAAGTCGCCTAAACTGCAAGTATCAAGAAGCGGAAATGACGATAGGAGGTCCTGGATTATGTTACTAGCAGGTTTATTAGCGGCCGCGGGTTTGGCTGCCGTCGCCGGCGTTTTGGCAGGCGGGCGGACACCCGCTGCTCAACCAGTGCGAGTACGTCATGATGAGGAGTCTGGCCAGAATCGTCGCTAAACTTAAACAAGAAAAAAGTTCATTCAGCACCTCAAAATTTTGAGATGTCGAACGAACTTTTTTTAGTCTAACCTTTTAAAACGTGCATAACTTAAGCCGCTTAATAACAAGCCAATTAGCCCTAATAACTTTAACCAAAGTGCAGTCGCATCATTAGTTTGTGGCAATTGTTGGTGGGCAACTTTCGGCGTGGCCGTTTTAGTTGGCATCACCGTCGCAGCACTGGCAGTCACCGTTGTGGTTACTACTGTTGGCCGATCGGTTGAAGACTTTGTCACCGTGGTTAACTGTGGTTGTTTTGGCGTAATGCCACCATAGTATTCACCAAACGTGACCCCCGCTGGTTGATCTGGCGTTACCGTCACGGTCACCACATCAGGGTATCCCGGTTGTTCTGGTTTAACCGGAACAACTGGTTTAGTCGGAATTATTGGTATTGTCGGTTGCCTTGGTTGTTCTGGTTTCGTCGGTGTTACTGGCGTCACAGGAACAACTGGCTTAACTGGTGGTACAACGGTCGCGGTATCCGCAACCGTGATCGATTGCATGGTCGTCTCCCCGATTGTCACCAGTTGTGGCTTAGTATTTAAATCATAACCAGCTGGCGCAGTCGTTTCAACGACTTGATACGTCCCATAAGTTAAGTTGTTAAACATGACTTGACCATTTTCAGCAGTCATACCACTCGCAACCAAGTTTCCACTGACATCGCGCAAGTCAAAAGCGGCACCGGCTAAACAATGTTTAGTTGTGGCATCAACTTTAATCACTTGCAACGACCCAGTTGGAGTTGGAATAACTGGTACCTTGACCCAAGTGTTGGTAATATCAGCGACCCCGTTAACGACGTTGCCACCAGTTGTGGTATAACCCGCAATTGGAGTTTCAACAACCGTATAAGTCATCGCTTGGTCATTGGCATCGTTCACTGCTAAGTTCGTGAACTGGCCCGTGTACCCATTAGCTGCCGTCAACGTTAAGGTTTGATCAGTTAACGTCCCATTAGCCACTAAGGTTACCGTGACACTTGGCGTCGTCGTTGACGCTGGCACTTGTACCCAGTGTTTGTTAACGGTAATTGTGGTCGTTGGTGGCACAACAATTACGGGTACTGCGACATCCGCCACCGTAATACCAGCCGCTTTAGCACTAGTCGCATCGACCGTTACCATTTGATCAGCGGCTAACTGATAGCCAGTTGGCGCAGTCGCTTCATGTGACGTATAGGTGCCACTAACTAGACCAGTAAAGGTTAATCGGCCTTGCGCATCCGTAGTGCCAGTCTGAACAAGCTGTCCATTAGCATCACGCAAGTCAAAGGTCGCACCGGCTAAAGCTGCTTGCGTCTGACTGTCAACTTTTGTAATGGTTAACGAACCCGTTTGTAGCGTATTCGTAAAGTCAACCACACCGTCAACTAGCTGACCACCACTCATCGTATAACCTGCAACTGGTGTTTCACTAACGGTATACACAATCGGTGTCCCATCAGCAGTGGTCATGGCTAAGTTCGTAAACTGACCCGTATAGCCAGTTTCGGCTGTTAGGATTAACGTTTGTACCGCCTTGCCATTCGCTGATAAGGTCATCGTCACCGGCGATGTTACCGCCTTGCCTTGGGTATTGGCCCAATGCTTGTTAACCGTAATGGTCGTCATTGGGATAACTGGATCAGTGATAGCTAAATTAGCGGTATAACCATTAGTATAGTCAACTGTAATTGTTTGATCAGCAACTAGCTGGTAGCCAGCTGGTGCATTGGTTTCTTTCAAGGTATAACTACCTTGATTCAAATCAGTGAACACTAATTGGCCTTGATTATCAGTCGTCCCAGTCTTAACAATCTGACCATTTCCATCAACTAAAGCAAAGGTTGCACCAGCCAAAGCAGTCTTGGTATCACTACCAGTTTTGACGATGTTGATTGTCCCAGTTTGATAGGTATTGGTGATAGTCACTTGATGACCATCAGTTGTTTGTGCACTCGTATAACCAGTTGGTACAGTTTCAACAACCGTATAAATAATGGTCTTTCCATACGCATCGGTGGCATCCAAGTTACTAAATGTCCCTTGATAATTATTAGCACTGGACAACGTTAAAGTCTGACCTGTACTTGTGAGTGTGTCATCAGCATTTTTAATATATAACGTCACCGTCACAGCTGGTGTCACCACGTTTGTTGGTACTTGCGACCAGATTTTTTTCACATTAAGCGCCGTTTTGGCAATGGGTAGATCCTGAACTACTAGATTAATATCAGCATTAACTACTGTAACTTTATGCAAGGTTTCATCTAATAGGTAGCCAGTAGGTGCCATTGTTTCTTGGATATAATAATCACCTGGTATAACATTAGTCACTGTTACCTGTCCCAAATAATTGGTTTCTAACCCTGATTGTAAAAGTGTTTTGCCATCAGAATCATATAAGCTAAATAACGCATGTGAAAGTGGCTTTTCTTCCGAACCAACTTTCTTAATGACAATATTATAGTCTTGCCAATTAGCAGTACCACCAGCACCCTGAGAATAATCGTGTCGAGCTTGAACCACAGTCGGCTCAGTATTGTTACTATTACCAGCATCTCCACTGCCTGATCCAGACGATGACCCACCATCACCTGGATTATTACCAGCATCAGGAATGTAGGATAATTTAGCACTATTTGAATAACCTTGTGCAACTTCATTAACCGAAACTGTATAAAAGATATATAGTGCCTGCGTAATATTACCGATATTCAACGTCAAAACATTACCATCATACTTAGCTTGCACACTTTTCGAAATATCTTGGCTCATCGTAAACTTATCAGCCTTCAAGTCATATGAGCCAACTTGGACAGTTAAATTATCTGGATTAAAGCTCTGATATTTGCCGAGTGAATCAGTAATCACAACTTGATTCCAGCTGTAACTATTAGGATTAGCAACGATATTCCATGTCATTTCTGAAATATTTTTTTCGTCATCCCATTTAGTAGGCCAGCCCGCTTTGTTGATATCAAAGCTACTGCCTGTCGCTGAAGTATTAGTACTTTCTACACTAGCCCAAAAAGTATTTCCATCGCGCCCGGTAAGGTGTGTTGTATAAAAATCATTAAAAGTTAATATTCCTGTGGAAGAGCCTTGTACCGCTGAAAACGTTGCAATAACATTTTTATCATCATCTACAATAGAAGCTGCATTGGCAGCAGTAAAAACGACTTTATCTGGTAATGTTATTGTGTATTGGTCTCCATCATGAACAACAAAGCCATCTGGTAACGACCAAGAATAGATAACTTTATACTGATTACCAGAAAACATACCATTACTAATGGTCGTATTGTCAAGATTAGAAAAAGTTGCATTTTCAGGATTCAGCCCAACTATTGGCAAAGTCGCTCTAGCTAATAAAGATTTGAAACTGGCAAACGGTAATATGCCAGTAGCTAAATGATTGGCAAGTGACGATCCTTTCTGACTCGTTGTTACCGCGCTATACATCTGTGTGTTCAGTTGCGAATTAGCAAGCGTCGCACTAGTCGATTTGGTTTGACTTTGGACAAGTAACTGCTGTTGATTAAGTTCACTGACAGCTGGATTCGCGGTTGATGACACATCGGAGACCGTCGTATCGGGCGTTGCGTCTTTGACTGTTGAATCGGCTTTTACCGGACTAACCGGTGCTGGTGTTGACGAACTTGAAGCACTGGCACTTGGCGTACTAGAACTTGAATCATCAGAACTTGAATTACTAGAACTCGAAGCACTAGAGCTTACAGAACTAGAACTTGTAGAGCTAGAGCTTACAGAGCTAGAACTCGCAGAACTAGAACTCGTAGAACTAGAACTCGTAGAACTAGAACTTACAGAGCTAGAACTTGCAGAACTAGAACTTGTAGAACTACTACCATTAGTCGCGGTACCGTTACTAGTGTCGTTGCTACCACCACTAGAGTCAGCGCTACTATTATGTAACGTGACAACCTGTTTCGTTGTCGTAGCTGAACTAGTCGCAGTCGTATCCGCATCACTAGTTGCTGTTGTACTTTGACTAGCAGCCTGAGCTTTCACTGTATTGGCTGCCATTAAGGTTAACAACGTTGCGGTACCGGCTAAAATTGTTTTTAATCGCATGTATTTTCCTCCTTTCTTCAAGGATTGGTAGTATTAGTTCAATCTAAATAAACTAACACCACGATTTAATTATAAATCACTTTATCTATTACAGACAATGATTATTATTAAATATTATTAAACCCGTTAGTCAATTCGCCTAATTAAGTCGTTGACTGTCCAAACTTGTCAAACGAATTGACTTGTAAACGTTATCGCAATTATACTTAGTTCCAAATTATAAGTAAGTTTGCTAGCATTACTTGAGAGGAAAATTACCTTGGATCAGAAATTTATTATGACCAATGGCCGCTTGATTTTCGCCTTAATTAGCGTCATTGGCGCCGCTTTGATTACATTGCGAGTTAGCCCTGCAACTTTATATCCGACACTACGATTATATTTAACCGGTATGGTTATTCTGGGTATTGGTTTAGATATCTTCGGCCGGATTGAATTGGCTAAGTTTGATACTGACGATGATGACTAATAAACTAATGGTGGTAATTCTTATAAAAATTAAGAATTGCCACCATTAGTTTATTTTTTCATTTTATATTGTAACGTGCTAGCTAGTGGTAGACCTGAAACTGAAACTAATAAGTCTAAGCTAACACGTTGCTGTTGCCGTGCATACATCAACGTCAACAGCTGACTATTGTCAAATATCTGAATATTATCGCAATATTGAGCCAATTTGCCAAGATTACTTAGCGATTGTTGATAACATTTATAGACCAACTCTGTCGGTACACCATGACCACCAAGAAGCACCCGCTGTTGCACACGTTTCACGGCTAATTGTACATTTGCGACAACAACATATAGTAACGTGATTGAATAGCCTTGTTGATGTGCTAGTTCAATTAGGTCCAGCTGAGTTCTATCATTTCCAGCTAAAGCCGTTTCAACATGTAATGACTTTCCACTCATTATCGTCTGTTTCAATAAGATTAGCTCTTGCCGCATCGCACGAAAATTATCCGCCCGTTTACGCCGATCACCTTGCTGTTGTCTTAAAATTTCATCAGCATTAAACCGTTTAGACGCTTTGAATAGACCGGGTTGCGTCTCAAACAATGTGCTTTTTCCAGCACCATTAACCCCAGCCACAATGATGTAGTCCGACATCAAATCGTAAACGCTCGTCGTTTAATAACTTGAATCTGACGAGTATCCAATGCATAATCATAGAGTGCCTTAAGAACTGCCTGCTTTGCTGGATCCTGTTCATGTAACACTACCTGTAGTAAAACATCCAAATTCATCGTTTTAGTTTGGTTTAGGATCTCATTTAGTTGTTGCTCATCAGTCATCGTAACCACCTGGCTTTCAAGCTTAATTATCCGAAAAAACACATTCAGCGTCCACGTATTAGCTGCAGCCTGAAACCACAAAAAGCACCCGAACAAGTCGAGTGCTTTTAAATTCAGTATTAAGCTTTCGCCGCTTCAGCGTTCCCTTTACCTTGACTACGGCGCTTCACGATAACCGCTAAAGCGACCCCAATCAACGTAATCACAACGTTCAGCAAGATAATCATCCGCGGTGCGCTGGCACCAGTGGCCTTAGTCAAGTAAGCCGCTAAGGATAAGACGGCATAGTTGGCTACACTTGAGGCAATCATGACTAACGACGTGGCCAGTCCCTTACTGTCTGGGAAGAAACCAACTGTCGTTGAGGTCGCGAGTTGTAGAACCCCGCCAGCCGCGGCATAACCAATCACGAAACTACCGATATACAAGATAACCGGTGTTTGAATGAAGTAGCAGAGTAACAACATCACTATTGAAATACTTGGATATAAAATCAAAACAGTGGTTTCTTTTAAGCCCATGTGAATGAACTGAGCGGTTAACAAGACCGCAATCGTCGCCCCAACCGCATAAAATGATTGCAACACACTTGGATCTTTAATCCCATAACTAATCCCTAATTCTTGATTACAGTTCAACCAAATCATAAAGGTTGCAGAACTCGTAAATCCGATTAAGATTGACGCAATTGATGCCGCTGAAAAATGAGTTTTCGGCTTAGCAGTCGTCCCATCGCCGTTGGCTGGCGTTTTACCAGCTTGCTTAGGAAATGGCAGAATCAAAACTAAGATGGCATCGATAATCATCAAGATCCCACAGCCAATGAAGATTGCTTTGTACGACATATTGGCCGTTGCCACTAACCCAATCACGAATGGTAACACGAATTGGGCGACCGTAATGGCAAACTTCGTAAACAAATTGGCAATTGACGCCGAATTTGGAAAGATTTCCATGACACTCGGTGACACACAGGTATCCAAGAAAGAGTTAGCGACCCCGTTCATAATCCCGACACCATAAGCGAACCACATGCTGTGAGCACTAATCATGCCGAAGAAGAACGCCGCGTATAACGCCATCCCAATGAAGCCACTGACCCGCCGACCGACTTTATCGGAAACGGGACCCGCAAATGGATAGGCAATCAAGCGGCCTAACCCATAAGCCGCAATGACGGAAACGACCATACTAACATCGATCGCGCCACTAGGTAAGGTCGAGGCCCCCCAGGCTTTGGCGAACTCGGTCTTGTATTGGCCCATAATGGAAGACGCAATCCCTAAGATAAAGTAGGCAAAGTATAAGGCTAGCGCGGTCGGGTAAAACTTTTTATTCGAACTCGTCGGTGTTGTTGACATGTTAATGACCCCCAGTATCGCTGAAGAAGAGCCGTTTGACATCATCAACAGGCATTTCTTGACCAGTGTACAGCTTGAAAGCTGCGGCCCCTTGCCAAACGAGCATGCCTTTACCACCGATAGCTTGACTACCATGGGCCGCCGCATCGACTAACATCTTCGTCGTTGCGGGACTGTAGACCGTATCCGTGACAACCAGATCATCACGAAAGACACTTAAATCTTTAATGTTACTTTGGTCAGCATGTGGATTCATCCCAACTTTCGTGGCGTTCGCTAAAATGTCACTGGCTTTAATGGACGCAGCTAATGCGGCTTGGTCATTAATATCGCCAACTTCAACGTGGCAAGCTGGGACCTTTTTCATAATCTTTTGTGCGGTGAGTTCCGCATTCTTATAAAAGTCATCTTTCGGGTTAAAGATCCGAATCGAAGCAGCGCCTTCTAAGGCCATCTGAACCGCAATCGCCGTCCCAGCGCCACCAGCACCAAGGACCGTCAATTTCTTACCCTTGGGATCAACGCCATGGTGCCGTAAATTCTCAACATACCCCGCGCCATCAGTATTATGACCCACTAAAACGCCATCATTATTGACGATCGTATTGACCGCACCAATTAATTCAGCGGCTGGCGAGAGTTCATCAACCAATTCCGCAGCGACTTTTTTACAAGGCATCGTCACATTAGCACCGCGCATATTGAAGATGCGCATCTTTTCTAAAGCACTAGCCATTTGATCGGCTTGAATATCAAATGCCAAATACGCATCGTTAATCCCCGCTTGTTCAAAACTGTAGTTATACATGGCCGGTGACCCGGAATGCCCCACTGGCGACCCAAATAATCCTAACATTGTCGTATGTCCATCAATTCTTGCTTCCATCAGCGTTAATCCCCTTTCAGTCTAATTTAATGTTGTGCTGCCGCTTGTTTGGCTTCGTAAGCTTGATACTCATCCGTTGGCATGTCTTTGCCAGTAAATAAGGTATAAGCTGCCGCACCTTGCCATAAGAGCATCCCTTTACCAGGTGCCACCGTGCAACCTAGACTTTCGGCATCTTCGATCAACTTCGTCTTCAATGGGTTATAAACCGTATCTGCAACGACTAAATCTTGCCGTAAGAAGGCTGGATCAACCAATGATTGACCATCTAATGGCTTCATCCCAACAATCGTAGCGTTAACCAAGATGTCGGCACTGTCGATTTCGGCCTTTAGCTTTGCTTGGTCAGCTAAAGGATAGACGTTAACCTCAACTTCAGGCTTAGCTTCCTTAATCTTCGCCTGTGTCTTTTCAGCATTAGCATAAAATTCATCATCTTGGTTAAAGATTGAGATGGCTTTAGCCCCATCCAACGCACTTTGGACTTGTAAGGCTGTCGCCGCACCGCCAGCACCAATGACCACTAGCTTTTTGCCAGCAACCTCGACGCCGTTTTCTTTCAAATTACGGACAAAGCCAATCCCATCAGTAATATGACCGGTTAATTTGCCGTTATCATTAACGATGACGTTAATTGCGCCGATAATCTTAGCAGCTGGTGAAAGTTCATCAACCAACGTCGCTGCGACACTCTTGCAAGGCATGGTGACATTGCTGCCCCGAACTTTAAATAACCGTAAGGCATCGATGGCTTGTGGCATTTGTTCTTTTTTAACATCAAACGCCATATAAGCGTAATCTAGCCCTTGCTTTTGGAAGCTAAAGTTATACATGGCTGGTGAGCCAGAGTGACCCACGGGGGTACCTAGTAACGTAAATAAACCGGTTGTTCCTGAAATGCGTTTTTCCATAATCAAAGACACTCCTATCTCAATTTGATTGATCAATTTATCGAACAAAAGAGACCGAGACAGTTGTCCCAGTCTCTCTTCGACTTAAACGTTCAATTTTAAATGGTCCCGTTCATTGTCGCCGACCGGTTGGCCAGGCTGACGCTGGAACGTGGTGGGCACGTTTTCGAGCCAAAGGACGGTCTCGAAAGCCGGCCTTTAGCTAAGTCACCAGCAAATCACTGGTAACTTAGCTAAATTTCACCACTGAGCATCAGCCTGACCGCCCTCACGGCTAAGCTAGTTTCTACTATATAAATAGATTTAATAATAGCGTTCAGTTAGCCGAGAGGGTGAGCGCCAAAATGCTCAGCCGTGTCGTTGGTCTTAATCTGGGTGAATTTCCCGGATTTAGACCAAGGTCAATTTGGAAGACCGACTTTTGGCTTCCAAATGACCCATGGCGTTCCAGCGTTTTGGCGCTCACCCGGCAGGCGGCAACTTAATCACTAACTCAGCGCTTATTTCTTGGCTGGTTGATGATGATCGATGGCGTATTGACGACGGCCACCTGGCTTTGGAATCATGTCAGAAATCATCATGTTCAACCCACCATCAACGGTAACTTCGCCGCCATTAGTGTAGTCAGAACGATCACTAGCTAACCAAAGCACCGTGTTTGCGATATCGTCTAAGTTACCAATCCGCTTGCTGGCAACTAAGCGCTTGCGACCATCTTCAACTTTAGGATCACTGTAGAAGTTAGCGGATAATGGTGTCTTAACTAAGCATGGGAGGACACAGTTACTGCGAACCCCGTATTGGCCCCATTCAGCAGCCATTTGCTTCGACATCATGTTGACGCCGGCTTTAGTCGTACTGTAAGCGCCACTGTAAGTTTCAGGATAACGCGATGCAACGGTTGAAATATGAACCATGTTGCCGTGCTTTTGTTGAATCATGACTTTCCCGAAACGTTGTGACATTAAGAAATAACCAGTCAAGTTAACGTTTAAAGCTGCTTGCCATTCATCTAAGCGCAAGTCTTCTAATGGTGAGAAGCGTAAGATGGCAGCGGTGTTTACTAAGACATCGACAACACCGAATGTGTCAACGACTTTCTTAACGGCTGCATCAACATCGGCTTCGCTAGTCGTGTTGCAGACAACGGCAACGGTTTTGATTCCGTATTCGTCAGCCAACTTCTTAGCGGCCGCTTCCGTCTTATCTTTTAACATATCAACTAAAGCAATGTTAGCACCTTGCTTAGCAAATTCTTCACAGAACTTTGTACCCATCCCACCGACAGCACCGGTGATGACAACAACTTTACCGTTTAATCCTAACCAACTGTTACTCATAATTTAGTTCCTCCTAATCAGTTTTCAATCGTTATTAAATGTTATGCATTTACTGGATCTTGTAAAATTTCAGGCCAAGCTTTCTTCAAAGTTGCGACCGTTTGCTTGTAAGTGTAATCGGCAACATAATCAATGCCTTTAGCCATGTAAGCATCAGAAATAACTTCAACCCCGATCACCTTGGGATCAACGCCGGCATCCTTGATCATCTTAACGAAGCCAGCCGTATCCAAGTCACCCGCACCTGGTGCCAAACGATCGTGCATGGATTCGTCACGTAAGATGGATTCAGCGTAAGGACGAGTGTAAGCGTCATCAATTTGGATTGAGATAACCCGCTTAGCTTGTTCCTTAGTCAACAGATCGTATGGTTGGTTAGCTCGAACCCAGTGCCACATATCTAATAACATGTAGACATTGTCGCAGTTGGCCTTTTGCATGATCTTCCAAGTCTTATCTAAGTTTGGTAAGCCACTGTATGGCATTGGTTCCAACGCGATAATATGCTTGCCAGCGCGAGCAGCCAATTCTTGTAACTTCTTGGCGGTATAGTCAATGGAATAATCTTCCATTAAACCAGTGTTGATATGTTTAACACCGAACAAGTCACACATATGGAAACAAGCTTGTTCCTTGTATTTTTGTTCGTATGAGCGTTCAGGTTCACACCATTGCACGATATATTCGACTTCGGTACAACGAATGTTGTATTTAGCTAAGGTATCCAAGATATCTTGGTCGCTCAACCCTTCGTTTACAGCATCAACGTAAGTTTCAGCCCGTAAACCAATCCCATCATAACCAGCTTCACTAGCGGCTTTGCACCGATCTGCGAAACTGCATTTGTCACCTAAAGTCCATGAACTAACTGTAATTGGATGTGTCTTTGTCATAATTGCTTCCTCCAAATCGTGGATTTTTCAACATGCATGCTCTTTAATTCACATAATTTATTTTACAAGACTAATGTAATCGTTTTCCAAAGCAGCGTCCAATTGCTTTTATCCGCAGTGAACGATAGCTAAAAGTTATCAATTCTGTTATATTAGCTATAGTAAGCGCTAACGAGTCGCTGATAACTCGCGATTTCACGGGAGGTTTTGTTACTCATGAACTTAGATCATTTACGTTACTTTGTGGCCCTATCCCGGACCGAAAACTATACTCAGACTGCTAAACTGTTACATATTACACAACCAAGTCTAACTAAAGCCATCCATTCGTTAGAGAATGAACTGAATATCGCCCTCTTCAAACGGACCGGCCGTAATGTCGCTTTAACCCCCGCTGGCAAGCTATTTGCCAACGGTGTGGAATCTTCCTTAATCACCTTGGATAAGAGTATTGCCGATGTGAAGACCTTTAATCTGCAAAAGGCCATCATTCGCGTAGCCGCCTTACGGACGTTAAGTATCAAATGGCTACCGGATATGGCCCAACGCTTCTTACATGCGACCGACAATCCGGCCATTCGCTTCCAATTCAATACCGATACTGGCTTATCCCCGGATATTTTAAATGGATTACGATCTAAAAAATACGACGTCGCTTTTTGTTCCAAAATGGACAACTATCCGGATATCAACTTTTTTCCAGTCGCTGAACAGACTATGGTTTGTATCACCCCATTAGATCATGCGCTAGCAACACGTTCGAGCATTAACCTGACCGAAACCTTGGCCTATCCGCAGATTACGTTTTCTGAACGCAGTGGCCTGCATCCCATCATGACCAAGCTATTCAATGACTGTGGCGGTCAACCGATTAGTGCTTACTCAGTCGAAGAAGATCAAGCGATTGCTGGATTAGTCGCCAATGGATTCGGAATTGCCGTCGTGCCAAACATGTCGATGCTACAAACTATGCCCGTTAAAATCATTCCATTATCATTCCCCAAATGGCAGCGAATTCTCTATATGGCTGCCTTAAAAAATGCGACACCACAACCGGCCATCACGCATTTCATTGACTTTGTCCGGGAACAAAGCGACCAGTTGTCGGTCAATAATATTTAACCGGTACGCTTGGTTGATTAACACACCCCTAAATGCTTGGTGCTAGTTGGTTTAAATTGCCACTCTGGTTGGCCCAGAATCGGCTGGAACGTGGTGGCCACGTTTTCGAGCCATAGTGCGGTCTCGAGAGCCGGGCTTTATCTAAGTCGGAAAATCACCGACCAAGATAAACGACACCACTGAGCCAATTCTGGTCCGCCCGCTGTTAATTAACGGGAAAAGTTAACGATTGATTATTCTTAGTTCAATCATTAGCCGAGAGGTTGGTTCCTAAAATGCTCAGCCATGTCGTTCCAGCATTTTAGGAACCAACCGGCAGGCGGCAATTTCAACTAGCACCAAGCGCAACCCCAAAACTAATGACTAATTTTCTAGTAAACGTCCTGCATTCGCAGGGCGCTTTTAATTAACCACAATCAACAGTTGTTATAATTAAAATTAATACTCAACTTACGAACTACCTTTAAAAACGGCATTTGCGTGTTATAAATCGGCTTTAGTATTATAATTGCTTATAGTTATTAAGGGATTAAGCTCGTTTTTACTCATTGGACGCTTAACTCAGTGCGATTTGATAACTACGACACCCCTTTAAGTGATAAATCGAATTTATTTAGCTAAGGACAATTTCCTAATCTAGCAAGCTTTAGACGTTATTCATTAAAAATGGTATTACTGACGATTATAGCTTTGACCCGTTAACTAATTTAGTTGTGCCAGTCTGCCGTTCAGTCTTGCGCGATTAATCAACGCAATCCAACAACCCCTTAACCGATAACTAATAATTATAGTCAGTTATCATGTGATAGTGAATTAACAGTTGATAACTGACTTATTAACTGCTAAGGTATTATAAGTTTTTATACTTTAAACCCATTAACTATTTTGAAATCAGCATCGTCAGCAACTGTCTTTTCATCAACAATTAATAATCATTATTCTCCTTTAATAATTTGACTTAACTAATTGGCACCCCCGCTTAACCAATAAGCCAAAATCATAGCTAAAATCTAAGTACTCCGCTATGATAGAGCGTGGACCAATTTGCTATTTCTGAGTATTAATTTCTGTTATAGCTTTAAGCCATTAACTATCGGCAGTTAACTAGCGGTTAAACACGACCTTGCAACTATAAATTGCGCCTTTTCGTGATTAATCGTGGTATGATTGAGTGGCCGATTGATAATTAAACTAACCAACGACCATAATTGAACACCACCTTAACTGATAACCTTTATTTATAACATCGTCGTCAGCAGGTCACCTATTTTTGACTGTTACTGGCGCTTATTGTTAATTACTAATTAATAATCTTTATGGAGGCTGCGTTTTCATGAATATTAAGGATTTGTACTATTTTCAACGTTTGATTAGTACGCAGAGTTATACGCAAACGGCCGCCGATTTCCACGTCAGCCAGCCCACGATTTCTCAAGCCATCAAACGTCTGGAACGACATTTTCAAACAACCTTATTCTTCCGTCAAGCTAAGACAAAAGCTTTAGTCTTAACCCCTAGCGGTCAACAATTACTACTAGCAGCAAACGATATCATCGCCAATTGGCAACATGTTAACGAATCGATTGGTCACTTACGGCAACATACGTTACGGTTAGGTGTTGAACCTTCTGTCGGCGAACGTTACTTACCAGCCTTAACCCAACCCATCGTTGAACAAGACCTACTTAAAAGTATCCACACTGTTGAAATGGGCGCCAATCAATTGGTCAAACAAGTCTTGGGTGGTCAATTAGACCTCGCCATCAGTTGTAATCTTGACCAGACATTAGATGAACGATTAGCGGTAACCCCATTAAAACCGTTCCATTTCAAGATCCTTTGCAGTCCTGAACATGCCTTAACAAAGTTGGAAAACCCAACGTTTAAGGACGCTTTACAATATCCGTTCGTCATCTTGAATGCGACTTACTTAAACAAACTTGTCTTCCATCAATTGGCCGAACAACTATCGATCGAACCACAAGTGATGTTTGAATCTGACAACAGTACCTTAATCAGTGGTTTAGTTCGCGAAAACCTCGCACTCGGCTTTATCTCCGATATTGGGATGGCCCCGACCGATGATCTGGTTGAGATTCCGATTACCGACGTTCAAGCACCAAGTGTGCATATTAACTTGATTCGCCGGGCGCACCAGTTCCCAATCGGGCTTTTCAAGCAAGTCATGGATATTGTCGAAGATACCTTTAATGTTAAAGTTAACTAAATTTTCAGAAAAAATACCACCCGCGCTGAAAAAAAGCTACAATGGACATTGTAGCTTTAAAATCAGCGGGGGTTTTATTTATGAACAGCAAATTTATCGGGGGACTAATTGGCAGTGCCCTGATTATAGGGCTCAGCTTACCGGCGATCACCGGCCAAGCCGCTACCAAGTCCTATCAAGTAAAAAAATTAACCAAAACAGCACACCACCACTACTATGTCCCAACCAAAGACTTTAGTCAGCATAGCTGGTACCTAGGTTTGCACGGCAAACATGCCACCTTAAAGCATGCACATAGATTATCTAAGACGGCCCGCAACACCTATACCAGTGATAAACAAATTCAGTTGAAGACTGGCAAAAAAACGTTTAAGTTGCTGGGAGTTAAGCCTAGTGCTCATGCGGCCGTTGTTTGGATCAATACCCAGTATTTACACAGCGGTAAGAACCCAAATCGGATCCGGTCAACCCGTACGTCTAAAGGACATTACACGCAACATGGCGATGCTTTAGACTGGTTTAACGGCAGTCATTTCAAGACACTCAGCAACGCGGATTATTATGTCACCACCTATCCATTCGCACGCAGCAGTGACTATCAACAATCGGCTTACCAAAAGACACCATCGACCATCAAAGCCGTCTCCGGTAATCATTTGGCTAGCTTCAAGACCTTGGCCTACTTGCCGATTACGATGCAAACAACTGGTGACTATAGCAATCCACAAAGTATCGTGATGACCCCACATGGGCAAGGCATGTACATCATGCAAACAACCCACAGTTATTCGACAACTGGCCGAGTCGTTTACTATAATCTAGCCGGCTTAAAAAAGTATGGGATTACCAGCACGCATATGGACCGTTTACGGCGCGCCACACACGATCACGCAACTAACAAACTAACGGCGACCGACCGCGAGATTCTGACTCAAGTTAAAGTTGGGCCGCAGTTTAACACTGGCCATGGGCAGTCATTAGCCTATAATCCACATAACCATCAGCTTTGGTTCATCGGTCACGGCGGTAAGCATGCTAATGTTCAGCGGCTTTCGAAGACGACACTCAAGCCGATTCGCAAGATCAACTTCCATCTGGGCAATCGTATTAAAGTCGGCAGTGTTTTAACGTTTGATCAACACGGAACCGCCTACTTCTACAGTCAAACGGCCACTGTCGGCAAGTCTCCCAAACGATCGGTTAAGCTCTTTGCTGGTAAAATTGGTGCCAAGACAGTACGGTTCCACTTAATCATGCAGGGTCTCCGTTACAGTCCGGGTACAATCACCCAAGCAATGAGCTATAATCCACGTCGTAACCGACTTTACTTAGTTTCAAACGGCAGTATTACCTCACTACCGGTTGCACACTTAGGGCACCTCAAACATGGCAATATCGAATCCACCATGTTCCAAACAACCCGTGAATTTGAAGGGTTAAGCTTTACCACTAATGGTCAAGCAAATCTGCTCGTTAATCGGGGCGCAGAAGTTTTAAAAGCAACTAGTAATGATTTCTAAAGATAATTAAAAAGGATTTACTTTGATTGAAATCAAGGTAAATCCTTTTTTAGCGATAAAATACGCTTGGTGCTAGTTGGATTAACATGCCACTCTGGTTGGTCCAGAATTGGCTGGAACGTGGCGGCCGCGTTTTCGAGCCATAGAGCGGGCTCGAAAGCCGGGCTTTATCTAAGTCGACAACCCACGACTAAGATAAACGACACCACTGAGCCAATTTTGGCCCGCCCGGCGTTAAATAACGGGTCTTAAAAAGTTAACGATTGATTATTTTCAGTCCAGTCACTTAGCCGAGAGGTTGGTTTCTAAAATGCTCAGCCGTGTCGTTGACCTTAGTGCGAGTGCTTTTCTCGGACTTAGGCCAAGGTCAGTTTTGAAGACCGGTTTTTGGCTTCAAAATGACCCATGGCGTTCCAGCATTTTAGGAACCAACTGGCAGGCGGCAATTTTAACTAGTCCCAAGCGTAACTGACACGCTTCATCAATTTGCGATAAAAATAAAATCTTTCAATAGCTGATACAAAAGTTCAATCTCATAATCTTGAATACGAATATTAAATTTTTGTTCGATTGGTTGAAAAATACCACTTGAAAGTGAGAAGAATTCTTGCTCTTTAGCTGTTAGGGTGTCCTGTTTAATGACATTTTCGGAACCCTTAGTATCCATAATCATCCGCTCAATCATTAATGACAAGTGCATATAGAGATTAAGCTTGAGACGCGGACTGAACTTCACATTATAGAAATCTTCATAATGCGCCACGATGTCCTGACTATCCTGAATCACAATATCGGGATTCAAGATTTGTAGTCGCCCACGAATACCTTCAATCGATAAGAAACGCAACAGTCGTTCAATCAACAAATCACTAGATTCCTGATTTTCACCGGCATGACGTAAGACTGATTGTAATTTCAGTGAGGTCGCTTTATCAAAAATATTATAGATATTCATAATATTCAAATCATAATCGCCACTGACATCTGTCGTGGTCAAGATTAATTGCGTATTCGCAAAAAATTGCCGGTCATGATTTTTTAGTAAGCCATGCAATTTTTTGTAGTCCACTGCAATGACTTCCAGTGATGGTGACAACGTAGATTCGATCAATTTCTTAAGTTCCTCTGATAGACCCACACCCGACATACACGAAACAATAATATTCTTTCGATTCGACAAGCCTTCGTAATATTGCGCATCGGTCGTTGAACTATACTTTTTGCTGGCCTCCGCAATTGATTGGAACGTCTCGTTACGTTGTACCCGCAACCCAATATCTAAAGCCATCGCCGTTGTCACATTATTCACAACCAAAAGTTCTTGATTCGATATTTTCTTAATCTCACTAAACATCTCGCGCAGTGAGCCCATGTCAAATAATACAATATTCCCCTTCGTCGCCGGGGCCTGATCGACTAAATAACTGCGCACGTACTCATTGATCTTTTCCAATGAGACATCAATCGGCATATCAAACGCTTCAAAAAAGTAATTGCCACATAACGTGTTGACAACCTGCTGAATACTTGAGGCTGTCTTTTCACCATGTGCCAACAAAATCGCATTATAGTGAACCGATTCGACTTTATCCGTACATTGCGCCATCAGGATAAAGAACGGCAAACAATAATAATTGCTCTGAGTGTACTGCGGCCCTAATTGCTTTAAAAACTGGTTAAACAAATAGTAACTTCTAGGGTAACGATCCTTGAGTGCAATCTCTACCTTGGCCAGCACCTGATTAGTTGGCAGATTATCATTGCATAGACTTGCAAATATAAAGGCTAAGGCTACATTACGCCAAAATACGGCATCCGGCGGAAATCCAATACCGTATCGGTGGGTAATTGTCGTTCGTGTGACCGTTTGAAGCCGCTTCGCAAAGGCTGTTAGCAAAGTTTCACTGATGGTTGTATCAATCTGATTAAGCACTTTCAGCACGGCAAAGTTCTGCTCAGTCAAGGTCTCACCATTAACTAACGACTCTGATAATGACTTAAATAACAGTTCTGCCGTGGGGCCTAATTGCAACACATTAATAATCAGTGACCGAATTCGATCCGTCAACATGGACTGATTAGGCGTGATACAAATCGCATCGGCAGTGGCGCCAGCAATGATTAATTGCTCGGCATCCGGCGTCTGAGCATACGTCGCCGCACAAAGTAGTTGAATCCGATTGCTGAGTTCCCGAATGTTAGTCGTATGTTCCGAGGCCGCCAGTTCAATCAGTTTATTAGGCATAATCATGATTCTTCGACCAATTTGGTTCGCCTGTTGCTGTAAAAACATCGCAACAAAGGTCATCCGTTCATCAAATGGCCGTTCATTTAACGGTTTTAAGTTAAGTTGCACTGCGGCCGCCTTAAAAAAGAGACCATTAGCTTTCGAATCCGATTGAGTTGCTGAAAAAATATACCGAATACCAGTTGTCTCTTGCTGATTCGCCTCATTGAACAAGTAATGCTGAGCTGACGAATTCAGCGCTTGCAGATTTTCAATATACAGATAACCGGTCTTTTCCGCAGTAAAGTCTTGAATAGTTGTGTTTAATGCCTGCTTAAACGCTTCCGGCTGACCTTTATAGCTCGCACAATCAACGGTTTTAAAAATGGCCGTTGCCGGCAAAATCTGCCGACGCACCGCTTCGCGATAGATTGCCCGGGCCATCGCTAACTTACCACTACCAGCAATTCCAGTCATAAAAATGGGTAAGCCGTTGACCGGATAAACAATGGCTTCTAGCGCATGCTGAATATCAGTGCTTAAACTGCCCCGATAACCGATTAATCCGTCAAAAGCTGAGTGTGCACGTTTAACCTGCCAATAAACTGGCCGCGTTCCAGTTTTGATTAATTTTCCGCGTTTATGCAGTTGTGATAAATAACTACTGGTGACGCCACGAGTTAGTCCGACTGCCGTTGCGGCTTGTTTAGTTGTGATCCGTTCATTGGGAAATTGCTGCGAAATTGTCGTATAAAGCTTATCGATTGCATCCAATACGGTTCCTCCTTAAGCACTATTTTTGATAATTAAGCACAACATACAGGTGACATTTGACTTGTATGTGATTAACATAGTCATTGTAAGCGTTAACTTTATTTAAGTCCAGATGAGTATGGCAAACGACCTACACATTTCAAATTGAAAGGAGGTGCTTCCTTGACGGTAACAATCATCGTGACATCCCGTCACCATGATTGGCAATTACCGTTTTCTGCAAGCTCGTTTAACGACACTACAGATTAGGAAGAAATTAAATGAAATATTTGTTACTCGTTAGCCACGGTGATTTTTCAAGTGGGCTAAAACAAACCTTAAGCATGTTTGCCGGAGGGGATCCGATTAACTCGGTGATTGCAGTCGGGCTGAAACCTGATGAAGCCGCTTCAACATTAGGTACACGGTTTGAAGCCACTTTAGCAGAGCTTCCCGCTGACGCTCAGTTCATCGTTTTGGCTGATGTTATTGGTGGTAGTCCGCTCACCACAGTCTGCAACGTTTTAAGTAATCACGGTAAGTTACAAGACAGCCTAATCATCGGTGGCATGAACTTTCCAATGGCCATCACCGCCACAATGTCTAAAGATACTTTAGATAACGCGGCCTTAAAAGAAAAGATTTTCGCTGAAGCAACTAGTGCAATCAAAGTATTTAATACAAACACATCATCAGATTTTTCAGATGATGATATTTAGGAGGATGCATCATGGCAGTTTCTTTTGTACGAATTGACGATCGAATGATTCACGGTTTAATTACGGTACGTTGGGGTAAAGAATATCCTTGCGATGGCATTATTGCCATTAATGATAAGGCCGCTAACAACCCGATTTTATCAGAGGCTTACAAAGCCGCATCTGATAAGAAGACCTTTGTTTGGACCTTGGCTCACTTTGAACAAGTAAAAGATAAAGTCTTAAATTCAGCAACTAAGTACTTCGTGATTACCAAGAATCCACAAGACATGAAACAAATCTTAGTTGATATGGCCTTCAAACCTGGCGACATTAAGACGATCATCGTTGGTCCTGGTAACGATCGCGAAAATGCGATCAAACTTGGCGACAACCAGTCCTTTACTCAAGCTGAAGGTGATGCCTTTGAAGCCATCGAAAAAGCCGGCTACAAAGTTGAATTTGCTTTGTTACCAGATCAACACATCGGTAGCTGGGACAAGTTCAAGTCAAGATTTGGTTATTAACAGCTAAGCTTTCAAAAGAAGGGGTATTAAAATGACAATTAGTTGGTTTCAAGCAGCTATTTTAGGAATATTCGCTTGTTTATGTTCCAACTCATGTATGGCCGGTCAAGCAGTTGGTAATTATACGATTGGTCGTCCATTAGTTGGTGGACTTGTTTGTGGGATTGTCCTTGGCAATATGCCATTAGGGATTGCCTGTGGGGTTGCGATGCAATTAGTTTACATCGCTTTAGTAACACCAGGTGGGACGGTTTCAGCTGATGTCCGGGCTATTTCTTACATTGGGATTCCTTTGGCCATGGTCGCTATCTCCGCTCAAGGTTTAAATCCATTAGGCGGTAGTGCTGCTGACTTAGCTAAGTCAGTTGGGACTTTAGTCGGGACTGTTGGGACGGTGCTCTATTACGCCGTTGCAACCATGAACTTGGTTTGGCAATCATTCGGTTGGAAAGATGTTCATAAAGGTAAGTTAGATAAATTAACCGCTGTTAACTTTGGCTGGCCTTGGATTTCACATGCTTTATTCTCATTCTTACCGACCATGTTTTTAACTTACTACGGTGCAACCGCGGTTACAGCTTTACGGAATGCGTTACCAATGGATGGTATCGCAATGAAGACTTTATTTACAGTTGGTGGCATGTTGCCATGTGTTGGGATTGCAATTTTACTTCGTCAAATTATCGGCCATCCAATTGATTTCGTGCCATTCCTAGTCGGCTTTACCTTAGCGGCTTCATTACATCTGAACTTAGTTTCCGTTACGGTTATTTCCTTATTGTTCGCCGTCATCTTCTATGAAGTTGAAATGGCTAGAGATGCTGGTAATGGTTCTGGCAAAGGCCCAGTTGCTGAAGGTCCTGCCGATAACGATGATGAGGAGGATATTTGATGATGCAAAACACTAGTAATTCGAATCAGCTTGATAAAAAGACCCTTACCAAATCATTTCATCGTTGGTTCTGGGGTGCGTTGACCTGCTTCTCTCAAGAACATATGCAGACTTTTGGCTACATGGCTTCCATGTTACCAATCCTTAAAAAGTTATATCCTAAACATGATGACCAAGTTAAAGCGATTCAAGCCTATACTGCCTTCTTCAACACTAACCCAATGCTTGGGACAGTGATTGTTGGGATCACCGCTAGTATGGAACAAGCCCGAGCAAATGGTCAAGATATTGACGGCGAAACGATCAACGATATGCGGGCCGGCTTAATGGGCCCGATTGCCGGGATCGGTGATTCATTGATTGATGGGACCTTGATTCCAATTCTCTTAGGGATTTCCCTAGGGATGTCTTCCGGCGGTTCACCGGTTGGGGCAATCTTCTATATTATCGCTTGGGTCTTAATTGCTTACTTCGGTCAACGTTTCCTTTATTTCCGTGGTTACAAGTTCGGTGATCAAGCGGTCAGCTTCCTAGTTGGGAAGCAAGGCGCTGCTATTCGCCACGCGATTGGGATTGTCGGTAGTATGGTCGTTGGTGGTGTCTTGGCTTCATGGGTCAACGTTACAACGTCACTTAAACTATATGGGTCAAACGGTAAAGTCTTCTTAAATCTTCAAGATAAATTAGACAGTATCTACCCTGGTATCTTAACCGTCGCGGTAACATTCTTCTGCTGGTGGTTAATGACTAAGAAGCATGTATCCGCTATTTGGACCATGTTAATTCTAGTAGTTATTTCACTCATCGGGGTCTTATTAGGATTCTTCAATCCTGGTCTTTCATACTAAATTTCAAGTTGACAACAAGCTGGAGGAGATGAAGTAAAATGACAATTAAAGAAATGAGAACCGGTTATGAACAAGAAGTTGCTTACCAGAAACACATGCTCAGAAATCTCGGGTATTGGTTTCAACTTTGGACCATTACTGGCGGTATTGGCATCGTCCTCACTTACTTTTTCCATGCCAAAAGCTTGGGGCTGACGATCTTTGGTATCACCCTACTCGTCATTGGGGCATTAGGCATGCTAATGTTTGGCTATTCCGGTTGGAAAGGCCAACAGAATATTAAAGCATTGGTGAATGATTACGAGTTAAAAATTGATTATCTACAAAAACATGCTGCTAAATAAATCCGTATCCAGTCGATTAATCAAACTAGTCTGAGACTGAGATTCAGGTATTAGTGCTGCTAAAAAGACATCTTGAGAAATTTTCTCAGGATGTCTTTTTGTCTTAGAAGTTAATCACTATGCTAGTTAGATTAAGTTGCCACTCTGGTTGGCCCAGAATTGGCTGGAACGTGGTGGCCGCGTTTGCGAGCCAAAGTACAGTCTCGCAAGCCGGGCTTTATCTAAGTCGGAAAATCACCGACTAAGATAAACGACACCACTGAGCCAATTCTAGTCCGCCCGGCGTTAAGTAACGGGTCTTAAAAAAGTAACGATTGATTATTTTCAGTCTGGTCACTTAGCCAAGAGGTTATTTCCTAAAATGCTCAGCCATGGCGTTCCAGCGTTTTAGAAACCAACCGGCAGGCGGCCATTGTAACTAGCGCCAAGTGTATTTCTATTGAACAAGTCTGCGTTAAAACTGATAAATCTTCGCTTCATACGGCCGCAATGTCGCACCTTGGTCGTCGGTATAATTACCAATCAATCGTTGCGCATCACTAGGCAACTGGTCGTAATCGCGCACTTGATCATGCGCCGTAAAGTTACAAATTACCAGTAACTGCTGCTCACCGGTCGTCCGCAAATAGGCATACACAGCCCCATCGTCAGCGTCCAATAGTTGATAATCGCCTGTCGTCAAAATAGCGTTCGTATGCCGTAACTGAATCAACTGTTGATAATAAGTAAAGATTGAGTTGGACGCAGCCAAGGTTTGCTGGACATTCAATTGCGGATAGTTCGGATTAACTTGTAACCATGGCGTCCCCGTTGAAAAACCGGCATTTAAGCTATTATCCCATTGCATCGGTGTCCGGGCGTTATCACGTGACATATGCGCAAGGTCGGCCAACATCTGTGTACTGCTGAGCCGGTGTTCTTCATCAACTAAATGGTGATACGCATTCAGGCTTTCTAGATCTTTATAATTACTCAATTCCGTAAAGTGCGCATTCGTCATGCCGATTTCTTCGCCCTCGTAAATGTATGGTGTGCCTTGCAGGCCATGCAACATTGTGGCTAACATCTCAGCCGAAACCACCCGATATTTTGGATCATCATTGCCAAACCGGGAAACAATCCGCGGTTGGTCATGATTATTCCAATACAAACTATTCCAAGCTTTACCGTGCAGCCCCGTTTGCCACTTACTTAAACTCTGCTTCAGGTCAATCAAATTAACCGGCTGATCGTTCCACTTCCCTAAAACCGGATTCGAATTGCCATCCAGGTTCATATGTTCAAATTCAAAAACCATATTCAATTCGTTGGTCGTCAATCCGGCTGATTGTTGCGCATCTTTGATTGTTGCATTCGGCGTTTCACCGACCGTAATCAAATCTGCGCCAGCTAAGACTTGGGTATGCATTTCTTGTAAGAAGGCACTTAACCGGTGCCCATTAGCGATAATCGGGCCGATATCTGCGTACGGTTCGCCAGAATTTGGTTGACCATCGACAAAGTCGATCGGTTTCGAGATTAGATTAATGACATCTAACCGAAACCCGTCAACGCCTTTTTTGACCCAAAAGTTCATCATGTCATAGATGGTCTGCCGCAATTTGGGATTTTCCCAGTTCAAATCAGGTTGTTCAACCGCAAAAGAATGCAAGTAATATTGTTGCCGCGCAGGGACATACGTCCAAGCAGAACCACTGAAGAACGAGCCCCAGTTAGTCGGCGCATGACCATCGACCGGATCACGCCAAATATAATAATCTGCATAAGGATTATCTTGACTCTTAGCACTTTCAATAAACCACTGATGTTGATTTGAGGTGTGATTAACCACAATATCCATCATTAGTTTTAAACCGCGTTGATGTAGCTGGGCTAACAAGTGGTCAAAATCCGCCATCGTCCCAAATTCCGGATTGATCGCCTCATAATCACTGATATCATAACCATTATCGACACCTGGCGACTGATAAATTGGATTTAACCAAACGACATCAGCACCCAACTTTTTAATGTAATCTAATCGACTTGTAATCCCCGGTAAGTCCCCAATCCCATCACCATTTGAATCCTGAAACGACCTTGGATATACTTGATAAACGACCGCTTTTTGCCACCATTGCGTTGTTGCCATATTAGTCAGCTCTCCTTTTTGTCTACGCTTACATTAAAGCCATTCTATCATGTTGGTCATCCCATTCGTAGTGCTTACCGCCATGTTAGCGGTAACTAAATACTAGTTGGTTTAAATTGCCACTCTGGTTGGTCCAACATTTTAGAAACCAACCGGTAGGTGGCAAGTTCAACTAGCACCAAGCGTTAGTAGCCATCGATTTTAGCTCTTATTTAAAATAGTTGAGCATCAATCGAACATACGTTTGGATTTAATGGTATACTTAGAACATTAACAAACGAGTTAAAAGGAGGATTTGACCATGGGTAAGAAATCACTAGCAACCGCGACTCCCAGTGCGATTGATCAGACAGAAACATCCGCCCGTAAAACGGCTTTAGATAAGGCTTTGGGTAAGATCAAAAAAGAATTCGGTGATGGTGCCGTCATGAAAATGGGCGACAATCGTTTAGCAAACGTTGAACGACTCAGTACCGGAATTCTCTCACTGGATCAAATTACCGGTGGCGGCTTACCACGCGGTCGTATCATCGAAATGTACGGTCCCGAAAGCTCCGGTAAAACGACCGTGGCCCTGCAAGCGGCTGCGGCCGTCCAAAAAGCTGGCGGTAAAGTGGCTTATATCGATGCCGAAAATGCGTTAGATCCTGCCTACATGAAAAACCTCGGCGTTGATCTAGACGACCTGCTCTTGTCACAACCGAATACCGGTGAAGAAGGTTTGGAAATTGCCAACACTTTAATCGAATCCGGGGCCATCGCGTTAGTCGTCGTCGATTCTGTCGCCGCCTTAGTGCCGAAAGCTGAAATTGATGGTGAGATTGGGGACGCTCACGTGGGGATTCAAGCCCGCTTGATGTCTCAAGCGTTACGTAAGATTTCCAGTGCTGTCCATTCGACGCAAACCGTCGTTATTTTCATCAACCAACTCCGTGAAAAGGTCGGTGTGATGTTTGGGAGCCCAGAAGTGACTCCTGGGGGCCGCGCTTTGAAATTTTACGCCTCAATCCGACTCGATATTCGACGAACCGGCCAAATCAAAGATAAGGTGGACGGTGAAGTTCAAGTCGTTGGGAATACCGTGCGCTTAAAAGTAACTAAGAATAAAGTTTTTCCACCATTTAAAGTCGCCGAAGTCCAAATGGATTACGGCTATGGCATTTCCCGAACGGCGGATATCTTAGACCAAGCGACCAAGGCGGATATTGTCCAAAAATCTGGCGCTTGGTACTCATACCATGATGAACATATTGGCCAAGGCCGCATTAATGCCATTAAATATTTGAATGACCGACCAGAACTAGTCGAAGACCTGATGCAACAAGTGTTACACCCTGCCCCAGACCCTGAACCGGCAGAGCCAACGACCAAAGACGCTTGACGGTAGCCCGGGCAACATGCTATCATCACAACAACTTAATTAATGAACGTTACGTCCCCTCCCAAGTAAAACAATAGCTGAGCGTCAGGAAGTCGGTGGTTGCTGCGAACCGATCAGGCTAGTTGCTTTGAAATACGGGGGATCACGTCCGGATACGTCCGGCGGTTAATAACTAGACCCGTTACCTTGCTAGTGAGTGGAAAAGTCTTCGGATTTTTCAAGCTGGGTGGTACCACGGTCCAATCAATCGTCCCTGTTGTCTTTATTGACAACAGGGACGATTTTTTTGTTTTAACTTTGTTGGTTTGGTTTACATTGCCGCTACAGTTAGGCTGGATTGATCAAGAAAGTTCAAAATCAATAATGTTATCTGTCATATGACATCAATCATAGTCGCAGTGACTAGCAGGTCTGCCCCATCGCGAACCTGTTGGTCAACGAAGACGGGCAACTTAACACCAACTACAATTATAAATTTTGGAGGAATGTACAATGAAAAAGCAACGACCATGGCGACCAGTGAGTTTACCGGAAGCTTTAATTGTTTTATTAATCATGTTAGCCATCATGGGCTTAGGCGTCATTAAGTTTGGCCTTTCACCACAAACACCGGTGATTTTAGTGATTGCGCTAGTTATCCTATGGGCGCGGATTCGGGGTGCCGCTTGGGATGATATTCATGGCGGCATCATTGAAGGGATTAAGACTGGGATCATTCCCATCTTTATCTTCTTACTGATTGGGGCCTTAATCAGTGTCTGGATTGCGGCCGGAATTATCCCCTCAATGATGGTATTTGGCTTTCACCTCATCTCAGCACAATGGTTTGTGCCCTCAGTCTTTCTGGTCTGTGCCATTATTGGGACATCCATTGGGAGTGCCTTTACGATTATCTCAACAATTGGGATCGCCCTTTTCGGGATTGGGACAACCATGGGCATCAACCCGGCCTTGATCGCCGGAGCCATTATTTCTGGGGCCATCTTTGGTGATAAGACCTCGCCGTTATCTGACTCCACCAACTTGGCTGCCGCGATCGCTGAAAGTGATCTGTTCAGTCATATCCGTAACTTGATGTGGTCGACAATTCCTGCGTTTATTGTCTCTTTAATTGGCTACACGATTCTCGGGATGGGCGCCGCAACTGAGACCCATCTCGGCAAAATCAACACCACGTTAGCCGTCTTAAATCAGCATTTTACCATCAGCTGGTGGGCCGCCTTACCGTTAATCTTGATGCTAGTCTGTGCCGTACGGAAAATTCCCGCGATTGCCACATTATTAATGAATATTACTTTAGCGATTGTGATGATTTTTATTGAACACCCACACATTGCCATCAGTAAAATCGCGACAATGGTTGAAACTGGCTTCGTTGCTAAAACTGGGAACGTCGGCGTTGACCAATTACTCTCGCGTGGTGGGATTAGTGCCATGATGGGGACCGTTTCCCTAATCTTACTGACCCTGTCGTTAGGTGGCTTGCTAATGCAGTTTAACTTGATTCAAACCGCAATGGTGCCCTTAGCTAAGCGATTAAACAACAGCGGTTCGACCGTTACCGCCGCCATTTTAGCCGGAATTGGCGTTAATATCTTCGTTGGAGAACAATACTTATCTGTGATTTTGCCAGGGAAAGCTTTCAAAAAGACGTTTAACGACCAAGGCCTAGCGAACCTAGCCTTAAGTCGTGTGCTGGAAGATGGCGGGACCGTCATTAACTACTTGATTCCTTGGGGCGTGGCCGGGGCTTTTGCCGCTAACACGTTAGGTGTCTCAACCTTAGCTTACTTACCATTTTGCTTCTTCAGCTTACTTTCACCAGTCTTCTCCATTATTAGTGGATTCACCGGTTGGGGACTCAAGCGTCAACCTAAAGCGACGGTTTAGTCACTAACTAAACAAAGTCTCGAATGTAATGGTTCTGACTTGTGGTTTCGCCCTTGTGCCCGCTACAATTGGGCTAAAGGATTTTTTGCCACAAGGAGGGGGATTCTACGATGCTTGCATATGGTTATCGAAAATTTGGGGGACCCGCCGTTTTTGAAACAATTCGGCAACCGGCCTTAGAACCTGCACCAAATGAAGCGGTGATTGAAACACTCGCCGTTAATTTAAATGACGCTGATCGGATCGAACGTTTAGGGGCCACGCCGACGACGCCATTACCACTGATTCCCGGTCATGATGTCGTTGGCCGGGTCATCAAAGTTGGTACCGCGGTCACCGATTTGCCACTAGGGACAATTGTGGCGGCACATACGGACCACACTTACGCTGAGCAAGTGTGCTTAGACGCTGATACCGTCGTCACTGTTCCGGATAATCTCAGTCCAGCCCAAGCGGTTAGCCTGATCACACCCGGGATTACGGCCTACAAAGCCGTTCGTTACTTTGCCGATATTCATCCCGGACAAACCGTTATCGTTAAAGGCGCTGCGGGTGGCGTTGGCTCATTGGCAGTCCAATTGGCCCAACGTTTAGGGGCAAAAGTTATTGCCATCGCTAGTCAGCGCCATGCCGAAACCGTTAAAAACTTGGGTGTGGCTCAGTTCGTGGCTTATGATCACCATGATCCAGCTCACGTGCTCGCTGACCGTGGTGATGTCATTATCAATGTGTCCTTGAATGGTGCCGATGGTAAAACTGATCTAGCAATGGCCCGGTTTGATGCCACAATTGTGTCAGTGGCAAAACGCCTGCCGGCAACAAGTAAGTCGATTGAGTTTCATTCGATTCATCCGACCAATGCGATTTCAGATCAGGCCGCCTTACAAATGTTATTTAAGTTACTAAGTACCGACCAGCTACAGACCAATATCGGCTACCATCTGCCGTTCACTTTAGCGGGCTTTATCCAAGGCCACGCGTTGTTAGATGAACCGCACAATGGTCGTATCATTATTGAAAAAGAGCTTACTGAATAGCTAAAAACAGACTAGTGCAAATCGCATTAGTCTGTTTTTAGTTCTAGTTACACTTAGTGCTAGTTGGATTAGATTGCCACTCTGGTTGGGCCAGCATCGGCTGGAACGTGGTGGCCGCGTTTGGAAGCCAAAGTTCGGTCTTCCAAGCCGGGCTTTATCTAAGTCGGAAAATCACCGACAAAGATAAACGACACCACTGAGCCAATGCTGGCCCGCCCGGCGTTAGTTAGTGGAAATTAATGATGATCTATTATCGACCACAAATTTAGCCAAGAGGTTGGTTTCTAAAATACCCAGCCGTGTCGTTGGACTTAGACCAAGGTCAGCTTTGAAGCCAAAGCCCGGGCTTTGGCTTCAAAATAGCCCATGACGTTCCAGCGTTTTAGAAACCAATCGGCTGGCGGCAATTTCAACTAGTATCAAGCGTATATCCTTTTTTTAATGACTATCACCCCACAATCATTTTGATAAGCAATGTATAGCGATTTTCAATAACTAAATCAACATTTTAATGTAACCGTTCACAAGTTGTTGTAAAAAGTGTATACTAATAATAAAAAGTATATACATTTATTGATAACTGAAATTTTGGAGGACTTAATTATGACATTAGGCGCAATTGAAGCCGGCGGGACTAAATTTGTCTGCGCGATCGGCACTGAAACCGGGGACGTTTTGGACCGAGTTTCGATCCCCACGACGACTCCTGATAAAACGATGGCCGCCGTTGATGACTATTTTAAAGCACATCCAGTCGATGCGATTGGGATTGGCTCATTTGGCCCCATCGGTGTGAACCCAACTGACCCTAAGTACGGCTACATTACCACGACCCCTAAACCCGGCTGGGGTGACTTCGACTTTCTCGGTCACTTAAAACAACACGTTGATGTGCCGCTTTATTGGACGACCGACGTTAACGAAGCGGCGTATGGCGAAGCTGAACTCGGGATTGCTAAAGACGTGCCGAATAGTATTTATGTGACGATTGGGACGGGTGTTGGCGCTGGTGTGATTAGCAACAACCAGATTTTTAATGGCCGCACGCACACTGAACTGGGGCATATGCGCTTGAATCGCCTACCGGGTGATGACTTTGAAAACAACTGCCCGTATCATGATATTTGTCTTGAAGGCATGGCAGCCGGCCCAGCAGTTGGCAAGCGCACCGGTAAAGCCGGTAAAGATGTTGCCGCAGATGATCCCGTCTGGACGATTGTCGCTGACTACATTGCCCAGGCCTGTGTGAACTTAACCGTCTCCTTTGCCCCTGACAAGATTATTTTAAACGGTGGCGTCATGAAGCAAACGCAACTCTTCCCAATTATTCGTGAAAAGTTTGACGCTTACTTGAACCACTATGAAGACGTGCCGGCTTTGGACGACTATATCGTCCCCGCTGGTCTTGGTGACAACTCTGGGGTCGTTGGTGGGCTTTTACTAGCCAAGCTTGCATTAAGCCAAGCCTAAATCTTTACACATTCCATACACAACCTTTATCAGAACTATGTAATCGATTGGTACACTATGTTTGTAAACATTGTTAGCCAACCCCTATAAATGTTTTCGGTGTGATGCGTTACCACACCCACCTCGTTTAGGTCAATCTAACGAGTAAGCGCGCGACTCACAGCTTGTTGTGAGTCGCGCGCTTTTGGGTTGGATAAGAATACGATAATACGCTTGGCATCCGTTAAATTGCCGCCTGCAGGTTGGTTCCTAAAATATTGGAACGCACTAATGGCAACGACCCGGCTGAGTATTTTAGGAACCAACCTCTCGGCCAAATGACTGGACTAAAAATAATCAATCGTTAATTCTTTAATACCCGCTACCTAACGCCGGGCGGGCCAGCATTGGCTCAGTGGTGTCGTTTATCTTGGTCGGTGATTTTCCGACTTAGATAAAGCCCGGCTTTTGAGACCGCACTATGGCTCAAAAACGCGGCCACCACGTTCCAGCCGATGCTGGCCCAACCAGAGTGACAAGCTTCACCTTAACTGAGTTATTTTTTTCGAGCCGAAACGTGTTCGGGCCGACTGGGGATTCCGCTTGCTACGCCAGTCAACTATACCGGAAACCCACCGCCACTCTTGCCTGCGAGCCGAAACGTGTTCAGGCCGACTGACGGTTCCGCTTGCTACGCTAAGTCAACTACTCGGAAAACCACCGAGTAATTGACTTAGCTAGGCAATGCTCACCATCAACCCGTCGGCCCGAACACTCTACAAAAAGAGAGCCACGCGACAACACATCACGCAGCCCTCAAAGGAGTAGGTTAGAATGAGTTTGACATCATTCCAGGGTTTGGGACTTGATCCCGACAAGTTTCGGACACGTCGGAATCAAGTTTAAAGTTAGCAATCTTAAGCTTTAACCGTATCATTTAAAGCAACATCTTGACCGTTTAATTCAATAGTTAATGGATCCCCACTAACCAAGGTTACGGTCGTCCCTTGTTGATCAACTTCAACTTTCAACAAACGTCCACGGAAGTTGACATGGAATTGATATTGCTGCCATTCTTTAGGGACGAATGGGGCAAATGAAATCTTATCATCACGGACTCGCATCCCAGCGAAACCTTGCACAATTGCTAGCCATGACCCAGTCATTGACGTAATGTGCAAGCCATCGACCGTATCATTGTTGTAGTTATCCAAGTCCAACCGAGCTGTCCGGGCATACATTTCAACCGCTTTGTCTTCATAGTGCAAATCAGCAGCTAGAATCGCATGCACGGCTGGTGACAAGCTAGATTCATGGACAGTCAATGGTTCGTAAAAGTCAAAGTTGGCTTTCTTCTGGGCATGGGTGAAGTCATCCATAAAGTAGTAGATGCCTTGTAATACATCCGCTTGCTTGATATAAGGTGACCGCAAGATCTTATCCCATGACCAGTTCTGATTAATTGGTCGTTGATCAGCTGGAATTGATGAAGCCGGTTTCAAGTCTTTATCCAAATACGTATCATTTTGGACGAAGATGCCAAGCTTGTCATCATGTGGGAAGTACATCCGATCGATGATATCTTGCCACTTAGCTAATTCAGCCGCGGAGATATTCAACGAAGCCCGCTTTGTTTCATCCAACTTGTCCAAGCTAGCTAACGTATATTGCAACGTCCAGCGTGCCATGAAGTTAGTGTACCAGTTGTTGTTAACATTGTTTTCATATTCATTCGGGCCAGTGACCCCATGAATCATGTATTGTTGCTTACGTTCTGAGAAATGAACCCGGTCCGCCCAGAAACGTGAAATCGCCGTTAAAACATCGATGCCTTTGGTCTTCAAGTAAGTCTCATCGCCAGTATAGCGCGTGTAGTTGAAGATAGCATAAGCAATCGAGCCATTGCGATGAATTTCTTCAAACGTGATTTCCCATTCATTATGACATTCGATCCCGTTAAACGTCACCATTGGGAAGAGTGCCCCATCTAGCCCTTGCATCTGGGCATTGTGATAGGCACCATCCAATTGATTATAACGATAAGTGAGCAAGTTTTCGGTCACTTTTGGTTTCGCTAACGACAAGTAGAATGGAACCCCGAACGCTTCGGTATCCCAATAAGTTGCCCCACCGTATTTTTCACCGGTAAAGCCTTTCGGGCCGAGGTTCAGACGACTATCCTCGCCATAATAAGTCGAGAATAACTGGAATAAGTTGAACCGAATTCCTTGTTGCGCTGCATCATCACCGCTAATGGCGACATCCGCCAATTCCCAGCGTTTTGCCCAGGCATCCGTATGCGCTTTTAATAACGCTTCATACGATTGTACGGCGACCCGTTCGCTGATTTCAGCTAACCCATTGCGTAATGCTGGTAAGTCTTCGTAATCACGCGACGTCACCACGACGACCCGCTTTTCAAAGTTCTTCGTTTCGTCAGGATCTAAGTGACCCCGGAAGATATTGGTAACCGCTTTTTCGGTTTCAGGAGCATTGGCGCCCCGAAAGTCCGTCTGGTGCAGCATCTGCATGCCTAAGGTAAAGCGCGGTGTGCCGAAGTCATTGGGCTTGGTCTCCGCAATCATACTGCCACCCGTAATTGCATGGCTTTTATCTAAGACCTGCCAGAACTGTTCATCATAGTTCGCATCTTCGTTGAACACATCCGCGTCAATCTGCGAGATAAAGCCCAGTTGAACGGGTGATTCACTCAAGTTATGCACACTGTAATGGACATCGAATAATTCTTTTTGAGCCACACTGACGAAACGGTCAATCATGAATTGGACTCGCTTGTCGCCTTTAGTGACGATAAATGAGCGCCGTAACACGCCAGTATGCATATCCAAATCCAAGGTGAAATCACTAATCTCATCTTTGGCTAAATCGACCTGATCACCATCAATTGTCAGGTTAACTTTGATGAAGTTGACCGCATTGATAACCTTACCGAAGTAAGCCGGATAACCATTCTTCCACCAACCGACCCGGGTCTTATCAGGATACCAGACGCCCCCGAGGTAAATGCCTTTAAGCGTGTCGTTGGAGTAATGCTCCTCAAACATCCCGCGCATCCCCATATAGCCGTTACCAATACTTGTAATACTTTCTTGTAGTCGTTTATCCGTAGGGACCAGTTCATGACTGATGACGTGCCACGGATCAACTTCAAAAATTCGTTTCATTACTGCGTCCTCCTAATTGGTCCCGATAAAAAGAGCCTGAGACATTCCTGTCACCAGACTCTTTTCAGCAGCACTAACTTAACCGCCTAACGCTTGATTAATTATTCAATCGTCAATTCGGTATCGTCATCGAAGAAATGAGCCTTACTCATTTCAAAGGCCATCTTGACTTCTTCGCCTGGTTTATGATAATCACGAGCATTAACTTGAGCGACAAACTCAGTATCGCCAGTCCGTGAATAGAGCATTGAATCAGTTCCTAAGAATTCAGAAACTTCGACCTTCGCATTCACTACGGCATCGGACATGGCTTCTAAGGCCACTTGTTCCGTGTGAATATCTTCGGGACGTACCCCAACGGTAACCTTCTTGCCATCATAACCTTTGTCGCGCAGGACTTTTAAGCGGCCTTCTGGTACGGCAACATCGAGGCCTTTACCGTTTGAGACCCGGCCATCTTTGAGGACAGCGTCGAAGAAGTTCATCGATGGTGACCCCATAAATCCGGCCACAAACTTGTTCGTTGGCTTATTGTATAAGTCATCAGGTGTCCCGACTTGTTGCACCTTCCCGTCATTCATAATGACGATCCGGTCCGCCATCGTCATGGCTTCAACTTGGTCATGAGTGACATAGATCATGTTCGTCTTCAAACGCTGATGCAATTGGGCGATTTGCGTCCGCATTTGCACCCGCAACTTGGCATCCAAGTTAGATAAGGGTTCGTCAAGTAAGAATAACTTGGCATCCCGGACAATCGCACGGCCTAAAGCGACCCGTTGCCGTTGCCCACCAGATAAAGCCCCTGGTTTACGTTTCAAGTATTCCGTTAAGCCCAAGATTTCAGCGGCATTATTAACCCGCTTTTGAATTTCATCTTTAGGCATCTTGCGAATCTTTAACCCGAAGGCCATGTTGTCGAAAACGGTCATTTGAGGATACAAAGCATAGTTTTGAAAGACCATCGCGATGTTCCGATCTTTAGGGTGGACATTGTTCATGACTTCCCCATCGATCTTCAAATCACCTTTAGTAATATCTTCAAGCCCAGCAATCATCCGTAAAGTCGTGGACTTCCCACAACCAGACGGTCCAACGAAAACGATAAATTCATTATCTTTAATATCTAAGTTAAAGTCAGTTACCGAATCCGTATCGTTGCCAGGATAACGTTTATAAATGTGTTCTAGTTTTATTTCTGCCATTATGCAAACGCTCCTTCAATTTCCATATTCATTTCGTCAGCTTTGCTGTTCGGTCGCATCCTTCGTGAGTGACCGCGGGTTGAACAACCGGTAAGTTGCTAACGCCGCTAATGACATGCTGAACAACAGGATGAAGAAGATCAAGTGCAACTCAAAGTTGAGTGCAAATAAGATCACCGTCGCCACTGCTGATAGCACTAACTTCACGGGATGCGCCACCATTAAGGCTAATAAGGACTGCTTTTCAAACTGACTGTAATTCCATCCGTTCCAAACGGTTAAAAGCACTAAGCCATAGACTAGCGTTGCCACATGCAACATGACATTACCGGTCGTGGTCCGTAACAGGATCAACCAGCCGCTAGCAAAGACCGCGCCTAACAGATTGGGCTGCCAGTGCATTAAAGCTTGCAAGTAAGCGTGCCAAGTCACTTTAATAAAGGACCCGCTATCCGTTGTCTGCCACTCATGAACGGCATGGTATGCCGCCGTGGTTGCTGGCATCGTGAAGGCCACTAACATGATCGTCACGAGCGTCATCGTCATCGCATACATCTGGTTCAACGGTAAGGTGAAACTCAAGATCAGCATAATCAACACGGGCAGGTTAATCACAAACCAGACCAAGTTAATCGTCACCAGTGCGGCGACCCAATTACCAATCGTCATCAACTTTTGACCGAATTTCGATTGTAAATTTAACATTAGGACCCTCCTTTCGCTTACAAGACTTTAATTACTTAACCGCACCATCGGTAACACCTTTGATAATGTAACGTTGGGCAAAGATGTAGAAGAGAATAACTGGAATAATCGACAAGGTCAATCCGGCTAAGGCTAAATGCCATTGCTTCGTGTATTCACCGAAGAAGAAGAACATCTGCAGTGGAATCGTGTATTGATTTTGCGGTAAAACCAGTGATGGTAACAGGTAGTCGTTCCAAATCGCAATGATGTTTAAGATCCCGACCGTCACCGTAATTGGTGTCAGCATTGGGAAGATAATCTTAAAGAAGATTTGGAACCGGTTGGCGCCTTCCAATTCAGCGGATTCATCCATCGCGATTGGAATACTACCCATCGTCCCTTGATATAAGAAGATCGACAAGCTGGCGTCAAAGCCTAAATACATAAACATTAAGCCCCACATGTTTAACATGTGGACGTGACCAAAGTTAGCTGTTAACGGAATCATAACCGTTTGGAAAGGAATCAACATCGCGGAAACAAATAACATTAACAACGCGCCACTTAACTTACTCTTGTTCCGTTGCAATGCGTAAGCGGCCATCGATGAGAAGAACACGATGATCAATACGGAAATCACGGTAATTAAGAGTGAGTGACCTAGTGAATTCATGAAATCCAACGCTTTAAAGGAATTGCCGTAGTTCGCAGTCGTCCCATTAGTTGGGAGACTGAGGACTGAAGCGAAGATTCCTTTGGGCGTCTTGAAGGAGTTCGTTAAAATCATGTAAAACGGGAAGATCCAGATAATGCCTAAAATGAGACCGAAGATTCCCAGAAAGAACCGACTCGTCTTTTTCATTACAGATCCACCTCCCGCTTACGATTATAGTAAACTTGCAATAATGAGATTGCCGCAACAATTAGGAAGAAGATCAAGGCTTTAGCTTCCGCTAAGGCGAAGTTATTTTCCGAATAGGCGGTATTAACAATGTTCATCGCTAACATTTCAGTTGATTTGTAAGGACCACCATTCGTCAAGGACAAGTTTTGGTCATAAATCTTGAACCCGTTAGAAAGCGTTAAGAACATGCAGACCGTGAAGGCTGGTGCAATCATTGGGAACGTAATATGAACGAACCGTTGCCAAGGTGAGGCTCCATCCATTTCAGCAGCTTCAATAACTTCACTCGGAATATTTTGTAAGTAGGCAATGTAGATAATCATGATATACCCACTCATTTGCCAGACCGTCACGATGACTAAGCCCCAAAAACCAGTCTTGCCATCAGTCAGCCAGCCGGTCAGCCAAGCCATATGGAAAGCCTTGCCTAACGCATCAAAAGCTTCGGTGAAGATAAATTGCCAAATGAATCCTAAAATCAACCCACCAATTAGGTTTGGCATAAAGAACACGGTTCGTAAGAGATTACTACCCTTGAATTTCTGGGTAACTAGTAATGCCAATCCTAAACCGATCACGTTGAGTAAGATTACGGTTACAATTACAAACTTGACGGTAAACCATAAAGCGGCTAAAAAGCCGCTATTATGGAAGAGCGTGATGTAATTTTTGAAACCGAGCATCTCAGTATAGCCAAGGCCGTCCCAGTTAGTGAATGAGTAAAAGATCCCCATGATGGCTGGAATAAAGACGACCAGTGCTAACGCAACGAGGGTTGGCGTCAGAAAGAGCCAGAACGATAAGCTTCGATTCTTCATAAATAAATCCCCTCTATCTGAAATACTTTTTCAATGAGTTAACAGCTCACGCTAGTTGGATGATGATTGTTGTTCGTTCCAACCCTTGATTGAGTTCTTAACTGTGGTGTTCCAACTTTGCTTGCCTGAGAGATACTTTTGTAAGTTTGGTTGGAACGTGTTTGGATCCCATGATGTCCCAGTGTAAGCAGGGAAGGCCCAGCCAATCGTCTTGTGTTGTTGTGAGTACTTGAAGACCACTTGAGTCAAAGCATCTGGCATCTTCATACCAGTGTAACCTTTGTAGGCAGGTACGAAGTGTAACTTGTTAACAACGAGCTTCTTACCTTGTTTCGACGTGTATAACCAGTCCAAGAAGTTCTTAGCAGCAGTTTGTTCTGCTTGTGACTTGTTCTTGTTAACACCCCAGTAGAGTGACGTCCCAACAGGCATCTTGTTTTCATAACCCTTAACAGGAATTGGAATCATACCAACATCTTTTTGAGCAAACTTCTTGTCGATTTGTTCAACAGTTGGATAGATCCAGTCACCTTGTTGAATCATAGCAACTTTACCTTGTGAGAAGTTTTGGTTAACTTGAGCGGAGTAATCCAATTGCATAACTGGGCCAACGGAGTACTTCTTTTGTAAGTCGATCATGGACTTCATTTCTTTGTTAGCAGTGAATTTCATGCTCTTTGACTTGTACATCTTTTGCGCATTGCCACCGAATTCTTGGCCGACGTATAAGTTAGCTAAATGGTCAGACAAGATCCAAGTTTCCTTACCAGGTAAGGCGAAGACACCCTTGATGCCTAACTTCGACTTCTGTGAATCAATCTTCTTAACCGCAGCTGTCAATTTTGACATCGTGGTTAAGCTAGTTGGGTCAATCCCAGCCTTCTTGAAAATGGTCTTGTTATAAACAAAGCCATAACCTTCAACGTTAAATGGTAACCCAACGGTCTTGCCATTTGACTTAACGGCATCCAAAGTCCCTGGTTGAGCGGCTTTAGCAGCTTTAGTGTTGGACAAATCAGCTTCTTGAGAAGCAAATTGTTTAACATCGGCTGGACCAGCCAAACTAAAGATTGTTGGTGCATTCCCAGAAGAAATCCGGGTCTTTAAAACGGGACTGTAATCTGTACCGCCACCAACTGATGAAACTGAAATGGTGACATTTGGATGTAACTTATGATATGTTGCTGCAATTTGTTTGAATTGCTTGTTCGATTCAACCTTCCCTTGGAAGATCGTAATCTTAACTTTCTTGTCAGACGAACTTGAAGAATTGCTTTTACCACATCCGACCAATGTTAATGCCATTGCGCCGGCTAAAACAGAAACGCCTAACTTTTTCCATCCCTTTGTCATGATGTTACCCCCTACTTAATTTTATTAAGATATATATAACCTTTATGACACTTTCAATTATGCCAATCTGAAAGCGGTTTCGCAACCCTTTTCACAATGTTACCGATAACAAGATTTATGACCTTTTTATAAACGCTGTTATATCAAGGTCGTTAAGGGCTTAAACTGAATGCAATCGGTTGCAGAAATTCATGGTTCTATCATATTTTCATCAAATAAAAAGCCTAAAGTGTTGGCCTATACCAGTTGTATTGTGTAGGCTTTCACTTTAGGTTTTTAGTTTAAATCCTGAAATTTTGAACTTGAGCGCTGATTGTTCGCCTGCACTGACCAGGACGTTCGCGGTGGGGCAAACCCTGCCAGCCACAGCCCGGTCTGCCAGGCGCTGGTCAGCCGTAACCCACGTCTAACCAGTCGGCCCAGTCACTAAGGTCGGCAACCCACCGACCTAACTGACTCGACACGGCGAACGACCTGGTCGACTCCGGCTATGATTGGTGATAAATTGCAGATCTGATAAAGTGCAAGCCCCCGAATCACGACTATTAGCTTGATGCTATCCAGAATCGACACTTGCGTAATCTGCTCTAATGTCTCTGAGTCCTCATAGTTAGTAAATTAACTGTATTAATGGCAGCTTAATATCACCTAAAATCATCACCCAGACTTAAACGACATCTGACATGAACAACTGACCGGTTAATTAACGCCGGGCGGGCCAACATTGGCTCAGTGGTGTCGTTTGACTTAGCTGAGTGACTTTTCTCGGCTTAGTCAAAGCCCGGCTTTTGAGACCGCCCTTCGGCTCAAAAACGTGGCCACCACGTTCCAGCCAATGTTGGCCCAACCAGAGTGGCAATCAGCTACTGCACAAAAATCAGGGGTTCGTTATCAAGGCTAACTTGATGGTCCACAACATCGATAACTTGGCCGGTCAATTGGTTGCGATACTGACCATCTGCTAATTCACAACTGATCGTGCCACTGAACGGCCGTAGTGCAAAGTAGCCTAACGCCACTTTACCTGCCGCTTGATAGCGAATCGCCATCACTTGGTCATTGACTGGTTGGACGCTATAGGCCCCACTGACGAAGAGTTGGTTATGCTTCACCGACGTGATCCGTTGAATTGTCGCCGTCAAGTCAATCGGCCCTTGTAACGCAACTGGATCGGCATCAAACAGACTTGGTAAATGGTCTGCGCCAAATTCTTCACCCGCATAGATCAGCCCACTGCCCTTTTCGAATAAGTTAAAAGCTAACCAGTTGCGTAATAATTGCGGATCACGTAAATAACTAGCAGCGCGCGGAACATCATGATTTTCAAGGAAACGCATCTTGACGTAATTCTTTGGAAAGGTCACATCTTGCTTCATTAAGATACGGGCAAATTCGCCCAAGCTGCGTTCGCCCATCGCCGTGGCATGTAAATCATCTAAGACATCATAGTCGTAGACCATATCAAAGGCTTGATAAAGTTCGCTATCGGATAAATCTTCAAAGCCGCCATCACGAACTTGTTTTAAGAACCCAGAATCATTGCTTTCAGCCAGCCACACCAACCCCGGCTTATAATCGGCCAAAGCTTGCCGCGCCGCTAACCAGAAGTCTAACGGCACTAGCGGAGCCACGTCACAACGGAAACCATCCACATAGGTTGCCCACTGTTTGAGCGTTTCAATCTGATAGGCCCACAAGTCATGATTACTGTAATCCAAATCAATAATATCTGACCAATCGGCCACCCGATTGCCAAAGCTCCCATCAGCCTTACGGAAGAACCATTCAGGATGGACCTGACGCAACTTTGAATCTGGCGAGGTGTGATTATACACAATATCAATCATCACCCGCATCCCCTGGGCATGGATGGCCTTGGTCAAATTAATAAAGTCGGCCATCGACCCTAATTCGGGATTAATCGCCCGATAGTCTTTGATAGCATAAGGTGACCCCAAAGTACCTTTGCGATTCATCGCCCCGATGGGATACATCGGCATTAGCCAAATCATATCGGTTCCTAACGCCTTGATCCGCGGCAAATCGGCTTGGACCGCCTTGAATGTGCCAGTCGGGCCATAATTACGAGTGAAGACTGAATAAATTAATTGTTGACGTAAATTCGTATCTGTATCACGTGCCATTGCAAAATTCCTCCTAATTCTGAGTCACGGTTAAGGTCCACGGTTGGTAAGTCGTCTGCTGGCCACTGTGGCTCACACTGCCTTCCAGTAACTGCACTTCCGTCGTCGTATCGGTCATCACTGTGATGGGTTGATTACTTAGATTGCAAGTGACCGTCGCCGTTGTTTGGTCAAGTTGCCGAGTAAACCGAAAAATACCCGCTGGGGTGGCTTGAATAATTTCATTACCTCGTGTGAATAGTGCTGTTTGCTTTAACTGTAATAAACGTTGATAAAAATGTAGTAAGCTCTGCGAGTCAGCCTGTTCACTGGCCACATCAGCCGTTTTAGTCAGGCCGTCTAACCACGGCGTTACCGTCGAAAAGCCAGCATTCGGTTGTTTGGCGTCCCATTGCATCGGCCCACGCGCCGCCATCTTATGTGTTTGATTCAACATCGCTAAAGCTTCAGCGGACGAGTAGCCGACTGCTAAGGCGCGGTCATAAAATGGCTGGACGGTCCGATCATTAAAGGCCGTTAGATCACTAAATTGTAAATTCTTTAAGCCCAATTCTTCACCATAATAAATAATCGGAATGCCCCGTTGTAAATACAGCATTGTTGCCAAACATTTCAAACTCCGCTGGTGATATTTTGGGCTGGCATAACGGGTCGCAACTCGGGCCATATCATGATTGCTCCAATACAGCACTGGTAAGCTTACACCGGCCAGCTTAGTTTGAATGGTGGTCAGCTGCCGCTTCATGCCTTCAACATCTAAGCCCTTAGGTTGAAATTCTGCGGGAATTTGCGGATCTAACTGGTCTTCACGATCCACCAAGGACCGAAACGTAATGACCGCATTACACTGATTATTTGCCGGTCGACTATAATCAATCAATAGTTCCGGACTCGCCGATGCTGCTTCACCAAGAATAAAGATATCCGGTTTGAGTTCCCGTAAAGCCCCACAAAACTTACTGAGATAAGGTTGCACATGTGGTAAGTGCGCATAAAAGGCTTCCGCAATCGTTGGTTCCGTCGATTGATTAGGGACATTTTGATGAAAATCGGCTTTATCAATATGAATAAAGGCATCTAGCCGTAATCCGTCAATCCCTTTACCGACCCAGAACTTGGCGATTTCTAACATCGAATGGCGCACTTCTGGATTTTTCCAGTTCAAATCCGGCATATGCCGATCAAATAAATGAAAATAATACTGATCAGTTGTACCAGGATCTGGTTCCCAGACACTACCACCAAAAAACGAGCCCCAATTATTCGGTAACTGCTTGGCCGGGGCATCTGCCCATAAATAATAGTCGCGATAAAGGCCTTGTGGATGCGCCACTGCATCTTGGAACCATGGATGCTGATCCGATGTATGATTCATGACAAAGTCTAACAATAAGTACATCCCATTCGCATGCAACGCCGCAATCAAGGCCTCAACATCGGCCATCGTTCCAAGTGATTGATCAATGGCATAGTAATTCGACACATCGTAACCATTATCAACTTGCGGTGACACATAGATGGGATTCAGCCAAATCGTCGTGACACCGAGCTGCTTTAGATACGGAATCCGCTGAATCACACCACGGAGATCCCCAATACCATCCTGATTGGTATCTTGAAAACTTTTCGGATAAATCTGATAAATCACTTGTTGGTCATACCACTTCAACATACCAACACCCCCTAGCCACTTTATAAAGCGGTTTCATTAATAACTTTAGATTACTGATTATTTTAGCGGGAAACAAGGGGGGATATGGTGTTAACGGTAACAGGTTTAAGCCGGTGTTAGTTGGCTTGACTTTGCCACTCTGGTTGGGCCAGAATCGGCTGGAACTTGGTGGCCACGTTTATGAGCCACAGTGCGTCTCATAAGCCGGGCTTTGACTAGGCTGAGAAAATCACTCAACTAAGTCAAATGACACCACTGAGCCAATTCTGGCCCGCCCGACGTTAATTGCCAACTGCTTATAAGTTACAATTATTCATTTTACCCAACGAATTTAGCCGAGAGGTTGGTTTTTAAAATGCTCAGCCGTGTCGTTGGCCTTAGTGCGAGCGGTCTTCTCGGACTTAGGTCAAGGCCATTTTGAAGACCGCACTTTGGCTTCAAAACGGCCCACAGCGTTCCAGCGTTTTAAAAACCAACCGGCAGGCGGCAACCACAGCCAGTCCTAAAACACACCAACAAAAAAGAAGCCAAAATATGGCTTCAAAAATAATAAATAAGTGCAATTACAAGTTATCGTTGCGCGTAGACCCGGCAATCGATAAGGTCGGCGCTAATTGTTCAATGCCTTGGGGCTGCCCGTCTTTGGCAATCTTAGCCAATAACATTCGAGCACATTGAACACCCAATTCAAAAATAGGCTGCTGAACCGTCGTCAACTTTGGCGTCGCGACTTGGTTCAAAAAGACCCCATCAAAACCAATAACGCCAAAATCATTAGGAATATCAGCATTAAACAAATTCAACGCTTTTTCAACGCCAAACGCCAAACGGTCACTGGCACAGACAAAGCACGTATTCGGCTTTAATTGTGACCACTGGCTCTGAATATATTCCATCGCTAAATGGCTGTGATTACTGAACCGTTTAATCTCCGTTGGTAGCTGGTGTTTTTGCATCGTCATCATATAACCCGCTTCACGCGAATATTCAAATGGTTCCTTTACATTAATCCCGATAAAAATCACCTGCTGATAGCCTTGCTTTAACGCGTATTCCGTCGCCATCTTGGTGCCCAGCGTATTATCAGTATCACAATAATCAAACTCCAGCCGATTTTCACCGAATAAGACAACTGGCCGTTCCAATCGTTGCAGCCATTCATAATCCGAGTGTCGCATACCAGTCACGATATAGCCATCGCAGCCACCAATATCGAAATGATGCTCCGTCACCAGTTGCAGTGCGTATTGTTCTTTCCCCAGCTCTTTGGAAATCCCGGTTAACAGGTTCATGTAATACGGTTCCGTTGTATCCATGTCTTCCAAGATGAATAATTTTATAATCTGGGTCCGGTTATTGACTAAGGCCTTGGCCGCGACATTGGGGCGATAATCAAGTTCCCGCATCGCGTTAAAGACGCTGGTCTTCAATTCATCACGGACTTGTTCGGGATGATTAATCACCCGCGAAACCGTCATTTTTGAGACATTGGCTTTCTTGGCCACATCTGATAAAGTCGTCACCCTGCCACCCCCTTCAACACTTTTATTTTACACCGTTGCGACTGAATGCCGTTCAATAATTTGGTGCGGGACGATTAATTTTGTCGATAGATTTTCACTCATTTGTAGACTGACCGCAATCTTGGCGGCTTCATTACCTAAGCGCCGCGGAAAGACTTCAACGGACGTTAATGCTGGATGGGCCGCTTCTGAATAAACTGAATTATTAAACCCAATAATTGAGACTTGTCGGTCCGTCACCATTTTCGCTGACCGTAAGACTTGCTGAATCCGCAGTCCCAACATATCATCGACCGTTTCAAAGGCCGTAATCTCTGGATGTTGCGTCAAATACTGGATGACCAATTGCCGGCCGCCCGGATATTCTTGGGCGGGCAATTCGAACGAGTTAATTAACAAGCCATTTTCCATCATGACCCGTTGATAACCAAGCATCCGGTCATTTTGGACCATTTTTTTCAAATCATTATACACAAAACAGATATTTTTATGCCCATGGTTAACTAAGAATTGGGCCGCGTCTGAACCTGCCAAGATATTGTCATTATCTACGTATGGTGTCTCGTTGACTAACTGATAAGGCTTGCCAATCATGACATACTGCGCATCTAATTGGCGCAACTTCAACAAAATCGGGTCATTTTGTTCAGAATACAACACGATAAAACGCCGAATCATCCCCTGCGTCACCATAATATCAATACTATGTAACAATTCGGCTTGTGACGACCCCGTGGCTAGATTCACCATCGCCTGCGCATGATAGCACGCTTCACTAATCCCACGCAGGACTTTTAAGAAAAATGGGTTCGTAAAAATTTCGTGATGGTCGACCGGCAGAATCACCCCAATCGCATTGCTGCGCTTATTCGCCAAGCTTTGCGCATTGAAATCCGGGGCATAGTGCAACGTTTGCATGGCTTTACGCACCCGGGCTTTCGTCTTCTCACTAATCGCCGGATTATCATGCATCGCCCGTGACGCGGTGGATGGTGAGACCTTAGCTAGTTTCGCTACATCTTTAATTGTCGCCATAAAATCTCCTCCAATATAACGCTTTCATAAGCCCATTGTAACGGTTTCATAGCAGCAGTGCAATCGGTTGCAAGAAATTGCATAAAAAAAGAACCGCCACTAACACGACGATTCTTACCAGGCTAACGCCCTATTAGTTCTGAAATCATACCTTTGATGCTTTCCGTATCTAGAGTACTTAAATAACTCAAGACCCGCGCCGGATCTTCAGCTTCGCTATAGGCTTGCCAGATCGACCATTTGGCTTCAAAATCCAGCTTAGCAAACTGTAAACGTTGCTTGATTAACTCTGTGACTAGCGAATGTTGGTCAACCGCTTTAAAGTCTTGATAGGTCCAAGCCGTCGCTGTCTGATGATCTTTTTTCGCCACAGCCCCAACCAACACGACTTGATACTCCCGGTCAGCTGGTAACAGTTGATGCGGATCATCAGCCGTGACCGTTAATTTGTGTTGCGACTCATCCCAAGTCATCTCAGTAATCGCCACTTGTTCGCCTTGATGTTCCACCAATTGATAGTGGCCATCTGCACCTGGATAAACTTTTAAAACCAGCTTAGTCGGTAAGGCCGTTAGCGGCGTCATAAAGTTCGGATTCATCGGAATAATACTGCCCGCTTTAACAAAGACGGGGTAAGTTGCCTTTTCCCGATAAGCTCGGAAATACCGGTCACCATGGTAACGCAAGCCGGTAAAGAAATCATACCAGCCACCTTTTGGTAACCAGACATCCGTGCTGGCCAGATTGGTTGCCGGATCGGCTGGTGACGTAATCGGTGCGACCACCATCGCTGGTCCAAATTGGAATTCATTAGGCACCTCATAGGCCAATCGCGTCTCTGGATGCCCATAATACATCGGTTGCACCAATGGGAGGCCCGCCGTATGAGTCTGGTAGTTAGCGCTATCCAGATAAGGGACTAACTGGCTACGTAATTGTAGAAAATCAATCATGACCGGCGCAATCGTCTGATCATAGTTCCACGGTTCCTTACCCATAAAGATATTATTCGAACTATGCAGTCGCAAGATTGGACTAAAGACCCCTAGTTGTAGCCATCGCAACGATAGCTCACCGTCATACGTGCCCCGCATGTGGCCACCGATATCATGACTCCACCAGGTATAACCAATATTGCTGGCCGTCGCGGTGAAATACGGCTGGAACCGTAACGAGGCCCACGAAGCCACGGTATCACCGGAAAAGCCAATGGGATAGCGGTGACTGCCTGGACCAGCATAGCGTGACAAAATCAAGCCTTCGCCCGGATGACGGCGGGCATTATCCGTATAGTGATCAATGTTGAGTAACCATAAAGGATCAATTTTTTTAGCGCCACGTGCACCACCTTGTTGCCAATCAACCCACCAAAAATCCACACCTTGTTGTTCTAGGGGATGATGAACTAGTTTAAAGTAAACCGATTTGAATTGCGGATCTTGGAGATTGAACAAAGCTGGTTGCTCTTTTTTCGGATCTAAGTGTAATTGCGCCGCTACGGCCGGATAACAGGCTTCACTTGACCGAATACCAGACGCTGGATGCACATTCAACGTCACTTTACGTCCCTGCGCATGGAGTTGCTGCATCATTTTAGCCGGATCTGGGAAATAATCTCGATTCCACGTGTAACCCGTCCAGCCACTACCATATCTAGCCGGGATTTTCGTCGTATGCCAATTCATATCAAAGACCGTAACCGCAATCGGTACTTGCTGCCGGTCAAAAGTCTGCATGAGCTTTAAATATTCACTTTGCGTGTAAGGATAGAAGCGACTCCACCAGTTGCCCAATGCATACCGCGGCACTAACGGTGGGAAGCCAGTCAGTTGATAATACACCTTGAGTGTCTGCCGATAATCGCGACCATAGGCAAAATAATAAAGATCCGTTTCTGAATCAGTCCGGGCTGTCACTTGGTCGCCGTCTAAAATAAATGACTGGGAATCATCCAAAACACTGAAACCATCCTTTGACATTAAGCCATCTGCTAAGGGAATCGCCCCGTCTGCTCGATCCAAAGTCCGCGCAGTGCCTTTTAAGTTCTGCGCATTAGCTTCACCAAAGTGCCAACGACTGTAATGCACACCATAATTGGACGCTGCATCAATAAACAAACTCCCCGCATCAAACGGCCCACCATCGTAGTAAAGGTGCAAGCCCGTCGTTATAATTTCTACCACATGACCATGTTCATTTTGAACCACCTGAAACGTTGGCGCTGGAAAATCTCGATGCTGGACCATTTGCGTTAATCGGTCTTCAAACTGACCGCTTGCCGAGTATTCCATCCGAATGAGTTGCGGTGTTAAGACCGTAAACCGAACGTGAGCACCTTGTACCATCTTGTCTGTCACTTGCATCTTATTTGACCCCTCCAACGACTTTTTTATGTATGTCCCGGATATACCGGGATTGGGTAATATGTTCAGTGTAATGTAAAACGGTTACATTTTAAAGTGGTGATTTTCAAAAGGGGTGGCTTAACTACAGTTATGAGTATCAAAAGAAACCACTAAATTTTAACTTTAGTGATTTCCTTCAGTCATACTTTTATTCAGTTAATACTGCCTGTCGTCGTTGTGCGGGCGACTCACCGTACCGTTCTTTAAACTTTTTGTAGAAAAATGACTTTGATGAATAACCGATGTACATCACAATCTCATCAATTGAAATATGTGGATTAGCTAGTAACGTCATTGCTGCTTCCATCCGCCGACTATCAACCAGTTGGATAAAGCTTTGACCAGTAGCCGACTTTAACCGGTTAGACAAATAATTAGGATTGTAGTGAAACGCTTGTGCCATTGTTTTTAAAGTACAGACATCATAGTCCTGATCAATATACTGCAACAGATCCGCCGTCGTCACTTGGCGTTTTCCTCGCTGTAATCGCGGTGGCAAATAATTATCCAATCGCAATAATTCAATCACCATCAGATCAAAGAAATGCGTCACCCGCGTTGCTGCAAACACTGCTGGACAGAGAACTTCACACAAGATTCGTTCGGTAATATAAGCCGGATCCTCAATCTTATCATTGTTAAATTGCGCATAATGCCAACGCCGATAATCCTGTTGAATCACGCTCAATTGTAACTTTAGTTGCGCATTATCCGTCACTGGCAATAGTGTTAATAGATCATGCGCCATCGGTAACAAGAGCGTCGTCAGGATATCACCGGCTTTTAATGGCAGCACACGATATGTCTGTTGGGCAGCAACAAACACTAAGTTACCACTGGTCAACGTCAGACGCTGACCATTAATGTTAACCAACACCGTGCCCGCGAATGCATATAACAACGTTGGTCGAGAATTACAATGACGATGGATACAACCATTTTCATTTTCAAAAAACGCGGTCACTACCGGTGTTAATGCAGACTTATTCGGAGCTAACGTGAGCCAGGTATCCAAACTTGTTAGTTGCTTAGCCACTAGTTGCCGCCGAAATAGTTCTTCACCAATATGATAAATGTCCATGCCCCGAAGCCTCCTTGATACTGATTAAATCGCCCAGTTCAGTGTAGTCAATTACTCACCAATATTCAATCATCAATTAGTTGTGTTTGATTGACGTTGCTGCGTTTAAACCAGCTAAACGACCAGATGTGTATGCAAATCCTAATGTCCCGCCTTCAAAATCGACATAAATCTTGCCATACATCCCACCAGCATCGGCGCCAGCCACGTATAGGTTTGGAATGGCGGTACCATCTGTCTTAGTCGCTTGAATTTGATCATTAATCCGAACGCCGCCTAAAGTACCTAAGTTTCGTGCAACATACTTAATGGCATAATAAGGACCGGTCTTAACCTTAATTAACCGTTTCGGATTGGCAAAGAATTGCGTATCCTTGCCTTGCTTAATCGCACCATTATATTGCGTCACCGACTTCTGGAACGCAGTCTGGCTGATGCCCATTTGCCGAGCTAAGCCATCAATGGAATCACTCTTAAAGACAACGCCAGTTCCCGTTAATTTATTCAGTAATGGTGCAAAGTCCGTTGGGGTATTTTCTTGCTTGATACTCGTCTTAGTGTCTGATGGTTCATTAAATTCCATAAAGGACTGCGGATTATGCTTCCACTTGCCGTATTGATCCTCAATCGCGACCGTTCCCTTAGCCTTAATTTTATTCAACATTGATTTATCAAAAATCACATATTCAGTCTGCTTAGGTTGCGCTGCAATTTCGGCACCTCGACGTGCATATAGTGTCGCGTCAGTTTCGTCACTAAATCGTTGGCCTTGTGTGTTAACACGTAAGTTTGGGAAAGCCGTAAAGGTATCTAGGGCAAAGTACTTATCACCAACTCGTTGTGTCATCTTCTTAACCCCAGCGTTAGTATAAGTTTCCCAGAAGTAATGCGTCGTATCTAAACCTTCTTTACCGGCCCCCGCTGACCAGGCCATTTTAATACCGTCACCCTTATTTTGTAAGACTTGACCTTTCGTATTCGGCTTGCCCAAGTACCGATTCAACATCTTTTGATTGCCGCCATAACCACCAGTAGCAATGATAACTTTCTTGGCATGGACGGTTAATTTAGCCCCATTAGCTTGTTTCGCAACGACGCCAACAACTTGATGCCGCTTATTAGTTAATAGTTTTTGAGCTGGCGTACCGAAGTAAACTTTACCGCCTGCATGCCGGTAGTTTTTAATTAACGTTTTAATGGCAACGGTACCGCCTTTTTGATAGCCATGTAAGGTGGCCGGGTCCCCTTGATGAGCATAGCTACCACCAGTCCCAGCATCAACCAACTTCATATCCGCACCGTTTTTATTCAGCCAATCCACTGTTGGACCAGATTGATCGATGATCCGCCGAACCAAAACGCCGTTCATATAACCTTGTGACGCATCCAGATATTTATCATATAGCCACTTTTTCGAAACTGTTTTATGTTGGGCTTTTTGTTGCGCACTATCAGCCGCAAACATCCCGCCAGCCAATGTGCCAGCACCCATTGGAGAAGCTGTCTTTTCCATTAAAACAACATTAACCCCTTGTTGCCGAGCTGCGAGTGCCGCCGCGGTGCCAGCCGCACCAGCACCAACAACAGCAACATCGGTATGCGTTGATTTAGGTTTGACCGCTTGCTTTTTGGCTGCTTTATTCAATTGTGCATCGGTAGCGCCAGCTTTCTTCAACGCTTTTTTAGCCCCATCGATAATCCCATTAGACGAGTGGGTTGCTCCAGAAACAACATCAACTTTAGTCGTTTGATCAGCGACAATTTCTTTGGTAATCTTCTTGGTTGCTTCAGCTGATAAGACCTGATTGTCATGAATACTAAGCACTTTGACTTGTTTAATCTTATTCTTATCGACTGTAACTTGAACCTTAACTGGACCATCCTTACCTTGCCCAGTCCCCGTATAAGTTCCCGCTTTATAAAGGCCATTACTACAACCTGCAACCCCTAGTAACAGCGCTGCTAAAGCTAATCCTGTTAACCCTTTTTTGAATCGCATCTTAATCCCCTCCAAGAGATATTGTTCTTAAGTAAACGTTACCAAACTGGGGTAACCCTTGATAAGACTAATATCACAGGTATCGATTCCGCTTTTCACAGGTTAGAAAAAAGCTACCCTCAATTTGAATTGAAAGTAGCTACTTTTGAATTTATCGCCAAAAACTAGCTGCCGGACTTAAAGCTGCTAATTGCCGTTCAGTCACAAAATCATCATCGATAATCTTCACCTCAGCTAACTTACGGGTACCCGCAAACTTGGACTCAGCCAGAACCGTTTCAATCGGCTGATTCTGTTTTCTAATACGGACATTTTCTTCCTTTGTAATTAAAACCTTATTACCAATTTGATTAGCATTTTCAATGTTGCCATTCAATATCAGCACCTTAACCGCATTAATATCAATCTTAGCCTGTTCATCTTGATAGTACGTTTCGAAGAGCAAATGCTTCGCTACCTTCTCTGTCTTCACTTGGAAATGTACCCAGCTTTCCTTAAACTGGTCAACGGATATCATATCTTCAGCAATCGCGTCATTGATCGCTTTAACGGAAGTTAACCGATGATCATTCACCTGCTCAGCAATCGTTGAAAACGTCTTTTCATACTTATTGGCCACTAGACCACCAACGGTAAAGTTATAGACAATAAAGCTGTAAATCTTTTGTAGCACTGGTAACAGTTCCGCCTCAGAATACTTATTTTTCACCATAGCCAAGACTAACGGATAGAACGTCTTACCACCCATATCTTTTAAAACCATCAGCATGTCAACAACCTTAGTATCGCTAAAATACGCATTATTTTTCGGGCTAGTCATGGCCACAAACACATCCGCCAATCCGGCTAATTCTTCAGTAAATTGAACGGCCTCACTGCTAGTCGTAATATGATTATGAATCGCCTTGTACAGTGACTTTTCGGTCGCAAATTTACGAGTTGCATTCCAATAAGCCCGAATAAAACGGGTCGTTGCCCCCGAATCATTATTCAGTGCATCCATCATCTGGTTCCAAGTTTCTTGTACCAGCTCTAGTTCATGTTGCGCTGTTCTGAAAATATGATTTTTCAATAAATCACTAGCATTTAGATCCCGTCCACGCGCATTTAACGTTTCAAAAATCACAAAAGCCGCTGCTTCATCTGGAGTGACAATCGTAATCACAAAGAAACTTTGCGTTAGGTGTCGATAAAGCATCTTTAAGTAATTCAAACGTTCATTACTTGTTGTATATTTATGCAGTGCATTCGTCACATTTTTCTGCAATAACGTAAATGTCTGATTAATATTCTTCAATGATTGCTTATTCGTTTTAGGCGCCTTACTAAAGGCATTCGGCGTTTGCACATACGTATCAAAGTAATCTCGTACCGAGTCGCTTTGCTCTAAATGAAACTTCCCACGTTTGCCAAGAATATCATCCTGCAAATCGTTCGCACGAATCAATGCTTCTGAACCATTTTGATCATCACCAGCTGCCAGCGCCAGCAAAGCATCACGAATCACGGCTAAAAAAATAACCGTCGTCGTTAGCCGCTGTTGACCATCGATAATGTATTGCTTACCCTCACTATTGTTCATCACAATCTGACCAAAGAAGTGATCAGACTGATCATCATCCATCACTTCCATTAAGTCATTCCACAAATCATCAACTTGATCCGCCCCCCATGCGTAGCCGCGTTGGTAGATTGGAATCGCCATATTAGTGACTTCTTTAAAAAGTGCCTCTAAACTGTACTGCGTAAAAGATAGATTGCCTGCCATGAGTATCCTCCAAGTTTTTTAGGTTTTCTATTAGTTAGTTACGCAAGGTCGGTTGGTTTCCACGTTAAAAGTTATGATTTAATTCGTACCGGAATAAAGAACGCTACAGCCACCATCTAGCTTATCTAAATCAAGTCACTGTCCTCTAACAATTCTTCATAATCTGCCTCAATTCTAGCCAACAATTCCTCGTCCCACCGCTGGTAATCTTGAAACCAAGAATGCGTTTCTAACCGATACGAGTCCGTCACGGCATTAAACCTGACTTCGAGTCAAAAGTCTGTATTCAAATTTTCAGCCATGGTCATTGTCAACGCAATCGCTTTTTGAACGGTTATTTGATGATTAGGTAATCGAGTTGCCATAAATTCTAAATAATTCACAAGTGTCGCTGTCATTTACTAAAACGCCCCATCTAAAAATATTTTATTTTTAATGCGATCCGATCCTAACATGAGTGCCTACAGATCAAAACCATTTTCACTTGTGATTTTTGATCAATTAGCTAGTATAAAAATAATTATTCATGAATCAACCCTCACCTACCACCGCTAGCTTTCACCACAGACAACCGCTATAATACGATCAAAATCACTGAGGGGGCTTCACACTAATGACCACTAGTACACCTGTAAAATCACTCACGACACTTGGCGTTTTAACGGCCATGCAAATTATTCTCGGTAGTCTGCTATCGATTCAATTCTTAACCACCAAAATTGCCTTTGCATTTATCGTTGTCGCCATTACCGCCCGACTCTTTTCACCACTCGTTACAGCTGGCAGTACTGCTTTAGCATACTTCTTAGGGATGTTGCTATTTCCCAAATTCACATTCTTCCCAGGCTTTATTCTGACAGCCTTTTTAACCGGTCTCGTATTCGGCTATGCATTTCAACATCAGACTTCATTTATCCGTATCTTAATCGCTAACTTCATTGTGACGTTTATTTTGAATCTTTTCTTGAATAGTCTTTGGTTACACATTATGTATATGACGCCTTGGGCAGCTCTCTTAACGACCCGTCTCATTCAAGAAATCGTCACTTTCACTTGTTATTCTGCCTTTTTGGTGATTCTTTTCAAAGTCCCCGTCATTAACCAATTAACCACCCGTTTTAACCTAAAATAAATCAAGGGAAGTCTAACGTTATGCCAGTCAAACTAATGGACACCCACTACACTGTCGTGATTGAACGACAACCGAAAGTCTATCTGGTTAAACTTTATGCCAACGACTTTGACCAAATTGCTAGTCTATGGTTAAAGAGCTGGTACACACCCGAGCAAGGTCATCACCCAATTAACGACCTTGCTTTTACCTTACGGACACGGATTTATCGACATATTACCAACTTGAGCCTGACTGGAGTTCAAGAACTGATTATCAGTAGTGCTCAACAATGGCACATCGACACGACGACAATTGCTGCGCTAGTCATCGATGATCAATTAGGTACCAGCTTTACCCTCGCTGCCACTACTGGGGAACCGCTACAACCACTGCAGACCTACCTGCAGCATTATTACACCGCATTGGTCGCAGCTGATACGCAACAAGATGACGCCACGATGCGATTGATTCGGACTGCCCTCTTAGACTACTTGGCTGAGCAACTAGCCGGCATTCCAAAATTAACAACTAAGACCCGCACGGATACCCGGTTATTTGCTGACTTGATTCATGGACTCACCTTGCTGTCACCAGCTGAATTACTGAACACCATTATTATGGAAAACTACTTAGCCGATACCCCGATTGTGGCCGCCCATCAACAATGGCAACCACTCTATACTTTAACTGCGGTTGAAACTAATTCTTGGCAACAAAAAAGTCGCTGACACTCGTCAACGGCTTTTTTAACACTCACTATTAAGGATATAACGACAAGCGTTCCGCTCGATACGACCAATCACCAGCCGTAAAGTTCGTGCGGTTCACATCAAAGACGACTTGATTCGTCTGCCGATTCACTTCAACGAACTCACTCCGTTTACCACTATCAGCGTAACCAAAGCCAATCAAGGTATTACCTTGACCAACATTGTAACTACTACCGACAATATTAGTAAAGTTCGCTTGACCACGCGACTGACCATAAGACCAGAGCGTCTTCACCGCTTTTGCTTGCTGATTCAAACTGACTTCGGTGCCGAATGAATATTTTTTTGAAGTCTTCAAATCACCACGGGTTACCGCCACGTTGTTATCATAATATTCCAGATGTAAGACATTCCCGCCATCTGATTCGGCTAAAATATTAATGGCATGTTGACCGCCATTATATTGGAATTTGGTGCCTTTAGCCGGCTTAATTAAGTACTTTTTATAAGCAGTCGGAATTTTCTGATCTGCTCCTAAAATCCACTTCAGCTTGCCAGTCCGATAATTCAAGCCTAAGATCATCGATTGATTCCGACCTGAAACAATCAACAGATTATGCTTTTGATCATAGACCATTGAATTTTGATGGAACCAATCTTTCTTGCCATCCGAACGATGCGTGGCCTTATATTTCGTATACGCTGATTTAAATAATACTCGTTTCAAATCAATGATCTTTTTAATCTTCCCACTTTGACGGTCAATCTGAATCATGGTGTCTTCCACGTATTTCGCACTACCATCATCGACCGTCAGCAAGAAGTCGCCATTCGGCAGTTCAATCGCATCGTGATGAATCACAGTATTAACAGCCTGCTTGTTCGGATCGGCTTTCGTCGGGAACATTCCGCTAAAGTTGTACTGCTTATAAATACGTCCATAATAATCCGTAATTCGCAACGCATTATACTTTGAATCACGCGTCTTTTTCTTGGTTAACACCAATAAACGACCGTTTTTTAATGGTTTAAAAACATGTGAAATCTTATTAGTTGCGTACCAGCGAACCTGGCCTTGCGCATCTAAGCCATAGGTCAAGCCTTGACTACTGACCGCAAACGTCAACTTCGTATTGCCAGTGCCCAACACCATCTTGCTAGGGGTACTGGTCTTAAGAGTATTCGTACCGATATCACTCGGTAACTTGCTTGTCTTAACAACATACGTCTGGACCGTTTTAGCACCAGCCTTAGTGGTATAAGTAACTTTAATCTGATTAGTCCGATTCGCATATAACCCGAGCACGCCAATCTGATGACCAGTCCGATACCCTTTAATCGTATGCGTTATCGTGGTCGCTGGGCTGTCACCAACGACTTCAGTGGTCACTTGCGTTGCCGCTTTCGTCTTCACTAGAATCAAGGCTGACAGCGGACTCGTACGGTACGGATTCGTGATCACCTTACCAGCTGAGCCGGCCTTTAGCAATTTTAACTGCTTCGTATAAGTTGCCGATAATCGCCGCGTCTGCGTAACTCCCGTCGTGCTTAAAGTGGGTTGTAACCGCTGCTTAATCGTGGCCGTCGCCAAGCCACCGGTACGTTCAACTTGCTTAGCATGCCGAGCGACATCTTTAACGGGAGCTGCGCGTGACTGTTGCCAATAAACACCGCCGCCCACAATAACCAATCCAATAATTATCAAGCCACCGACTAGCCATGGCCGGTGCCGTGATGCTGACTTCATCTTAAATCACCAGTTTCTTTTCTGATTACACGTCTATATTAGCCAATTGTTTCACTACGCTTAGTGCTAGTTGAAATTTCCGCCTGCCGGTTGGTTCCTAAAACGCTGAAACGACACAGCTGAGCATTTTATGAACCAACGGCTCGGCTAAACTTATGGCCAACAATAAATAGTCAATAATCCCCGTTAGTTAACGTCGAGCGGACCAGAATTGGCTCAGTGGTGTCGTTTATCTTAGTCGGTGATTTTCCGACTTAGATAAAGCCCGGCTTGGAAGACCGCTCTTCGGCTTCCAAACGTGGCCACCACGTTCCAGCCGATTCTGGGCCAACCAGAGTGGCAATTTAAGCCAACTAACATCAAGCGTAATTGTTTCACTATATAAATATAATCATATCAAAAAAGACTGGTCACTGGCAATTAATTCAAAGCCGCTAAGATCCCCGTTAAGAAGTCATCGACATTACCAACAAAGGCATGCTGCGCCACTTTAAAGATTGGCGCGGTTTCATCTTGGTTAACCGCCACGATATGCTTAGCCCCAACCATCCCAATAACGAATTGATCAGCACCGGAAATGCCTAACGTGATAATGACTTCTGGATTGACGGTCGCACCGCCAAGTCCAATCTGCTGATCAACACTGAATTGTTCCAACGTGGTTAGTGGTCGCGTAACCGCAATCGTCGCACCAATCCACTTCGCCAATTGTTGGGCCTTTAACACTACCGCTGGGTCAAGTGCCCCACGACCGAGGGCAATAATCCGCTTGGCCGTGCTGACATTACCGACATTGACCGGCACATCTTCTGTTAAATGCAATTGTTTGACGACGCGATGTAAGTCCGCTACTTGAATGCGCTTGGCCGTTGGAACCGGTTGTTGATTCAAGGTATCTTGTTGCACCATAACACCGAGTTCAATCGCCCCTAAATCTTGACTGATCCATTCAGACGATCCTTCCGCTAAATCTAAAGCCCGCACGTCCCGCAATAATTGTTCTAATGGGAACTCATGGGTATACGCAACGCCGCCGACAACTTGAATCGCTTCATTAGTCACCTTGAACCCTTGATGGCCGCCATAAAGCTTAGCCATCGCTGCCGCCGCTTCAAAGTCAGCACTCGCATCGACTTGTTGGGCCGCATCTAAAGCTAACAATTCAGCTGCACGCTTTTGCATCGTCATATTAGCAACCTTCGTTTGGACGGCCGGAATCGTATTCAACGTGCCATCCACAACTTCGCGTTTTTCAGCATAGCCTTTAACACAATCCAAGGCATGTTCCATAATACCGGCCGCAATCGCCCCCATCATAATACGAGCAACCGCCTGATTGCGCCGAGCAATCTCTAACCCTTGACCAGGACGTCCTAAGATGTTTTCAGCCGTGACTTTGACGTTGTGGAGATGCAGGCCAGCTACAGAGACCCCACGCAAGCCCATCGTGGTTTGCTTGTCCGCAGTCGTAACCCCTGGCATACTAGTATCAATAATAAAGGTCGCAAACTCACCTTGGTCAGTCCGCGCTAAAATCACATAAGTCGTCGCCTGGCCACCGTTAGTAACAAAGGCTTTTTCACCATTAATCAGCCAACCATCAGCCGTTTTAGTCGCCATCGTTTTAACCCCGAGCAAACTACCGCCACTCGGTTCAGTAATCGCAAACCCCATCAGATGATCAACTGCTGGCGTTAAATACTTGTCCTTTTGTTCAGTGGTCCCATAATGATCGATCTGTTCAGCCGCTTTCCATAAGCCTTCTAGCATGACTGCTAGACTAGCCGAACCACGGGCAATAATCGACAATACTAACGCACGCGATTGCATCCCTAGTCCCGCGCCATATGGCTTAGCGAGTCCTAATTGTGGTACCTTTTGTTGGATCAGCAAGTCATACGCGGCTTTTGGAAATTCCCCCGTTTGATCAATCTGGTGATCCAATGGTGCCAGATGCTGTTTGGTAAACGTCACTAACTGCCGCTGCATGGCAGCTTGATCAGCCGTTAAATTCAATCCCATCGCAATGCCCTCTTCATTTCCTGAAAATTTAAGTTAAGTCTAATTTACCACAGTTCGCACAGAATAAAACGACTAAAAAAGCCGGACTGCCGCCCGACCTTTAAATTCAGTCACTTTTTAAATGTTGAACCGGCGATTCCGAACCATTAAAACGATCACAATCACCAGACTAATCAAGGTAACTGCCGTGTCAATTTGGAAAACGTGCAAGACACTAACAGCGGTTTCATTAATAATAAAGCTCGATACTAACGGCCCGACAAAGAACGTCAATGCCGTTGCAAAGCTATAGTAGCCGGTAACTTTCCCCTTTTGTGCTGGGAAATATTGACTCAATAACGTCAAGCCTAACTGCCAAATCCCACCGGCCGCAAAGAAGCCGATCACGATGGCCGTCAACCGAGCCCCATTGGCACTCGGAATCATGACCATTTGTAACAACGCTAAAAATGAGACTAAGGTGTAAATAAAAATTAATTTAATTGGTTTTACTTTTGTGACTAATGAAGACGTAATGAAGACCGAAATTAATGACGCACTGGCGTACCATGAGATTAAGGACTTCGCCGTATTCGCACCCAGCTTCAAGACGGAACTGCCAAAGTTAGGGGCATATTGCGAGAAGATATAGAACGTAAACGACAAGGTAAAGCCAATAATGATTAAAAGACTCCCATCAATCAACATCGATGGCTTCGGACCAGTTGTCTGCTCAACGTCCGCAGCCGGTTGTTTAATCGTGGTTTTTGAAATTACTGGTTGCGGTGCAAAGGCGGCCATTGCAATCAAGCCAATATCTAATACCATGATAACGACCATCGCAATCAACGTCGTCTTTGAACTCGGTTCTGCGGCGACAATAAAGGGCAGGACAAACTGTGCTAACGACATCGCTGCTTTAACGAGTGAATTCATGCTGGCAGCTTGATCTTGAAACGCATCGGTCAAGGCTGGATAGCTGGCCGTATCACCAAAGGAGTTCGTGACCCCCATGAATAACGCGGCCACACAAGCACTGATTAAGTTCGTACTGAGTAGTAGGCCAACCAAGAAGACGATTTGAGCGACCATCCCAATCAGCATCGTCCGCTTTCGACCGAGGCGATCGGACAAATACCCGGCCACTAAGATCGTCAATAACCGCCCAACCCCAATCATCGCAATGACCGTGGAAATGCCTTTTAGATCCGTGTGCCACAACGCTTGAAATTGAGTGCCGTACTGCGACACAATAATCGTCGCCATTCCCAAAATGGCATAATTAATATAGATTCCTAAAGCCAATGGTAAATATTGTTTGCGTTTCATCGTTACGACCTGCTTTTCTTTAATTTCCATCTCTGTCACCAGCCAATACTATTTTTAAGTGATTAACGTCACAGAACTATTTGTTTAACCGCTTACAATTTCATTTTGAAGTAATCCATATCGCGTGGCTATTAGTTAAAATTCGGCTATCACGTGATATGGGACGTTAATCAAGTTAACTTGATAGTTTTTTCACAATCATCTTTACAACTTTGATTTTAGCACTGGTATGGCGGCTGTCTAATGGCGACTAGTAATCAGACTGATAGCTTGTGGCTATTGATAGATAGCAAAAAGGCTTGGGAATCAACTCCCAAGTCCTTTAATTTGCTTAATTTCAATTAGATTACAAGGCCCGGCCTAACTTTTGGTTTAACCAAGCGACGACCCGATTAATAATCTCAGGTTGATACCATTCCCAAGTCCCATGGCCAGCTTGATCAATCGTAATTTGTTGTACATCAGCCTGATGGGCCTTGAGTGCGGTCACCATTTCGCTAGCTTGGGCTGGCGAGACGATTCGATCAGCATTGCCATGCATGATCAAGAATGGTGGCACTTGGGCTGTCACATAGCTGACTGGGCTGGCTGCTTGGGCCTTGGTTTTATCCGCCGTAATTGATTGCGCCGTATCACTCATGAACGATGGTCCATTGACTAGCAAGGCTTCCGTTGACGTCGTCGATTCATGGAACGGCTCATTCAAGCCAGAGCCAATGGTTAATAGGTCACAGAACCCATACATTGAGACGACCGCTTTGACTTGTGTCTGGACTTTAGTCACATCAGCTGGTAAGAAATGAGCCGTCTGACTCGTTGTGCCGAGGAACTGAGCCAAGTAACCGCCCGCCGAATCCCCGATTACCGCGATGCGATTCGTATCAATATGATAAGCATCAGCGTGTTGGTACAAATAGCTTAAGGCATGCTTGCCATCAGTCACAATCTTTGGGAACTTGTCTGGCACAACGCGATATTCAGCCGCCGCAACCACATAACCCGCTTGTGCTAACGCAGCCCGCATCTGAATATACTTGTTATGATTAGCTGCCGTAAACCCGCCACCTGGTAAGTACAACACCGCTGGCTTTAGATCAACAGTCCGTGGCACTAACATTGATAATTTCAATTCGACCGCATGATCGCCTTCAATCGTTTGGTAATAAACCAGATTAGGCATTTCATCGACTGTTGGTACCGTTTGTTTAACTTGAATTAATTCACTCATTATTTTTTACACCCCAATATTCTATTTCGCCGCTGCTGGTTGATAGTAGCCAGTAAACGTAAAGTAAAAATCAACTAATGTCATCAAAACCATTCCAGCACCGCCTAACATTAACACGGTACTCGGTGACCCATTGCCGAATAATTGCGCTAGTGGATTCATCAGAATCGGCGATAAGAATGAGCCGAGACTCCCACTGACTAAAATCATTGATGTTGATAAATGTTTGGCATCTTTTGAGGCCACTTTATCGATCCGCATGAAGCACCGTGGCAAGACCCAACCGAAGAAGAGTCCGACTAAGAAGACACCTACAAAGACTAACACCATATTTTTAGCTGTCGCAATTAGAAACATTCCTAAGGCCATGCCTAATAGTGACGTTGGCATAATGTAGTCACCTAAACGCTTGTTAACTTGGCTAAAGAAGCCACTTGCAACCATTGAGAAGACGCCCATTAAGGATAGTGCCACTGCCGCAGCGGATGGCGTCCCAATCTTTTCAGTCGTGACTAAACTAGCTAATTTGATAATCACTGCCATAAAGGCACAGAAAGTTAAAAAGACTAGCAAGGTTAATAACCAGATTTTATGATTGGCCTTGCCACTTTCCTTCACATCAACTTTAGCTGGCTGTTCAGGTACTTTTATGAATAGCCCAAATAAAACCAATGGAATGAGTACTATTAGATAAGATAAGAAGGCTAATTTCCAACTAAACGCTAATAATGCGGCAATCAATAAGCCAATCCCAGCAGCGCCGAGATTTTGTGCAGAACTTTGATAACCTAGCATCGCGGATAGCTCATCATCTTGATAGAAGCTGTACATCAGACTAACCGAGAATGGGTTAAAGAGGCCGACCCCACAGCCCATTAAGAACCGTGTCACCATAATAACCGTATAGTTGTTCGTTAAAGCCGGCGTAATGCCACCAATCAAGAAGAGCACTAACCCTAACATAATCGTGCGTTTGATACCTAACTTTTTACCGATAATTCCTGAAAACATAATCAATAACAATGACCCAAAATTGGGCATCGTAATAATACTTTCAATCTGAGATAATGATTGGCCGTGTAACGACCGTTGCATCAATGGAACGGCGGCTGAAATTGACGACGTCGTCATTGCTAAAATCGAAATTGACAATAAAGCCAATTTAAAAGCCCAGCTATGTTCATTTTTCATGATATCACCTTCCGAATGCCTGTCTCATAACTATCTATTTGGCCGCAGCTGGTTGATAGTAGCCAGTAAACGAACAATAGAAATCAATTAACGTCATGAAGACTAATCCCGACCCAGCTAACATTAAAACAGTGGCTGGCAACCCATTACCTACTAGGTTAGCCATTCCATTCATAATGGCTGGTGATAAAAATGACCCGAGACTTTCGCCCACTAAGACCATCGACGTTGAGATATGCTTGGCATTTGGAGAAGCAACTTTGCCAACGCGTAAGAAACTCTGTGGTAGTACCCAGCCAAAGAAGACCCCGACTAAGAAGACCCCAGCAAAGACCAACACGATATTAGTCGCACTAGCAATCAAGAACATACCTAGTGCCATGCCTAACAGGGAAACTGGCATCACAAAATCACCTAAGCGTTTACTAATTTGACTGAAGAAACCACTTGAAACCATTGAAACAACGCCCATCAAGGACAACGCAATCGCGGCGACAGAAGGACTGGCTAACTTTTCAGTGGTAACCAGGCTACCTAACTTAACCACAACTGACATAAAACCACAGAACGTGATAAACATTAAACCAGTTAAAATCCAAATTTTATGATTAATATGCCCATTTTCTTTCGCATGCATTTCCGTATGCTGATCTGGGACTTTGATAAATAGACCGAATAGAACCAATGGAATCAGCACAATCAGATATGAGAGAAAGGCTAACTTCCAACTAAAGGCTAACAGGGCAGCAATCAATAGGCCAATCCCCGCGGCACCTAAATTCTTCGCTGAATTCTGATAACCCAGCATCGCTGATAATTCATCATCTTGATAAAAACTGTACATTAAACTAACTGAGAATGGGTTAAATAACCCGACCCCACAGCCCATTAAGAAGCGGGTAATCATGATAATAGCATAATTACTGGTTAAAGCTGGGGTAATTCCGCCGATTAAAAACAGGCCTAACCCCAACATAATCGTTCGTTTGATTCCTAATTTTTTACCGATAATTCCCGAAAACATGATCAACAACAAGGATCCAAAATTGGGCATGGTGATGATACTTTCAATCTGCGACAGCGATTGTCCTCGCATTGAATGTTGCATCAAAGGGACCGCCGCTGAAATTGAAGAGGTCGTCATCGCCAAGATTGAGACTGACAACAAGGACAGCTTAAACGCCCAGCTATGTTGATTTTTCATGGTATTCACCTTCCGATTGCCGTGAAACGACAATCCTTTCATTGAGAAAGTGACTTCATACACAAACGAAACTAGCTTTTAGCTGTAACGCGATTCAATTTTAAGTTCGATAATTTCTAAAATACTAGTTCCACCCATATGAAGCGCTTTCAATTTAGTTAAAAGCAACAACAGGTTTTCGAGAAAAAACTCACAAATCATTCACACCTTTAGTCTAACATCTCCGCTTGGCCTGTCTAATCACCCCTAAGCATAGCATCCATAGTCTAGGGCTATGAATCCATAGCAAAAGGCCCAGGCAATACCCGCCCAGGCCTTTGCTTTTTAATTATGTCAATGGTGTCACAAAACCAAATTGTAAGATCTGCATATAATCCTTCGCCCGATCCACAATCCATTGCGCATCGGTCATCGTTTTAATATCTGGTGACTGTTGCATATGCTGCTGAAACTCTGTAAAAATTTGATTATAAAGGCCCATAATGAGACTGATTAACGTCTCCCGGTTAATCTCCGGGCGCACCGCCATCTGATCCAGTACGTCACCAATCAACCCTTGCATCGTGTGCATATTTTGTTGATACAACTGGTTTAGTTGGGCCCGTACCTTAGCGGGTAACTTATCAACCATCCCATAAGCATCAATCATAATCCGCATTTCATCGGGATGTGTCTGGCCGAACTCAGCTTTGTAACGCGCCCCTCGAACGACTAAAGTCACCAAATCTGTCGTCACTTCATACGCTTTAGGATTAATCGTGTCCAGAATAGTCTGTGTCGCTGCTTGAACGGTCTCAAAGTATAACGCTTGTTTACTCCCATAATAGTGGAAGATCAACCCTTTTGAAACCTGTGCCTTCGCGGCAATCTGTTCGGTTTTAGCCCCAGTATAACCGTGACTGGCAAATTCATGAGTGGCCGTTTGCATAATTCGGGCCACCTTTGCGGGATCTTTTGGCACTGCTGTCATCCTGAGACTTCCTTTCTTAAATCGGTTAAACTGCCACTCTGGTTGGTCCAGAATCGGCTGGAACGTGGTGGCCGCGTTTGTGAGCCAAAGAACGGTCTCACAAGCCGGGCTTTGACTAAGGCTGGGAAAACCACCCAACCTAAGTCAAACGACACCACTGAGCCAATTCTGGCCCGCCCGACGTTAAATAACTGTGTTTGTTTGATTACTAGTTAGCCATATTAAAACTCAAGTTCAAAAAAATTCTTTTTAGTTGAAGATTATTAACACTGGAACCAGCTATGGAAGTGGTATTAGGCCAATGATTTTATCCGATCTTACATCACAGACAATCCTGGTCATTTGCGAATTTGGCAACAGACCCAGTCGAAGTTTCAGACCGTTTTTTGACTACAGATCTGCCCCATCGCGAACATGCTGGCCAACGAAGACTAATTCAACCAACCTATTGCGCCAGGTCGCGACGCCGGTAGCCGATGCCAGCCACTAATAATAGTAGCACAGTTATGGCTAACAGCCACCAGTTAGTTGTCCAGTCAATGGCTTTCATCGGGACCTTATTGACAAAGCCGAGTGGGGTTAATTGCTTCGCCCATTTTGGCAAATCAATTAAACTGCCGAGATAGAGCGAGAAGAATCCATAAAAGACCCAAAGCCAGCTCAAATGCCGTAGCCTTGGTGCCCAACCCACCAATAAGCTAGCAAAAGCAATCATCACTAACATAGCCGGGAAGTAAGCCAAAAGCACGTGCCAATAGGTGAGCCATTTAATCGGATCAGTCATCATCGTAGCGCCCGTCGCGTACATCCCAAAAGCACCTGCAAAGAACACCGCCGCAGCTTCAATCATCGCCAACCCAGTATAACTGGCCCAGACTTGCCAACGTGATGTCGCGGTCGCGTAAAGCTGATGCAAATAGCCTTTATTCTCATCACTGACCAATTTTAACATCGTCTGCACCGCTGGAATCAATGCCACAATCACCATCACAATCGCTAAAATGGCAATAAAGTTCTTCACGATGACCCGATTAGCGGCGGCTAACGCCGAGGCCCCGAGTAGTTGCTTGATCATCGGATTACTCTTTGCTAAGTCGCCAATCGTATTAAAAACCGAGGCATATGAGGCCCCTAACATTAAGTTCCCCAACACCCAAACTAGTAAGCTGATGCGCGTCCGACGCCATAATAATGTCGCCGGTCCACGTAAGATTGGCGAAGCGGTTGTCCGACCTTGCCGGGTTGGCAACAAGCCGGCACCTAAATCACGCCGTAAATTCAAACGCTGGGCTGCCACTAGACAAATCAGTCCAAACAACCCCATCATTAGTAGCGGCTGCCACTGATTAGTCTGATAAATACCTAACTTTTCGATCCAACCAAATGGCACCCACCACGTTGTCTTAGGGTCACTGACATCAGTACTCATCCGCGCAACGTACATCACACCAAACACGGCATAGGCCAGCATGGTTGTCCCACTAGCGCTATCAGCTAACTGTGCCAACAAGAGCGTCAACATCCCAAACATCCAGCCAATGGCCGCTAAGCCAGCGCCAATCAGCCAGTTACCAGCTGAATCCGCTCCTGGCATGTTCGCTAATTGTAATCCGGCGCCAAATAAAAGCCCAACAATCGCGTTCAAGCCGGTTAGTTCAATAAACGCCGCCATCAAAGGCGCTAAACGACCGACCGCATGCGACCGGACCAGTTCAAGTAACCCTTCATCTTCTTCCGCTCGCGTGGCGGCGACCGCAATCATAATATTCATAATCACCATGACGATCGCCATGAAGACCATCATCTCAGTGGCAAAGATTTTCGCCGTCGTATAGGGCGCTTTTGCCGTAAAGGCCCCAAATAAAGAGACCATCGCGGGGGACTTCAACGTTTTAACAATCGTCTCAATTGCACTTTGAGTCCCATAGATGCCATCGAATTTCGCCGCAATCGCCGTGAATAATCCCGCCAACGCGACGATCCAAATGACTAACTTCGCCCAATCACGTTTTAAATTAACTCGGATCAACAACCCCGTCCGCTTTAATAGTTGTTCTGGCATCATCGTCGTCACTTCCCATCTGTTGCCCGTGCATCGTTGGGGGCTTCATAGTAACGCATGAATAAGTCTTCCAAGGTCGGCGGCGTGGTCGTCAGTGACACTAACTGTTGCTGCGTCAAATAGGCCATGACTGGGGTCAACTGCTCAGCATCAACTGCTAAGCTGACATGGTTCTCACCATGCTTGGCCGTCACGCCATGTACCCCTGGTAGTTCAGCCAACTTAGTCAACGGTGCCACCGTTTGAACATCGATCGTTGTCCGGGTCAAATGCCGCATTTCAGCCAACGTTCCAGTCTCAACGATCTGGCCTTCGCGAATAATGCCAATGCGATCACACATCTTTTCAACTTCTGACAAGATATGGCTGGATAACAGCACACTCTTGCCTTGTTGTTTCAGTGCCAACACATGATTTTGGAAAGTTTGTTCATTCAACGGATCGAGTCCCGATGTTGGTTCATCAAAGATATAGAAATCAGCATCGGTTGAAAAAGCAGCAATCAAGGCAACTTTTTGCCGATTACCTTTTGAATAAGTCCGGGCTTTTTTCCGTGGATCCAAGCCAAATTCTTCAATCAAAGCATCGGTCTTAGCCGTATGTCGTTCACCATTCATCTTCAAGAACAAATCAATGATCTCGCCACCACTTAAGTTCGGCCATAGATAAACATCGCCGGGCACATAGGCAATTCGTTGATGAATCGCCACACTGTGTTGCCAAACATCCTGACCAAAAATTGTTGCAGACCCGCCACTGGCCTTTAGGATTCCTAGTAGTACTCGGATCGTCGTCGATTTACCAGCGCCGTTCGGGCCAATAAAACCGAAAACTTCGCCAGGATAAATCGAAAAATCAATATCCTTTAACGCTTGGAATTTGCCGAAGCGTTTTTGGAGATGTGTTATTTGTAATAGTGGTGCTGGTGTAGCCATGATGGATTCCCCCTTAAGAGTGTGAGCCCAACCGGGTTGCCCATGAGCATTGCCTAGCCAAAGCAATGACTCGGCGCTTTCCCGAGTGATTGTTTTGGCGTAGCAAGCGGAGTGGGCAGGTTGGGCGAACACGTTTCGGCACCCTCGCCGAAACCAACTTTATAATTGCAGAAGCAATCATAATCTCAATTGACCAATAAGTCAATGACTCACGAGTCAATTTCATACTTTAATTTTCCAATCACACTGAAATTCCCAACACACCGGCGTTTACCGTTCAAAAATTAACCATCAAAACCCTAAAAAAAGCCAAAAAAATAACACTGATCGCCAAGACCAGTGCCCACGTTGAGGCGACAATAAAATAACCTGAGATAGTCTCACACCTTATTGTCAACGTAATTACTTAACGGTAATTACCGCTTTCAATTATACCGTATTCTAGCAATGAAGTGGTAAAAATGACCGAATTTGTTAAAAAATGGTTGGCACCAAGCCGCCATCTGCTCGAAGCGCTTCACCAGAAAAGCTGCTGGCAAACGGACTCGCAACAAAAACCACTAGACGTCCGATTTCACTCGGCCGAATCAAGCGTTGAATTTGTGATAACGGTCGGTGATTAATCATAAAGTCATGTTCCCACTGATCTTTGGGTAAGTCCGACTCCGCATACATCTCGTTAATCATATGCTGCACGCCTTCCGTCAAGGTTGATCCCGGCATAACCGTATTCACAGTCACATGGCTCCCAACCGTTAATTTCGATAGACTCTTCGCCAATGAAAGATTCATCGACTTGGTCATCGAATATTGTGGCATCTCACCAGATGGCATCACGGCTTCTTCACTCGCAATAAAGATAATGCGACCAAAATCATTGGCTAACATCGCTGGCAAATAATGCCGGGCCAAGCGATTACCCGCCAATACATTGATTTTAAAGAACCGTTCCCAAGTGGCATCATCAATATCGGCATACGCCATTGGGGCAAAGATACCCATATTGTTGACCAGAATATCCACCGTTGGGACTAACTTAAACAGCGCTGCGGTGGCCGCTTCATCACTAACATCAAATGGTGCGGCGATTGGTGTCGTTGCCGGATACGCCGCTACTAAATCATCGACAACCGCTTGAACAGTCTCTGCACGTCGACCATTAATGATGACATCCGCGCCCTCTTTAGCAAAAGCTTCGGCAATTGCGCGGCCGATACCTTTAGTCGAACCAGTCACTAAAACTGTCTTATGTTGCAAACCCATTTCCATCGTTAAGTCCTCCGTTAATTAATGACACGCTTGATACTAGTTGGATTAAATTGCCCACTCTGGTTGGACCAGAATCGGCTGGAACGTGGTGGCCACGTTTTCGAGCCACAAAACGGTCTCGAAAGCCGGGCTTTATCTAAGTCGGAAACTCACCGACTAAGATAAACGACACTACTGAGCCAATTCTGGCCCGCCCGCCGTTAATTACCAGATAATAATCATCTAATCCACAGATTTAGCCGAGAGGTTGAATTCTAAAATGCTCAGCCGTGTCGTTGGCCTTAGTGCGAGTGACTTTCTCGGACTTAGGCCAAGGTCAGTTTTGAAGACCGGGCTGTGGCTTCAAAATGGCCCATGGCGTTCCAGCGTTTTAGAATCCAACCGGCAGGCGGCAATTTTAACTAGCACTAAACCCGTATTGGTTACATCTTAAATAGCACCAGCATAGCCGATTGCTGTCTTAAACGCTAGTTAAAAGGTTTGGTAAGTTCCCGAAAAAAAACGCCGGTATCTTTAAGATAACCGACGATCAAAACGACTTAGTTATGTACGCGTTTATTCCGCGCTTGTTTTAGCATAAGCTTCTAAGACTGGCATGACATAACGTTCTTCTGCTTGTTTCCGTGCTAGAATCGCATCATCCATGTCCGCAAATTGTTGATTCAAGACTAGGCGGCCGCGATACATCAAGCGGGCGACCCACTTTTGCGAACACCGATCAAAGGAAACCCCAATCACACCACTACGGTTACGACTGTTAGGCTTCAAGCGATCAACGGATGTCCCTTGATAGAGGGGCAAGTTATCACTGCGGCCCATATTCTTGCGCGTTTGAGGATTTTCAAAAATATTCTTCCGACTGACATCAGCCCGTAAGCACCCACAGCTCTTGGTAATCCCTTTACGTAACCGATAACTATCCACCACGACCTGCCGACCACATGAACATTGACACAACCAGCGTGCATTCCCATTCGGGGCACTCTTAGCTCGTTTAATGACAGTCAATCGGCTAAACGTCTCTCCTGTTAGATCTTTTAGTCGCATCAAAATCACCTCGATAATTTTTTATGGTCCAATCGGATCGGCAGCACCCGGCCTCAATTGAACTTAAGTTCTAATCTATACTGATTTTATGAAATAAGTATGACGAATACCAAAACATTCGTTGCTTAATTTATTGACATTTTTATTTCTAGTCAAAACTAATAATTAAAACGCAGATACCAGCTTTAGCCATTTTTATAATACTACTATCCTGTTTTGATGTCACTTAATATTAATTATTTTATATTTTCGTTGATTAGCCGGACTAACTGCCTTAGCCCAGTTCATGCGACTTCAGGTAAATCCACTGAAAAGTGGCCGGCTACTTGCTATTTTCATTATACCCAACTTTAATCTGCTTATCACTAACTATCACTCAGCATTAACGGCCGGTCGAACAAAAAAGCACCTGTCAAACTACGACACGCGCTCATTCATTTACAATGGCCACAGACCTAGGAAACTCATGACGTCAACTTTGACGTCAGCACCCACAACTGGCTGAACCACTTGTTTAATTTCAGCTTGACTGGCATTGGTCTGAACATCATACCAATACGCGCCTTTTTTACTCTGACCGACTAAACGCCAATTACCTAAGCTGCCGACTTGATCCAAGTCTAATGGCGCGGACATGTTGGTTAAAAAGACATGCATCGTTGGCCGCCATGCTCCATCATAATCTTGCAACCGTGCCCGCAACCGCTTAGCCGGGCGATGGACCCGTAAGATTTGGATGACTAACCACGCGCAGACCAAAAACCAGACACCAACAATTACTTTAAACAACCAGGCTGGACCATTACCGCGAAAAATCGCTAATAAGATGGTGATTAAGATGACACTACCAATGGTCCAACCATCCGCTAAACTGAGTAACTTTGACCGTAAGCCTAAGGTCGCTTTCAATTGGGTGTCTTCATCACTCAGTAACGTCAAGTCAGCCTGCTTCAATGGGTCATGCTGACTAGCGGAATAAACAACTTGCACAGCAGGTTGTTTTAACGTGACCGTTGTTAATAATTGAAAGACTGATTGCGGCGTGGTCTCGGTTGCCACGTCCACCGGCACATATTCTGTAAAGACCCGATACGTCGCCGTCACTGCTTTGAACTCATACAGCCCCCCATGAACGGCGGTTAACAACCAACCCTTTTTCGCCAGTTGATTTAACCAAGCCAATTCTTGTGGTGACCCCTTCACTAAGATACGAAAACGCCGCACCGCACTCATCCCCCAAAAATAATCATTTTACTGGTGTGTCTACTAGCCGAAACAACAAGGCTAACCGCTCACGTTCAGCCGCCAGCACCGCTTCGCCACTCCCCGTAATCTCATAAGTATGCACCTCGTCGCCGCTCACTTGTTCCTTAACCAAATAGTCCCGCGTCATCGCGTGCAAATTTGTAAATAGTGCCCCTAAGCCCAGTTGCAGTTGATGATCCGTCAACGCTTCAATCTTCGCCGGAATATCGGCACCATTAATTGGTTGGCGAACACTAATTAAGGTTAATAACGCCGCTTCAGTCAGTGGTTCATACTTATCAATCAAACGTTGATAAAAATCGGTTGCCATGAAAACATCCCCCCGTTTATGAAATCGGTTACTTTAAATCGAATTATGGACTCCTCATGCCTTAAATGCAAACAAATAAAGTGACGTTAAACCTGATTTAATTAGGCTTAACGTCACTTTATTTGTTTGCATTTTGACTTTACGGCACCCTAATGAACTTGAATATCCGCCACCACGGTACTCGTTGCATACGGGAAGTGGGATTCTGACACTTCAAACGGCTGACCATCATCGGTATAACTGACTTGATTAATAATGAGGACGGGATCACCTAACTTGGCACCCATGCCGTCAACATCATCTTGCGTGGCTTTACCCGCCGAGACAATCCGATGAGACCCGGCAATCGATAAGCCACATTCATTTTCTAAGTAGCCATAGACTGAACCCATCAAGACGCTCTTGGTCAATGTGACAATACTGGTTGGCATAATCGTATGTTCATAGGCCCAAACCTGGCCTTCCACATAACGAACTCGCCGAATGACGTAGACGGGATCCATCTCATCGATCATCAACTGTTCTGCTTCACGAGTCGTTGGTAAGCGGGCCTGTAATTCTAAGACCTTACTCGTGACCTTCTTGCCAGCGTTCGTCCGCGTCGTCCCAATTGGGCGATCAACCCGGGTTTCTTGGCGATGGTCGGTCAACCCAAAGTCTTTGCGCACAAAGGTCCCGGCCCCTCGCTTTGAATAAACCATCCCTTCAATAATTAATAATTGAATGGCCTTATGAATCGTAATCCGCGTCGTGTTAAACGTCTTCGCTAATTTATTTTGATCCGGCATCAATTCCCCGGGCGCATACTTGCCCGCTTTGATGTCCGACCGCAAACTATCCGCGATCGTTTCGTATTTATAAGCCAATTAAATTCACATTCTTTCTTCAATAACTTCTTGTCAAACAGTTTACCCCATTTCGTTAACAATTGACAATATTTGTATATACTTTTTCTAATGATTGTTCATTTGTCTTGCCACTCTGGTTGGACCAGAATCGGTGTTAGCTAGACTGATTGCCCGCCGGTTATTTTCTAAAATACTGGCATGCTTTGGCCGACATTTTAAGAACCAACTTCTCGACTAAATTCATGGATTAATATTAATCAATAACTACCCGTTAGTTAACGCCGGGCGGGCCAGAATTGGCTCAGTGGTGTCGTTTATCTTAGTCGTGGTTTTGCGACTTAGATAAAGCCCGGCTTTCGAGACCGCTCTGTGGCTCGAAAACGTGGCCACCACGTTCCAGCCGATTCTGGCCCAACCAGAGTGGCAGAATCAGCCATTTCAACCTTTTAAAACCGATTGTTTCCCCCTCCATCATCTAAATCGTTATAATGAAGATACTGCCCAATCTAATTCAATGAGGTGAAAGTCTATGGAAGTCCATTCATTAAAACTCGATCAAGAAGCCGTCATCTATTCAGCGGCCATTAAAGCATTAGCCGGCTTTAAGCCTGAAATCGATGTTGATTTTTCAAAAGTAACCAATCAAGAAGAAGCCCAAATCTTAGCGCACGAAACCACGAAGCAATTTACTGAAGTTTTCGAAAAGCTTTTGGAATCTGGCTATGCTAAAGCCATTTCAAAAGGCCAATTGGCTGAATGGGGCGCTTACTATATGGCCCACAAGGTTCACAAATAAGTCTCAATCAATAAAACGTAAGCGCAATCATTTTAAGTCAAAAACAACTAGCACCACTATGATTGACCGCTTGAATTAGTACCAACCAATCCGGTTGGTACTAATTTTTTTGTGATTTTCTATTTTTAAAAATGCCGTCATAACGCGGTTTACCAGCGGTCATTTTTAAAAGACTATACAAATTTAATTAAAAGGATTGTTTTTAATACCATTTGAGGCTATACTAAAAATTGTTAAAGGAAAGCGCTTCCTGAAAAACAAGCTTAGATTGGAGGAAAATATGGAACTTTCACGTAGAATGCCCAAAGATTTCTTCTGGGGCAACTCCGTTTCAAGTATGCAAACGGAGGGGGCCTGGAACATTGATGGTAAAGGGCTATCAGTATATGATGTGCGCCCGGCCACTGAGCACACTGCGGATTGGCATGACGCCATTGACGAATATCACCGTTATGACGAAGACTTGGATTTGATGCAGGACATGCATATGAACATGTATCGAATTCAGATTTCGTGGTCACGAGTGGTGCCCGATGGTGATGGTGACTTTAATGAAGCCGGGATTGCTTTTTATGACCGCTTAGTTGATGGGATGCTCAAGCGCGGGATTACGCCGATGATTTGCTTGTATCACTTCGACATGCCCTTAGCGTTAGCCCAAAAAGAAAACGGATTCATGTCCCGGCATACGGTGGATGCGTTTGTCCGTTTCGGGAAAAAGATGATTGAACACTTCGCTGATCGGGTCAAGTATTGGATCACGTTCAACGAACATAATTTGTACTTTACGAATGAAGTTTTCAACATTTCAGGTTACGAACATGGCGACAAGTCTCTAAATGATCTCTACACAATCTTCCATCATACGATGTTGGCACACGCCCAATTGGAAACGTTTACCCACAGTCACTATGATGATGTGCAATTTGGAGGCATGATTGCTTATACGCCGGTCTACCCCGCTACTTCCAAGCCAGAAGACGTGTTCGCTGCTCGGCAATTAGATCAATTTTTAAATAACAATTTGAACGATGCGTTTGTCCACGGTCATTACGCCAACGAAGTCTTAACCTATATTAAGAACCACCAAATCGATTATGACTTGCAACCAGGTGACGATGACATCTTAGCAGGCATGCACGCTGACTTCTTAGCTTTCAGCTATTATCGCACGACGACGATCAACGCCGACAAGGTACCAGCGGGAACCGCACCAAATCGTTACTTAGACTATGGCATGGAAAGTAACCGTTTTCTACCAGCTAACCAGTGGGGCTGGACCATTGATCCACTGGGCTTTCGCAATATGATTACTGATTTGTACAATCGCTACAATGTACCGGTCTTCCCGATTGAAAACGGGATTGGGATCGAAGAACATTGGGATGGTCACGATATGATCGAAGATGACTTGCGCATCAAGTATCATAAAGAACACATCAAAGCGATGAAGGACGCAATGTTTTTAGATGGCGCTAAAGTGCTTGGTTACTTGGGCTGGGGGCTCATCGATATTCCAAGTTCACACGCCGACATCGAAAAACGGTACGGGGTCGTCTATGTCAATCGCAGTAATCATGATTTGAAAGATTTAAAACGAGTACCAAAGAAGTCTTATTACTGGCTAAAGTCAGTTTTAGCAAAAAATGGAGATGAATTGTAATGGAAAATAGCAGTAGTAATAGTGCTTTTAGTAATTTCATTAACAACAAGATTTTGCCACCAGTAATGAAGTTCGTTAACACGAAACCAGTTAAAGCCTTACAAGACGGGATGGTTTACGCGTTACCATTTATCATTATTGGGTCCGTATTCTTAATTTTATCAAATATTCCAATACCAGCCGTCGCCGCAGTCTTAAAAGCGTCTGGTTGGTCGGCCTTCTTTAACCAAGCTTACACCGCAACATTCGCGATTATGTCAGTTTGGGCGGCCGTTGGGATTGCGTATGTGTATGTCCGTAACGAAGGTTATGAAGCGTTGCCTGCCGGGTTAACGTCATTAGCAACCTTCCTCCTATTACAAACATTATCCATCGCCAGCCCATTAGCTGGTGCGATGGGTAAAGCTGGCACTGGGATCACCAATGCCGCTGGTAACGTTGTGATGTCTGGAACAGCCGTTTCAAGCAACATCGACAAATTACCAAAGGCTTTACAAGGCTTCTTAACCACTCCTGTTAGTGGCGTAATCAACTTAACTTGGCTTGGTGGTCAAGGGATGGTTGCCGCTATCATTATCGGGATTTTAGTTGGTTGGGCTTACTCCGCTATGATTCGTGCTGGTTGGAAGATTACCTTACCAGAACAAGTCCCAGCTAGTGTTGCTGGTCAATTTACAGCGATGATTCCTGCCGGTGTGATCATTACCGTTTCAATGTTCATTTACGCCGCCATTGATTTCTTCGGTAAGACTGATTTATTGCAATTAATCTATAAATTATTACAAACACCACTCCAAGGGTTATCTGATTCCTTAGGTGGGGCCTTAGTCATTGCGTTCTTAGTCCCATTCTTCTGGTTCTTCGGGGTCCATGGTGGGTTAATCATGGGTGCCATTACCAGTGGTCTCTTGATTCCTAACACAGCTGATAACGCCGCTTTATATAAAGCCGGCAAATTGACTGTTGCTAACGGTGCACACATTGTTACTAACGAATTCTACAATAACTTTATTAACTTAACTGGTTCTGGGATTACCATTGGTTTGGTTATCTTTACGGTCTTCGCTGCTCATTCAGTTCAAATGAAGACCATTGGGAAGATCGAATTGGTTCCAGCTTTATTCAACATTAACGAACCATTCCTGTTTGGTTTGCCATTAGTTATGAACCCATTCTTGGCAATTCCATTCTTCTTAACACCAGTGCTCGTTGCTTTGTCAACTTACTTGGTTATCTACTTCGGGATTATCCCACCACTGAACGGGGTTGCCGCTCCTTGGACGACACCAGCAATCATTTCTGGGTTCCTGATTGGCGGCTGGAAGATGTGCATCTGGCAGACTATTACCTTGGTTATGTCAACAGCCATCTACTTCCCATTCGCTAAGAAGTACGACAAGATCTTGAAGGGTCAAGAAGACGCTAAGGCCGCTGCAGAAGCTGCTGCCGGTAACGCCGCTACTGAAAAAGCTTAATCGCATTAGTTTGAAAGGATGAATTGATTATGGCTGAAAAAATCATTATGTTAGCCTGCTCAGCGGGGATGTCAACCTCCCTCTTAGTTTCAAAGATGGAAGCCGCTGCTAAAGCGGACGGCGTTGATTACAAGATCTTCGCCACTGCTTCATCTGATATTGACCACCAATTAGCTTCCGATGAAAAGCCCGATGTCTTATTACTCGGGCCACAGATTCGCTATATGGCTAACGATGTTAAAAAGAAGACCGATGCTGCCGGGATTCCAATGGACATCATCAACATGTCTGATTATGGCATGATGAACGGGGAAAACGTCTTAAAAGCTGCTGAAAAGCTATTAGGTGACGCTTAACACGTTGTTCCACGTGAAACATTGTCACACATAGATTGACTAACGGCGCCGCTGCACATTAGATTGTGTAGCGGCGCCGTTTTTTTGTTGGCCAGTAGTTGGCTTAAATTGCCACTCTGGTTGGACCAGAATCGGCTGGAACGTGGTGGCCGCGTTTGTGAGCCAAAGGGCGGTCTCACAAGCCGGGCTTTGACTAACTCGAGAAAATCGCTCGACTAAGTCAAACGACACCACTGAGCCAATTCTGGCCCGCCCGGCGTTAACTAACGGGGATTGAAAAATTAGCGTCATTGAATACACCTTTTTGCTACAAATCTACCTTACCTGCAACATGGCTAGCTTTTATTTAAGGAATTGTTTTACAATACCGGCAAGTCAAATCAAAGGAGCTAGATAAGTATGCAAAAGCGTTTATTAGATTATCTTAAATATAACAACGCTATTTGTTCCATCAATAACTACACGCCAGTCCCAGCACTATCATTAGGCCTATTTATTGAGATTATCATCATTTGTATTGGTACCTATATTCGACTGGTTATGTTTGATGCAGTACTTCCAGATTTTTCCCTAATACTAAACCTCACTGACTTATACATTAACGCACCTCAATTTATGATGGCACCACCCAATAGTCAACAAGTCGCCAACGGACTGCGCATCTGCCTGTCAGCCGCTGTATCTATCAATCGACACATCTACCCACTACTAGTTACTATTCTAGGCAATTGCCTAAGTCCGCTTACAATTTGGTACGGGACATTTGCTGTAATTGTCTTACTAATCATCTTGTCGCCCAAGATTAACCAGCACCCACTACTTAACGCCAGGCGGGTCAGAATTGGCTCAGTGGTGTCGTTTATCTTGGTCGGTGATTTTCCGACTTAGATAAAGCCCGGCCCGGAAGACCGCCCTTCGGCTTCCGATCGCGGCCACCACGTTCCAGCCGATTCTGACCCAACCAGAGTGGCAAAAAAACAACCAATACAATACAACAAAAGCACGCAACCAGCTGATCCTGATTACGTGCTTAATTGTATTTTTAACGAATCACCAACACTGAAATTGGTGAATATTTAGCCATATAAGCGGCTTGACTCCCGAAATGACGCGCTAAACCTTTTTTGGCGATTGATCCAATAATCAATAAATCTGGTTGGAGATGTGGAATCACATCTTTAACAATCGTTTCGCCCGGTTCGCCTTCAGCGATCAACGTCCGTACTCGCTTGGCACCGGCATCTTGGGCTTGCTTTTGATACTTCAGCAAGTGAGTTTCAAGCTCATCACGTTCACCATGGACGTAATCTTTATTCAAAGCCTGATACACATTCATCTCATCATTTTCCAAAATCGACACGATAATCAACTCAGCATCGGTTTGAACAGCTTGTTGAATCGCATATTCGAAAGCTAGTAAAGCATCGGCCGAATCATCGACCCCTACTAAAATTCGTTTAAACGTTGTGCTCATCTTATTCACCATCCTTGGCTAAAGCAGCCTGTTGCGCTGCATAACGCCGATTACCACGACGTAAATCATAAACGGTCCAGACTAATAAAGCTAAAATTGCAGCAACTAAAACGTATGCAATAATCGTGGACAACGTTTGTTCACCAGCCGTTGGGTTAGCCCCAAAGAATCCCAAGACCGCATCTGGTAACCCAATCATGTTCAAGACCGTTAATCCAATAACGGATAACCAACCTAACACCTTAATGACCAATGAATTCTTAAACCGATTCCCCATTTCAACTTTGCTATCGGTCATCATCAATAATGGCAGCATCGAGAATGGTAAAGCAAAGGCTAAGAAGACTTGCGAGTTGTTCATCAGATTATTCAACGCGGTATGTTCATCAATCGCGCTCTTACCACTCGTTAACATGACACAAATTAGCACTGGAATCACTGAGATTAACCGGGTGACTAACCGCCGTAACCACAGTGGCATCCGCATGTGGACGAAACCTTCCATGATAACTTGACCAGTTAAGGTCCCGGTAATCGTGGAGTTTTGACCAGAAGCTAACAACGCAATCGCGAAGAGCGCTGACAGCAACCCTGACTTGGCAACGCCGATTAGAATCCCGTTACTTAGCATCGATGTGTTTGACAAAGCTTCATACAAGCCGAAGAATGATGGATCTTTAACCGCACCACTCTTGAAGACCGCGACCCCCATAATTAAGAGCAACGCATTAACCACAAAGGCAAAGGATAATTGAATATTTGAATCCCAAGCGGCAAACTTCACTGTTCGTGCAACATCTTTTTCATCGCTGTGATCAATCTTCCGCGTTTGTGAGATGGCTGAATGCAGATACAAGTTATGTGGCATAACGGTCGCCCCGATAATCCCTAGCGAACCAGATAATGGCGTCATCCCAGCAACACTTCTGGACGTTGAGAACGTGGCGGCAGTTGGGACTAACCCTTTAATAACACCGCCCCAATCTGGATTAGAAAGGGCCACTTGATAGACGAAAACAAACAAAATAACTAAAATCAAACAAACCACAATGGCTTCGATCTTTCGAAACCCAATCTTGGTTAATAATAGCAATACTAAGACGTCAAAGACGGTAATAAACACCGCAATGACTAGCGGAATACCGAATAATAGATATAACGCAATGGCTGCCCCAATAACTTCCGCAATATCGGTCGCCATAATAGCAAATTCAGTTAAAATCCATAACACAATCCCTAACGACTTACTGGTTCTGGCCCGAATCGCTTGCGCCAAATCCATCTGACTCACGATGCCAAGTTTAGCTGCCATATATTGAAGCAACATCGCAATCAAACTTGAGATCAAGATGACAGACATTAACATATACTGGTAATTTTGCCCACCAGTAATTGACGTTGACCAGTTCCCGGGATCCATATAGCCAACCGCAACTAACGCACCTGGCCCTGAGTAAGCGAATAAGGTCTTCCAAAAGTTAAGGTTCTTAGGCACCTCAATTGAGCCATTGATCTCTTCTAGTGATGGGCCATTCGCATACTGAATTAGCTTATGCTTCTGGCCACTGCTTGCATTTTCTTTGTTCAAGTAAAACTCCCCCTTTATTCTATTTGAATTAATTGAACAGTTGTCATTGTACAATAAATATTCTTAAATGGAAATGTTTTTTAGGCATACCTAGAAAAATAAAGCGGCTATCAACTACTTTAATAGCCATTCGTGAAACCGTTGACAACATTAGGGCTATCAGCCCCAGTACGCAAAAAAGATCAGTGCAAAATTTGCACTGATCTTTTTTTAAATTAATCGATTCAGTTTAGTTTTCGACTGGGACTTTCGCCAACGCATTCTTGACCGCGCTCTTGATTGCCCGACTTGACGTTGACGCACCAGAGATACTGTCAACATCGTAGGTATTAGCCGCCACCATCTTATCTGGTAATTGTTCGACGGCCGCTTGACCAACATCTTCACTTTCACTTTGTCGTACGATATCGACTTTTTGCAAGGTGTTGTCCGCATAAGTGATCCGAACCACAACTTCGCCACCGATACCGGCTTCACTAACACCCAGATATTGGTTTGTGCCTAGCTCGATCTCGCTTAAAGCATCGGCTTGTGCAATATCATTGCCGCCAAGTTGAACATCTGTCTCCGTTGGCCCTTCGACAGGTACCGTTGAAGCGATTGGCGTCTGCTTAGCCGCGTTTTCACCGGCAATCTTACCGAAGATTAAGCATTCGGCTAAGTTGCTACCACCGGCATATTGATTAGCATTGGCGCCACCGAGTTCCCCGGCGCCGTATAAATGTGGAATCGGTTGTTCGTTGACATCCAAGATTTCAGCTTGGGCATTGCGCCGCGGCCCACCTTGGGTATTCAACATGCCAGCTTCCAAACGAGCCGCATAGAATGGCCCGTTACCAAAGGCTCGCATCGTCTTGGCATCCCGATGCTGACTGAAGTCTTCACCATTTTGGGCGAAGCTGTTAAAATCGGTAACCGTCTTTTCTAAGACAGCTGGATCTAAGTCCGTCGCTGCGGCCAAGTTAGCCAACGTATCGGCTTTAACTAAGTTGTCTAAGAAAGTCGTATCTGGCAAATTATCGGCTTGCTTAAATTGGTCAAGTTGCGCTTGATCAAAGATTAAGTAAGCATGGTCTTGAGCAGTTGGAATCCGCCAAGTCCCATGGTCATACAAACGACCATGCCGATTTGGTTCGTCTTCGCGGAAGTAACGACTCCCATCGTCCCCCGCCACAAAGATTGACCCGGTATAGAGATCTGGCCATGGCGCTAAGATCAACTTACCACGTTCACCTGGCTTCGGCGCAAAGGTCATGCCAGCTAAGAACCCTAACCCTTCATAACTGTGCATGTGCCACATGTCGGCACCCACAGCTTCAGCCATCCGAATCCCGTCACCGCGATTATACAAGCTCCCAATTGGGGCCAAATGTGGGGCGCCGAGGTAATCTTGAATATATTTCTGGTTTGTTTCAAAACCACCCATGGTCATCACAACCCCATTACGGGCCCGGATATTGACGCTAACGCCATTCCGCTTGATTTGGACCCCTAAAATAGCTTTGGTCTCAGGATCTTGAATCAACTGTTCCGCTGGAGAATCCAGCCAAACATCAATATTATCAGCCCGATCTAAGACATGTTGCCGTAAGTTCTTCCATAGAGCAGCATCAAAGAAACCTTCATGAACTAAGGTCAGATCAAATGCTTTTGCACCTGGGAATTCAGGATATTCTGGGGCCAAAGCATCTGATGGCCCCGTCTTTGGTCCATATTTGTACGTATCGTTATAGCTAACGGGATCTTTAACATCTAAATAAGTCTTAAAGTAGTCCCGCATATTGACCATCCCGTGTACATAAGTAGCTAGGAGGTCTTCGTCAATGTCGATTGAACCGAACATCGCTTGATAATAGGCCAACAATTGATCATAATCCGTCCCAGTTGCCACCACTTGGCCGGCATAGCGGACATTCCCGCCTTCATGACCATTTGGCGCGGCATCGACTAATAACGTTTTGGCATGATTATCGGCCGCAAAACGCGCTGCCGAAGCCCCAGCAGCCCCGAATCCTAGCACAATAACATCGTAACTAGCGCTCCACTTAAGATTGGAACGATTATTAACCGCTTGTGGGGCAAACTTGGCTTCAATCATTTTGGCATAATCGATAAAGTGGGCAACACATTCTTCTAAGAAGGCCACCGTCTTCGTATCTTTGAGCCAGCCTTGATCGTCAAAAGCCTGCGTCGCATGACTCAACAGGAACTCGTTACCTGGCAAGACATAACCGCCGATACCAGGTGCATCTAAAGTTTCGCGTAATTGAACTTGAGCGCGCGACGTTCCTTGGGCGCCTAATGAAGCCCCAACGATCATAATGGCTTTATTCCGAAATGGATGGTCGATACATGATAGCCATTCAATGACACTCTTCAAAGCGGCTGGAATTGCATGGTCATATTCCGGTGTCGCTAAGATAACCCCATCAGCGGCCTTTACCGCATCGTTTAATGCTTGAACACTGGCTGGCGGATTGCTGACAGCATCTTCATTGAATAAAGGTAAATCCTTAATTTCTGCCACTTCAATCTCAACTTCATCTTTAAAGTGGCGCTGCATAAATTGCAATAACTTCCGGTTGTAGGACACGCTTGCGTTGGTCCCGACCAGACCGATAACTTTCATCAAGGTCAAAACTCCCATCTTGGTTCAACTAACTTGTGTGATTGATTTGTGAATTTATTCTCAAAATCATTGTAACGCTGTTATTTAGAAATGAAAGCGGTAAAATAATTCTAGAGGCGAAAGATTTAGTTCGCCTAGCTTAGGAGGCCAAATCATGAACATTGAACTCATCCAATTATTTCTCGAAGTCGTTGAACTCGGGAGCTTTAAAAAGGTTGCGGAACGCCACTTAATCTCGCAACGGGCCGTTTCTAAAAAAATCGGCACGCTTGAAATGGATCTAGGTGTCGCGCTTTTTAAGCGTCAGGCGAATCGAATCAGCCTCACCCCGGCCGGTCACTTCTTCTATACCGCTAGCCAAGAAATGACTAACCGCTTTAGTGAAGCCTTACGTGAAATTCAAACTCTCAGTGGTAACACACAGGAAGTCTTAAGTGTCGGTTACTTTTCAATTTTTGAAAGTCACGTGATGCAAGCTCGCTTTCAGACGTTTAAGCAAGCCCATCCGGCCATCAATTTGATTTTCCGTGAAGAAAGTATTGAACACCTCAGCCAAAGCATTCTGAATGGCGACTTGGACCTCGCCTTTACGATTGTCTACGGTCAAGAACCATTTTTACCAAATAGTCAAGTTCAATCAAAAACAGTCCTAGAACGTGAAATGGTCCTCGGTATCAGTAAACAAAATCCGCTAAGCCAACAAGACAGCGTGCTGCCTCGTGACTTAGCGGATACGAAAGTGCTCTATTATAGTGCTGAGAACTCCGCCTTTTTACAACGGAGCTTTGAAACGCGAAATCCCGAACTCGATCCCCACCAATTACAACGGGTCACTAGTGTTGAACAGATGGAACTCCTTGTCGCCCTTGATCAAGCTGTGGCGTTTTATCCAGCTGACATCAATGATCCGTTGCTCAATCCCAATCGGCAAATTAACTTCGTGCCCGTACAAGGGAATGACCAGACCTATCACTTAGTTGAATTCTGGCATGCCGGTAATCAAAATCCGGCCCTCACTAAATATCAACACTTAATGCTTTAATAACCATTGTAGCCGTTGCAATGCAGCTTGATGGTCACCACTACTGTGTTGGGCCACGTAATAATAACCTAAGGTCTCGTGATATAGGGCTTGGCGAGCGGGTGCTAATTGATAGTAACGGTCAAAGGTCTGCTTAAATACCGTTGAACTGTCACTCGCAGCTAATTCACGCTGACAAAATTCCCGCAGTTCGGCTTTACTAAGCCGGGTTCGCGGAATTGGTGTTAACTGCGGCTGTTCAGCTAATCGATTAGTTAAAGCGGTTTTCAATGGTGTGGCAGCATCGCCCAAAGCGGCCTTAATCGTTGTAGCCGAAGTCAATCTAGCCAACTGTTCAAACCAGGCTAAGCTTAATTTAGCACCCCAACGCGTGGCTAAAAGTCGTTGCCAATCAGCTAATTGGGCCGTCACTTGATGATACGTCCACCCCCAGCAACTATTGAAGACATCATCATAGAAGCGCGTTGTTTGTTGCTGATCTAACGTGCGCGTTACTTGGTCTAAATCGGCCACAAAGTCACGATTCAGCATTGCTAATCGTCGGACTTGAATCCGGCCAGTTTGGGCATATTCCGTCACCATTAACCCGAATTGATAACTATTCAACAGCGTCTTTAAGGTTGATACTGTGTTCAGTTTGCTGAACTGGTTTTTAGCCGTGTTGCGGTCCGGACGTTCAACAATAATTGCTGCTAATCGTTGCAAATAACGTTGATAGGGTTGGCTCTGCCGTAAATCGGTTTCGGCTTTTACAGCGGCTTGTTGCGCAGATTGTTGGGCTTGCTGTTGGGCTAATTGATGCTGCTTTTTAGTCGCTGCGACCCGATCAGCAATGGCTTGCTTTTCTTGGACAACCAATTGGTCATAGGTCCGCAACGTTGGTTTTAATGCTAATAAAGGTAATTCAGCTGTTTTCCGCCGTAAATAAGTTGTCACTGTGGTACTCGTATCGGTTCGCACTTGATGCACTTGCGGTCGAATGTCGCTTGGCAATTGCGGTAACAGTGGCTGCTTAAACATAATCGTTGGCACAACGGGTACTTGGGCCGTCAATGTCTGATATTGGGCCGCCGCATAAAAGTTATCTTCGGTCGTAATCACCATTAAATAACGGGTTTCTGCATTCATAAATTTCTTGACACATTCGGAACCCACGATTAATTCTTGATGATTGCGTTTATTTTGAACATGATATTCATACCGCACCGGTTTATGGCACAATTCGCAATGATGCCAAGCTTTGCGATCATCGCTCGCCGTTACCACATATGGCAAACTGGCTAACAGCTGCCATTCTTGACTACAAGCCGTCAGCCAATCGGCATGGTCATGCATAATTAAATTGCGTACCGTGATGGGTAAGAAGTCACTATCGGCTTTAACCGTCACATGGTCGCGCAATAACCCACTAATTTGTTGTAAAGTCGTGTGCCGGCGCGCTTGTTCACTTAATAGAAAGAAACGGTTTTCGGCCGGCGTAATTAAAGTTGTCATGGCTGGCATGCGCTTTCAGTCCTCTCATTTGAAACTAACTTAAATAGCATAGCACAAGTTACGGTCAGCTAGGTCGGATGAGCTTTCCGCTTCGTGTTAGATAGATATAACTTGCACTCTGGTTGGTCCAGAATCGGCTGGAACATGGTGGCCGCGTTTTATCTAAGTCGGCAACCCACCGACTAAGATAAACGACACCACTGAGCCAATTCTGGACCGCCCGGCGTTAATTACCGGGCATCTGCAAATGAAAGATTTCTTCTACCAGTTGTTTTAGTTTCTAAAATATTCAGCCGTGTTGTTGGGCATCAATATGAGCGATCTTCTCAGACTTAGACTAAGAACAACTTTGAAGACCAAGCTTGCGGCGTTAGCACACAATCTTAGGTATTTGGATAATGGATAACGTGAGCGTAAATACCCAGCATCAAGCATAATTATTTAATTAGCTATCCCCATTGAACAAGCAGTCTTAGTCGTAGTGACCAGCAAGTTCGCCGTGTCGAGCCACTTAGCCGGGTACTTTTGCCCAGATTAGTGGCTGGGCCAGCTTTTAAGACGTGATTTTCGGCTTAAAGGTGCCCTAACCACCCTTTGGCTGCAGGGCTGCCCCACCGCGAATCTGCTGGTCAACGGAGACGACTAATCTCAACCATACTAGATTTTATGACAATTTCGTTACAGTATAAATGTGGTAATGATGAGATACCAACAATTCAACTACTAACCTTTTTGTCAACCTTATCAGCACGCAAACTAGCGTTAATTAAGCGAACATCCCTAACCATAAAAATAATGATTTTTTGTGTGATAAAGATTGCTCTTATAAAATCAAGGTGCTAAACTATCGGTGTTCCATCGAAAAAGGTTAAGTTATTTAAGGGGGATTTTCAATATGAAAAAGATTAATGCCTTAATTGCAACTGCTGCTTTAGCTTTACCATTAGCTGCCGCACCATTGGCACCCGCAACTACGTTAATCGCCAACGCCGCGACAGTCAAAAAAGCGACGTCCGCTACGACCACCACTTATACGTTAAAGAAAGCCACCAGCATCAAGAAGACGGCTTACCACGCTAAGAAGGCGGGCGATAAGTATAAGATCGAATTTGCCGCTGACCGTGCCACTGCCAAGGTCTCCAAGTCTAAGACGAAGTTGTCGACGAAGAAGACTTACACCACCAGCAAGACCATCGAATTATTGTCCAACAAGAAAGGTGCTAAGGAAGTTAAATACCTACACCTCAAGAACGATAAAGGTGAATTTGCTGGCTGGGTCAAGGCTTCTGAAATGACTAAAGGTGCGCTTGGTTCTAAAACACCCGCTAAGGCTAAAGCCACTAAGTTGACCTTAACCAAAAAGGCTAAGACCATCAAGAAGGCTTACACCGCGACCAAAAAAGGTGAATTTGCCAAAGCAGTCTTCGCTAAAGACGGCAAGACCGCGACTTTAACGAAGGCCGGCACGTTAACCAGCGGTAAGAAATATGACGCAACTAAGTCAATCTATGCTAAGACTTCCACTAAAGCCACTGCCCATGAATATGTTTTATTAAAGGACGCTGGCTGGACCTTAGCTACCAACTTAAAAGCGGCTAAATAAGCTAGCTAATAACTTAACTTAGGCACGACAAAAACAGCGGCTCCGTTTAAACGGAGCCGCTGTTTTTGTCGTGCTTATTGCTTAATCAAACATTTTCTTAGTAGCTTTGAGCAAGGTCTTTGGATCTTTGTCATAACGTGGTGTCTTGACTAAGTTATCCATCGGAACCCCGGCAAAGTGATATGCGGCAATCTCACCAGAACGAACCGCACTTTGTTCCGTGAAGATCATCTGATAAGGTTGTTCCGCAAATTCACCAGTGAAGGCTAAGTTGGTCGAGTGCTTTGGTAAGACTTCTGGCCGATCAGTCTTCGCCCGGTTATTGAAGAGCGCCGAAGCATAAGGCATGTAGACTGGGATATTGTTGATAATACTATCCATAATCTCTTTTTCCTTATCCTTAATGTTACCAGGGCCAGGATCAACCTTGGATAATTGCCCGATCAATTCTTGGGCCATTTCTTTACCCGTCATCTCAATGTAAGGCTTGTGAACGAACTCGCCTTTGCGCCGTGGATAGAGGAAGTAGCCCCAAAGGACGGTTTCATTCGGATTTTGCGTGGTAAAGTGTGGTTGATGATGAACCACGATCGACACGTTGATATCCTTTTGATTCAACGGCGTGATTGGCGTGGTTGATAAGAAGGAGTTCAACGCATTCCCAGGTTCTTGAGTCGTAATCCGCACGATTTCGTTTAAGAACAAATGATCCTTAGTCGTCAACGTGAAGCTGACCCATTCACTGGCATTCCGGTCGTTGAAGAATTTGTCCGGCGTCCCTAAATTATAGAACCGTTCCGTGGCTTTCTTCCAAAGGGCGGCACTAATCCCGTATTCCATGTTTTCTGGTGCAGGCGTGTTGTAATCACCCATCGTGGCCGAATCAGTAATCGAGCCGTTGGTAAAGATAACGGCGGTATCATCGTCAACGGGTACCGTTTCAACATCGCCTGAAGCGACATCTTTAACTTTCAAACCTGTCACCGTAATCTCATCTTGCATCGCTGTGTCTTTGAATTCCCAATCTTCGACAATCTTGTTATCGATGAAGGTGACATTTTGACCTTGCAAGTACTTGATCAATGGTTCAATCATACTTTCAAATTGGTTGTAACGGGTCCGGTTGACCCCAACCAAATGTTCAATTTGGGTAAATTCATAAATCATTTGATGCATGTAACGCCGTAATTCTTGCGCCGAACTTTGGGTCCGGAAAGCGAAGGTCGTTTCCCACATGTACCAGAAGTTGGTCTGGAACATATGCGGATCATCGGCAAAGTATTCGGCAATTGTTACATTGTCGAGCTTTTCTTCGTCTTTATCTGGCATCATAATGAGTTTGGTTAACAACGCTCGGTCTTTGTTATTGAAGCCTAGTTTACCAGCATTGATAATCCCTTTGCCACCTTGTAACAAACGGGCTTTATCAAAGGTCCGATGCTTGGCGTCAAAGTCACGCGTATCTTCTGCGGCGGTCATCCCAGGTTCGGTGATCGATGGAATCCGGTCGAGCAATTCCATTAAGTCCACATAGGTCCGATAGTTAAGCATCCGGCCACCCCGTGCGACGTAACCGGTCGTGTTTTCCATGGGATGATTCTTGTTCCAATATTCATTAGTGAAATCAGTTGTGACCCCACCATCATTGGCACCATGCATATCAACCCCATAGAAGGTAATATCCTTACCATCCCAATGGCCATCTTGAATTAAATAAACTGCTGAGGCCATGTTCGAGAGCCCCGCACCAATCATAATTGCTTTACTTTTAACCATAAATAACGCCTCCAAAATCATTTGTTAACGCTTACAGGTACATTATACAACTTGGATACCACTTGTCTAGTTTGAAGTGAAACCTTTTCGTTATTTTCATAGAAACTTTAGAATTGATTCGGCCGGACCACCGATTAGTCACTAAACTGCAACTTATACCGGTAAAGTTCATCGAAAGTGACGTAAAGACGCGTATAATATGAAGTACTTAGGAGTGATTGGATGACCCCATATTTAATCTGTTCAGATATCGATGGCACCTTGATGATCGATCATAAAGTAATGACGGCCAAGACCCGTCAAGTGCTACATCAAGTCATGGCACAAGGCCATCAATTTTATTTAACCACGGGACGAATGCTGCCCTTGGCCCATCAAGTTGTCACCGAAATCGGCGGTCCCGTGAAAGTCATCGCTGCTAATGGCGCAACGTTTGAGCAAGGCAATCAACTAAAGAATAGTTTTCTATCCGGTGAACATTTAACGAAAATCTATCAGACCGTCCTCAGTAACAACTGTCGCGTCTACTTTTTTGAAAATAATCGGCTCTACTACACGGGCCAAACGGTCCCTTATCAAGATGAGATTGCAACGAGTGGGACGCATGCGACGCCGGTTCTAAACGCGATGCCGCTTATCGGACCGGAATTCTTACCGAATCTGACTGGCTACATTACTAACGCCATTGTTTACGGCCAACCCAGTGAACTCGCTCTCGTCCGCCAAGTTCTGGTCCAAACGACCGATTTGAACTTATCCAGTTCAAATCCACATAATTTGGAAATTATTCCGCACAGTGTCAATAAAGCCCTAGCCGTCACGGCAATTCAGAAGTATACCGGTATCGGTCGGGACCACACGATTGTCTTCGGTAATGAGCTTAACGATCTGGGTATGTTCCGTGTGGCCGGTCACAGTGTCGCGATGGGCAACGCCAGCAACGTCGTCCGCCAAGCCGCGACCGACATCACCTTACCAAATACCGAAGATGGCGTGGCCGTCTTCTTACAAGACTTCTTTAAGTTAAACGAAAATCTAGCTTAGTCCTACGAAAAGGTCCTTTAAAGGTTAGCTTTTAACCAGCCCTTAAACATCTTAGTGAATCATTTAAAAATTCAATCTATATCGTGACTTTTTTAAGCCACTAAAAATTGTGTTTTCCCCGCCAAGCGCGGTATGATAGTTCTCGAATGCTTTTTAAGAGAGGACTATTTTATTTTGCAATCAAAACCAACGACCACTAATTCGCTTCCTGCACGTATTGCGGCCTTAATCTTCAGTCTCGTCCTAAATGCTTGCGGGAATGCCCTATGTATTACCTCCAATGTCGGTAGCGGTATCTGGACAGCTTCAGCGGTTAATATGCATGAAGCCTTTGGGTTAGATGTCGGTCTGTTGTTATTTTTAATTGGCCTGGCTAATGCCATTACTAATCAACTTCTGATTCGCCGGCTGGATGTTCCCCGCTTTGTTGGCGAAATTATTTTCGTACTGTGTTTCAGTTATTTCGTTGATCTCTTCACCATGACGTTTACGACCCTTGGAATTCCCCACTTGCCTTGGCTCGTTCGAATGTTCATTTCGATCTTAGGTGTGTCAACGTTTTGTGTCGCCATTTCCATTTATCAACGGGCCAATATCTTCATGCATCCTAATGATGATACGACGAATATCTTGCGGTTCATGTATCTAAAAGGTAACGCTACTGCCTCACAATTGATCGACTTCGTCCCACCAATTATCATCATGGCGCTAACCTTTACCATCACGCACCGGGTGGACGCGGTTAATATTGGGACGTTTTACTCCTTTTTGATGAACGGGATCTTAATTGCGACCGCTGATCGATTGGTCTTTCCCAAGTTAGTGCATAACTTTAAAGTAAAAAAATAAAGCTGCTCGGCGATTTTTCGTCGAACAGCTTTTTAGCTAGCGAATCGCCCCGGTATATTGGAACGCCTCACTGGTTGGATCTTGTAAAAAGGCTTTTAAATCGGACATGTTTTGAACGGTTGCTTGACCCGACTTGGCTAGCATGACATTGAAGGTCCCATCGCCCAAAGTTTCTGCATAATAGGCGACTGGAATGCCTAGGCCGTATGCCGTCCCAGTCTCCCAGATGGTCCCGGTATCAACCCCATCCACCACGGCAACCACTAATTTGGCTTGCTTTAAATGCGCCACATTATCAGCAAATACCGCGTTACGATCCGCATCGGTTGCATCCGGGGTCAAATCAATCCCATCTAAACGGGGACTGTAGTAGGTTATGCCTAGCTCATTCATCAACTGTTCAATCTTCGCTAACCGTTCTGGCTGACCAGCCGTAAACCATGGTCCAGCTAAGTAGACAGTCGGCGTTTCACTTTTAATTCGGGGGTTCATCAAGTATCAATCCTCTTTCAATAGTTAATCAATGTCTACACTTAGTGCTAGTTTGCTTAAATTACCACTCTGGTTGGTCCAGAATCGGCTGGAACGTGGTGGCCACGTTTTTGAGCCAAAAAGCGGTCTCAAAAGCCGGGCTTTATCTAAGGCCGGAAAATCACCGACCAAGATAAACGACACCACTGAGCCAATTCTGGCCCGCCCGGCGTTAAATAACCGGAATTGAAAAATTAATGATTGATTATTCTCAGTTCAGTTATTTAGCCGAGCCGTTGATTCCTAAAATGCTCAGCTATGTCGTTGGCCTTAGTGTGAGTAGTCTGCTCGGACTTAGGCCAAGGTCAGGTTTGAAGACCTCAGCGTTGGCTTCAAAATGGCCCATGGCGTTCCAGCGTTTTAGGAGCCAACTGGCAGACGCAATCTTAACTAGCACCAAGCGTAATCAGTGTCTTTCATTTTACACGTGTCTCGTCTTAAATAACAAGTTCAAAAAACGAGCTTGGCAATTAAGCTAGGCTCGCTACATCATCTATTTCACACTTAATTGACTTAATTCATTGAAGTCCGCCGTGGATAGATCCACGTTAGCCGCGGCCACGTTATCAGCCAGATGTTCAACTGAACTAGTCCCAGGAATTGGCAAGACATTCTTAGAACGCTTCAACAACCAAGCTAATGCAATCTGAGCTGAACTAACGTGATACTTAGCCGCCATCGTGCTCAAGCTACTCCCGGGTTGCGCCAACTGACCCGTTGCTAGTGGGAACCATGGCAAGAAAGCCATACCTTGTGATTCTGCGTAGTCTAAAACATCGTCATCGCGATGGTCAGCGACGTTATATAAGTTCTCAACAGCATCGATAGTCGCCACTTTTTGGGCGGCTTTTAATTCGTCAACCGTGACTTGACTCAGACCGATATGCTTGATTTTGCCTTCGTCTTGCAACTTCTTCAACTCACCGACTTGCTCTTCGATTGAGAAGTGCGTATCGATACGATGCAAGAAGACAAGATCTTCATGGTCGATTCCTAACGTCATCATCGAGACTTCCACTTGTTGCCGTAAGTAATTCGGCTCACCATGTGGCGTCCAAACATTCGGACCCTGCCGCGTCTGACCGACCTTATCTGAAATAAAGATCTGATCGCGATTAGCGGCGTCCTTTAAGCCCGCTGCCAAATAACGATCCGCGAACCATGGCCCATAAGAATCCGCGGTATCAAAGAAGTTGACTCCATAAGCCAAGGCTTGCTTAATGACCTTGATCCCATTTTCAGGATCAGCGTATGGCCCCCAAGTCCCTGGTCCGGTCAACTGCATCGTCCCATAGCCTAATCGATTGACTTTAAATGTCTCATCAAAAGCATAAGTTCCCGCATTAGCGGCATTAATTGTTGCCATTCAAATCGCTCCCATCAATTATTTCACTTCAGTTACATGATCTAGTGTAGCGCTTGGACGCGGGTCTAGGTCAACTATTTAGTTCGCGACTTAACGCCGAACCCGGACTGGCCGCTTCCGTGGCTGGGTTGGGTCACCGATTAAGGTCAACAAGCCAACTGCCACTAGCACCACTGCCATAATTTGTAAAACTGCCATCAGAATGCCTCCGTTCGATTTAAACTCATGAGCGTATTCTACTGGCTTCTAGTAACTCGAAGGCAAGCATTTTACCACTAAAAAAATAAATAAAATTTTTTTACGACCTTTTTTAATGATTCCTTCATAATTCGGTCTATGCCATTATTTGTTGGTACAAATACGATTAGCGGGTATTGGTTGCTTGTATTGATGTATAAGTATACTCATATGCACTATTTGTAAGGGTTTACAACACCCGTGCTAACGCTTATTCTTAGCCTATCAACAACAAGGAGGAGCTAAGCTTATGCATAAATTTATGGACTGGCTGCAAAATACCTTAATGCCGCCAATGGCTAAAGTCGGGAATAACAAGTACCTCGTTTCAGTACGGAACGGCTTGGTATTAACCTTACCAGCCATTATCAGTGGGAGTGTCTTCCTCATTATTGGGAACATTCCAATCAAAGCTTGGACCAACTTAATGGCCCCGTATATGGATATGATTGGAGTTGCGGTCAACGGATCGTTCGGGATTATCTCGTTACTGGCCGTCATTGGGATTGGCTACGAATTATCTAAAGCCCTCGAAATCGATCCACTTTCTGGGGCAGGACTATCCACGATGGCCTTCGTCATTAGTTCATTCAATAATAAATTCAAATTAGATACTAATAATTTTGCATCATCCGGTTTGTTTACCGCTATTATTACGGCCTTTGTCGCCGTGTCGATCTTCAACTTTTTTGTCAAAAAGAACATTGTCATCAAATTACCAGCTGGGGTCCCCGAAGCGGTATCTAATTCGTTCGTGGCCCTTTTCCCAGGCTTCGTTATTTTGCTTTTATTCTGGTTTGTGCGGATGCCACTACATATCGACATCAACCAAGTCATTCAAACCATTTTCCATCCCCTATTGTTTGCGATGAATACCTTGCCGGGGATCTTAGTCTATACCTTACTAGTCAGCTTACTGTGGGTCTGCGGGATTCATGGCGACATGACTTTGGAAGGTATCGCTGACCCAATCTTCTTACAGTTCCTAGCTGCAAACGGGACGGCCTTAGCGCATCATCAACCACTTCCATACGTCACGGCCGCTGGGTTCTCCAGCCTATACGTCAACGTCGGTGGGACTGGTGCAACGATTACGTTAGTGGCCCTAATGCTCTTTTCTAAGAGTAAAACGTACCGTGATCTAGGCAAAGTGGCTTTTCCAAGTGCCTTGTTCGAGATTAACGAACCCGTAATCTTCGGTTTTCCAATCGTTATGAACGCCCTCACGATGATTCCATTTATCGTCGTGCCACTCGTCTTAGCAACGTTGTCCTACTTGCTTATCTCCCTCGGCCTGATCTCAGCACCGGTTGCGATGGTGCCTTGGACGATGCCCCCAATTATCGGCCCATTAATGGCTACCGGTTGGGATTGGCGTGCTGCCGTCTGGTCTGCCATCGAATTGGTCTTGGCGGGCGCGGCTTACTACCCATTCTTCAAAGTCGCTGAAAAACAAATGTTGGCTCAAGAAACGGCTTCAACTGAAGCTTAAATCAAAAAAACGCCTCGTTGATAGTTTTCAACGAGACGTTTTTTGATTTAAGCTTCTCCGGGCACTAAGACCAGCCGGGCTTTCGATTGATTAGCTTCCACAATCTCATGAGCGCGTTGGGCTTGTGTGAACGGCATGACTTGCAAGTCATCATCCAATAATAACCCTTGGGCAAATAACTGATTCAATAGCTGGCCAGCCCGCTGCAGTTGGTCTAAGCTGGCATGACTAATCACAAAACCAACAATCCGTTGTTGCTGCGTATAGAACTCGCGCACATCAAAAGTGAATTGATTAGCGACCGGCGCGGTGATCAAGGCTACCGTACCGCCCAGACCCAACAGTGATAAGTTCGTCTTCAAGTCAACTTTACCCGATGTATCCACAATCGTTTGCATCGGTGTCGTGATTGCACTGGCAAAGTCCGCGTGATAATCCAAGACTTGCTGGACACCCAGTTGTTTTAACCGGTCAAAATCACGCGGATTGGCCGTGGCTAAAACTTCAGCGCCTTTAGCATGGGCGATTTGTACTAACTTAGTCCCAACGTGTCCAGCTGCACCTTCGATCAAAACGACCTGACCAGGCTCGACCGGACTCACATCCGTTAAGAGAATTGCGGCGGTTGCAGCGGAGTGAACGGTCGCCACTAACGGCAAATCATCAATGCCCGCTGGTGCTAAAAAGGCCCGTTCAGCGGGAATCGCGGCATACTCACTCGTTACTCCCGGGCGACCGTCATAGCCCATACTGTTCGTCCAAATACGATCACCAACGTTAAACCCGCTGACCTGTTCGCCAACTGCGGTCACCGTTCCCACGGCATCACGACCAATCACAAATGGGAATGCCGTGGTGGTCTTAAAACTACCACGCCGTACAAATGTATCCACGTGATTAACTGCCACCGCCGTCACCTTGACTAACAGTTCCGTGGGACGCAGCGTCGGTTGGGGTAAATCACCGACTTTGATCACGTCCGGCTGACCCGTCTGTTCAATATAAGCTGCTTGCATGCCAAGCCCTCCAATTAAAAATGATATCTCCGCATTGATCTAGCTAGACTAGTAAGATAAACCAGCTAATTATCGCGGAGGCTCTAATAAACTCACGTTATAAAGCTAGTGTAATCCTAATGGCGGTGTTCAAGCTAGCCAACTTACTAATCTGACTGTGGTTATCCAACCTTTCAATACCTGACACTACGCCAACAGATTCATGCACAGCGAGGCCTAACGCCGAAAAAAGGCTGATCAATCATAGATTGTCGCATGGCGTTGCACAATCACTCCAGATAAGGTTAATAATGCAGAAAAGCCTACCGCCAACCAGATCACTAAGTTCCACCCCACGTGACTCCCTAACCAACCGAACAAGACAGGGCCAATGGCAGCCAATAAATATCCAGCCGACTGCGCCATTCCTGACAAATCTGCGGTTTCAAACCCATTGGTCGTCTTACGGGTAAAGAAGACGACCGCTAAGTTGAACGCCGCCCCAGAACCAAAGCCTAAGATGATATTCAAGATTACGGCAACTGGCAAAGATAACCCGGGTAATAAAATACCGCCGATGCCACCAATAAAGCCAATCCCAATAATTGCTAACATGATAGGCACCCCATGTCGTTTACCCGCCGTGGTTGGCACAAAAAAGGCTAAGGGCAAACCACTTAATTGCATGACCGTTACTAAGTTACCGGCTGTAATCGTTGAAAAGCCATGCGCCACTAGGATCGTTGGTAACCAGGTCAGCATTGAATAATAGACCAGCGCTTGCAAGCCGAAAAAGGCCGTCACGACCCACGCGATTGGTAACCGCCAAACACTCGGGTGGGTCGTTGATTTTATTGCCGTTTCTTTCGGTAGCACTGGTTCACGATGGTTATGCTTGAGATTAGGTAGCCAAGTGATCAGGTTAACCAACCCAACCGCCGAAAGCACCGCCATCACCACCGGCAATGACCAGTGAGCGGCCATGATGCCAGACAAACCGGTCCCTAATGAACCGACCAACAACATCGATACCGTGTAAGCACTCGTTGCTAGTCCAATCTTAGTCGGAAAGTTATCCTTGATAATCGCCGGTAACAAGACATTACCACCATCGGCACCAATGCCGACTAACAAAGTTCCAAGCAGTAAGAGCGCAATAGATGGCACGACACGTAAATAACTGCCGACTGCCAAAATAACCAGCATGGCATAAATGGTGACTTCATTACCAAAGCGCCGGCCCCAGCGTGCTAATAAAGGCGACATAATTGCAAACGTCAGCAACGGAATCGTCGTTAACATCCCAGCCATCGAACTTGGTAACCCTAAGGACTGCTTCAAACTACTAATTAGACCGGGCATCATCGTAATTGGCAGCCGCATGTTAGTCGCGACTAACATCATGCCCAGTGTCAAATACCGACTATGCGTATGGGTCGTTGTCATAAATCAGACACTTCTTTCAAATAAATTTTAGTTCGATAATCATCAAACTAAGCAAGCAAAAATTACAGGGTCGCTAAAAACCCTGGCAAATAACGGTCAAACGTGGCCGTCTGCAACGAGAGATATTTGGTTTGCGCGACTTGACGAGTATTGGTCAGTCCGACTAACCGTAAAGCTTTAAAATGATACGACACCGTCGACTTGCTAATTTGTAATTGCGCCCCCACTTCACTGCAAGTCATTTCACGTTGTTCTTGATAAAGCACTCGGATAATTCGAAGACGATTTTGATCGGCTAAAGCTTTAAAAATGGCTACTCGTCGCTGATCGGCCGCGACTTGATTTAGTTCGATATTCATAGAACTAAGGTTACTCCGTCCCACGCTAAAAGACAAGCTACTGTGTACAAAAAAGCAGTTAATTAGTTTCCCAATCAACCGCCTTAAGACTTATTCTGCATGGGTACGCGGGTTCTTCCAAATCTCTGGTACTAACCACAAAATCAATGCTAGATTCACTAACAATAATCCCGCTGTTAAGATAAAGACCGAATTATAATCAAAGATCCCCGCAATCACACCCCCGAGTAATGCCCCGAGCATGTTACCAATCGCTTGAAATGATTGGTTATAACTAAAAACTGTCGACGTCAAATGTACCGGCGTATTCTTAGTAATCACCGTTTGAATCTCCGGATACAACGCTCCATCTGAGATCCCAATGGCAAAGCGCAACAAGCCTAACGTCACAACACTTGAGATTAAACCTTGCGGGAAATACATAATCACTGCAAAAACGTAGCCAAATAATAGCACTTTTCCAGAACCATGCTCATCGCCATAGCGACCCAAGCGCGGTGCCGCTAAGATATTAGAAATCCCCGGCAATGCCGCAATAATCCCTGCAACAACCGCGATTGGGCCAGTATGATGCATTAATTCCTGTACATATAAACTAATAATTGGTGCAATCGAGGCATTGCCAAGTTGCACAATCATGGTAGAACAAAGCATCACAATAATCAGTTTTGGATTTTGAAACGCCGCCAATGGATTACGGCTCGCGCCAGGTTCACGATGATGTTCAACTGGTTTGAAATGTTCTTGGACAAAGAACAGGCTGAGTAAAAAGGCACCAATTAGTAAACCCGCCGTAATAAAAAACGTGTTCCGAATTGAGAACAGCTGTGCGAGTACCCCACCAACGACCGGGCCAAATAAATTACCACTGACCGCGCCAGTAATCAACGTACTCAACGCCCGACCGCTGTACTTGCGTGGGGTTTGTGAAGCAACTAACGCTTGCGCATTCGAAATAAAGCCCGCAAAGACACCTTGTAGCGCCCGTAAAGCGACTAATTGCCAGACAGCCGTAACAAAGCCCATTAAGCCCATGGCAACGGCCATCCCTAATGAGGCTCGTAGCAGCATGATCTTACGACCTTTTTTATCCGCCACAATACCCCAAAGTGGCGCCGAAATTGCGGCGACCGCATAGTCGGCCGCAAAGGCTAACCCACTATAGAAGGTAATCTGTTGCTTACTAAACTCACCCAATTGACTAATAAATAATGAGAGGAACGGCATAATTTCACTAAAAGCCATCCCCGCAACAAACGTACAAAACCATAAAACGATTAGATTACGATGCCATGGTCCGCGCTCACGTTCTGCGTCATCCATGTGAGTCATCTCCAAACTCAAGCTCAACTAAACAGTTGGCATGTCAACTAGCTTAACATATTTTAACAAAGCCTTGCCGCTTATTTCCCGGGAAATAGCCGACAAATAAGGCGTCCTTTTAAGCAATTCTAGTGACATTTCTATCATAGCGAACCCCCGCCTAATAAGCAATCTAATCCTATTTAAAACAAGAAAGGCACCGCTCAATCTCAAGAGCGATACCTTTAAAATTAATGTGTTTATTGAATTTCAATCTTATTGTCCGTGGCTTGCTTGGACTTTGGTAAAGTAATCGTCAATACGCCATCCGTTTGGGTCGCCTTAATCTGATCAGCGGCCACATTTGGTAACATGTAACTGCGTTGTAAGCTGCCAAAGCGCCGTTCGTTCATCACCACATTTTGATCTTGGTCACTGTGATCCACGAAGCTGTCCTTTTGAACTTTGATTGATAAGACATTATCGCGATAAGCTAACTTCACGTCTTTTTTATCAATCCCAGGCACATCAACGGTCACACTGTATTGGTCATCGGTTTCACTAATATCAGTCTTCAAAGCTTCCGTATCCCCATTGAATGGTTCCCAAAAGCGTTCTGCCATCCGTGCAAATGGATCAAACATCCCAAAGTCATTGTTGCGGTTCATCATTTCATTAGCCATAATCACAATCTCCTCTCAAAAATACTCGCATTCCAAGGTCAGCCGGTTTTAATTTCTTTGACCTTTCCTGACCTTCAATTTATATCCTACCAGCTTTAATGAAAGATGCAAGGATTTAGCACTCTATCAGACAGAGTGCTAAATTCAAGGCTGATGTTGAGAATTCGCTACATTAATTCAGCCTGTAACTACAGTAGCTAATTGCTATCGTACTGAGAAGCAACTCCTGAATACAACTATACCTTGCCAACCGACTAACATTAAGTTCGGATAGTAGACGAACGCTCTTGAAACCGCTAAACTAATGGGAGTTAAAGGAGGGGTTCTCATGAAAATCGATATTCACCGTTCAAGTACTAACCGGGTCTTTGCTGGCGTGATTGGTGGACTGGCCGAACATTTTGATTGGTCGGCTAACGTTGCACGGCTAATCTTTGTCTTATTAGCCATCACCCCAATGTTCCCGGGGATTATCGCCTACTTGGTCCTTTGGTTATTAATGAAAGATCCAATTGAAGATTAACTAAAATGACCGGCTCGATTTAAGTGAGTCGGTCATTTTTTAATCCAGTAAATAAGCTAAACCATAATCATCGACGAACTGACCATCCAGGTAAAAGGCCTCACGCGCGACACTTTCCACTTGAAACCCTTGCTGCGCATAGAACTGGCGGGCCGCATGATTTGTCGCTAGTACCCGTAAAGCAATCCGATGAATGCCCTGTTCGCGAGCGGCAGCCTTTAACGCCTGCATTAACTGATGGCCAACGCCTTGATGTTGGGCCGTCTTAGCGACGCCGATGCCAATGTCCCAAGTATAACGGGCAGAAGCAAATGGTGGCAGCGGGTTCCACGAAATCATCCCGACAACTTGCCCCGCAACTTCGGCGACTAACTGACTACCAGCCGGATAACTTTGCGCATAGCTGGCTAGATCGCGGGCTAAGACCGGTCCCGGACTATTCTGCGTATTCCAAATCGTTTGATCAATTGCTAATAATGCCGGTAGATCCGCCGTCCTCGATAGCCGGCAATTCACTGTTACCATGTAGTAGCCTCCAATTTCTGTTAAAAATCAGGTTTTAGGCGACTTTTCGCACTAAACCTGATATGTTATTGCAACTAATGTAATTTTTCGTTACAAAAATGTCAAACATTTTAATAACGATTAGTTGTAATATTCGTTTATAATAATAATTAACCAATAATTTATACTGGAAGGGATGTGGCGAAATTGGCCTGCCTAACGCGCAACAAACGCCGAGATTTCACCGAACCAAATCGATAAAATAATTTATAACAATAGGAGTGGATTTAATGATAGACGAAAATGCCCATCGCTTGACCGACACTGAAGATGCTGAACAGGACCAGATGCCTCCCGATGCCGCCAAACTTTGGCAGCTTGATGAAGCAACCTTAGCCGCTAAATACAAAACTGACCCAGAAAATGGGTTAAGTCTAGATGAAGCGGCCAACCGGTTGTACTTAAATGGCCGTAACGAAATGGAAATTAAGCGCCAATCCCGCTTACTACAATTCATCAAGCAGTTTAATAACAGTATCATTTATATTTTAGCAGCCGCCGCCGTGATGACGTTCTTTATGCAGCGTTACTCCGACTCGATCGTTATCGGCTTAGTCATTATTGCCAACGCCATCATTGGCTACGTTCAGGAACGCCAAGCCGGCAACGCCTTAGAGCGAATCCGAGAAATGTTGATTTCCAAAAACTTCGTCATTCGCGATGGTCAAAAGCTAGAAGTCGACGCGCGTGATTTAGTCGTCGGCGACTTAGTCAACTTGGAAGCCGGCGATGCGGTACCCGCGGATATGCGCTTGATTGCAGCGGACAACTTAAACGTCCAAGAGTCAACGCTGACCGGGGAAACCAATCCGATTGAAAAGATTGAAGAACCGCTTAAGGATGCGCAACTAGCCCTCGCTGATCGCCGCAACATGGTCTATGCTTCAACGGCGGTTACTAGTGGCTCCGGTTATGGTGTCGTAACCGCCACAGCTGGTGCGACTGAGATTGGTCATATCCAACAATCCGTTGGTGAAGTCAAAGAAAAGCCAACACCATTGATGCGTAACTTGAATTCACTGGGCTTTGGACTCTCAATCGCGATCGTGGTCGCGGCAGTCTTGCTCTTCTTATTAGGGATGGTCATGGATACTTACAGCCTGCCAACCTTATTAATCGCCGTCATTACAATGGTCGTTGGCTCCATGCCGGAAGGATTACCCGCTAGTACGTCCGTCGTTTTAGCCATGGGTACCCGACAAATGACCAAGAAGAATGTCATCGTCAAGTCATTACCAGCCGTTGAAACGTTAGGCGCGGTCGATATTGTCAACACCGATAAGACGGGGACCTTAACCAAAAACGAAATGACCGTCACCAAAATTGTTACCCCCAACCACGCCTTTGATGTGACTGGGGTCGGCTATGATGATAACGGCGGCGTCAACTTTGACGGCGCCTTGACCTTAAATGGACAAGCCTATGATTGGCATCAAGACAACCATTTAGAGTGGCTGGTCAATATTGCCGGTCAAACAACCGATGCGCAATTGCATTTTGAAAACGGCAAATGGGAACTAACCGGGGAACCAACCGATGGCGCCTTAACGACCCTTTATCGTAAAATGTCCGGTCACGACCCCGAAGTCGCCGAAATCGACTCCTTACCGTTCGATTCAGCATTTCGGTTCTCCGCCCGTTTAGCCGATCTCAATGGGCAACGCGTCTTAATGGTCAAAGGCTCACCCGCTACGGTGCTCCGTTTAACCGACCAAGCTGGAGACGAACACCACTGGGCCGCAAAGATGAAAGTTTTAACTGGCGACGGCTTACGAATTGTCGCTCTCGCCTATCAAGTTGTTGACTCAACAGTTGATACAATTGACGCTAAAGCGATTAGCGGCCTCACCTTAGCCGGGATGGTCGGGATCATCGACCCCCCGCGTGAGGAAGCTGCCACCGCGATCCAGGAACTCCGGCAAGCTGGTGTGCAAGTAAAGATGATTACTGGGGACCATCCAGATACGGCTATGGCGATTGCCAACAAGTTAAACTTGGCGCCCACCGTCAAAGCAATTACTGGTCCCGAAATCGATGCCTTGAATGATACGCAGTTACAAGCGCAAATCGATGACTATAACGTCTTCGCTCGCGCAACGCCTGCTAACAAATTACGGATTGTTCGCGCACAACAAGCCAATGACCACGTTGTTTCGATGACTGGGGACGGTGTTAACGATGCGCCTGCCTTGAAGCAAGCAGACATCGGGGTCGCCATGGGGATCAAAGGCACCGAAGTCGCCAAAGAATCCGCCGATATGGTCTTAGCAGATGATGATTTTGCAGATATCGTCGCGGCCGTACGCGAAGGTCGCCACGTTTTCGATAATATCCGTAAAACGATTCGCTTCTTGCTCCCGACTAGTTTTGCCGAAGGACTGGTCGTCATCATCAGTATCTTGATGGGTCACGACTTACCGCTTTACCCAACTCAGTTGCTTTGGATTAACATGGTTTCGGCCTTAACGATCCAGTTCGCCTTTATCTTCGAGCCGCCCGAAGCTGGGATTATGTCTCGGGGACCACGAAAAGTGAAGGCTGGCTTACTATCGAAGCTCGATTCATTTGAAATCGTCTACGTTTCGTTATTAATCTCTGGCTTAGGAATCTTCGCCTACGACTACTTAACCGCGATTGGCTTACCAAACGTGGTTGGGAGTACGATGTCCTTGAACATTATCATCTTCGGGAAAATTTTCTATCTCTTTAACTTACGAAACGACTACCCAGTCATTTCGAAATACTTCTTCCAGAACAAGATGGCATTTTATATTATTGGAATTTTGATTCTCTTACAGCTCGGCATTGTTTACTTGCCGTTCATGCAATCAATCTTCCATACAACCAATGTCAACTTCTGGTACGGTTGGGGCATTCCGATTATCGCGGGGATCATTGTCTTAGCAGTGACTGAGATTGGAAAGTTCATCCGCTTTCACTTCTTAAAACCAGCAACCATTATTGAATAATCAGGCTAAAAACAAATACGGCGCTAACCGCTTAATTGAAAGTTAGCACCGTATTTTTGTCTTTATTCGGTTAAAAATTCTCCAAGATGTTTGAAATAATCTAACGGGTTATCCAGCATCTGACCATGCCCAGCCCCAGGGGTGATATGGACTGTTGCGTTGGGAATCGTTTGTGCCATTCGCTGTACCGCCGCAATCGGCATCGTATCATTTTCACCAACGGTCAGATAAGTCGGGACGCGCAGATACTGCAACCGCTCGCGGATGTCCCAGTCTTTTAGTGCACCGACCATGACGAACTCATTGTCGCCCTGAAAGTAATGATAAATGTCTGTCGCCAACGTTGACACTAAGTGCGTTGGGTGTGGATCGGTAGCGCGATGCAAATGCCGGTTGCCAAGTTCGGCAATTAGCTTTTGATAGCGTGGCTCGTGAAACGCTTGGCGCCGCTCAACATCTTGCATGTAGATGACGGCTCGTTTAGAAAACTGCTGCGCCCGAATGGTATTCAGATGGGTGATATATTCTGGAATGTTGTCGACCATACTAGAGATGATGAGTCCTTTGAGATGAGCGCCATATTTGAGTGCGTATTCTTGGGCTAACAAACCACCCCATGACTGCCCTAATAAATAAAAGTTATCTAAGCCCAGTGCCTGACGCACCGCTTCGACTTCATCGACATAGTACGCAATCTTAAAATATTTATCGCGATTAGCTTGATCAGTCCAATCTGGCGATTCTGAAAAGTAGGAGCCCAGTTGATCATAATAGCTGACTTGAACATGGTAGTACGCTAGTCGTTTAGCGAAGTTTTCGAAAACTTCGTGGGTACCACCGGGACCGCCGTGTAGACACAGTAAATTGATGGGACCTTGACCGTCAGTACGAGTCCATAAGTGGTAGCCGTCTGGTTGGGTGATGATTTTGGTGCCTGGTGTAATCATTATGTAAATGCCCCCCTGCGTGTTGGTTGGTGCTAGTATAGCGCGGAGCGGCGGTTGGGACAATGTGGCCGTTTTATTGTCTTTCAGCTTAACCATCTTAATCCAGCCATTGCACGAATATTCAAACTCCCCTAGAATAGGAACTATCAATCAACCACGGAGGAATTTACATGCCTACCCAATCTACAAAGCACTTACCTAAAACAATCAAAACAATCTGGATTTGGACAAGCCTAATTGAGCTAACACTTGGCTTAATATTCGCTATCGGGACTTGGCTATTAAGTCGCTGGTTTGCGCCCACTTTCTGGCACATCACGACCATCGGCATCTTAATCTTAACGTTACTCATAACCATTACTGAACTCGCGCTCGTTCCCTATCGTTGGCAATTCAACACTTATCTCGTCAACCCGCGACAATTCGAATTACACGATGGTTACTTCTTCCGTAAACAAACGGTGATTCCCATCGCTCAGATTCAAAATATCAAGTTGGAACAGGGCCCCTTATTACGACTTAAACACTTGCAAGCCGTCACCCTGGTTACCGCGGCATCTAGCCATAAGATTGCTGGAATTCCAGCGGCAAAGTCTGAACAGTTCAAATCACTAGTCATGGCACTAGCACAGGAGGCGCGGACTGATGACTAATCCCACGCCACAACGGCTACATCCGTTAGCGCTGATTAATGAGTTTTACCACCTCATTCGTGAATGGGTCATTCCCTTAATTGTGCTACTGATTTCGTTAACGCCAGTCTTAATCAAAGCCCATTTAACTGGTTGGCTACCGGTAGCGATTATCGTCATTATCTTAGCCTTTCTAATTCCAGCAGGATTGCGTTATTGGGCGTTCAAATTTGCGTTAACTACTGACAGTCTGGTTATTTATTCTGGCGTTTTTAATCATCAGATTAACCATATTCCCTACCAGCGCATTCAATCCGTCAACCAGACTCAGTGGGCGTTCTTAAAGCCGTTCAATCTCATTACCTTAAGTGTCGAAACGGCGGGCTATAGTAGTAGTGACCGCCCAGAAGCCGTCTTGGCCGTTGTTAATGCAACAGTTTATGCACAACTAATGGCTGCTCAACAAGCTGCTACGCTAGTAACGCCAACCGCAGTGCCCCAAATACCGACTTATACCATTAATCGACGCGACTTACGTGAATTTGCCTTAACCTCACCAGCCTTTTTATCCGTCTTTCTACTCATCCTAGCTGGCTTTGGTAAGCTAAGTGAAAGCGCCCGTAAAGCACTGATTAATTGGGCTTTTAGTAGTGCCCAGCATATTGGTCTCTTGACAATTATCGGGTTATTATTAGCCACCGTCCTACTCTTTTACCTTGGCTCAATTGTGACGCTCATCATGACCTACTATGGCTTTACCTTAACGCGACAAGGTGACCATCTCATTGTTCGCCGCGGCTGGTTCAAGACTCGGCAGACTGAGATTGCCATTGATCGCATTCAAGCTATCCGATTGAAGCAACCGTTATTACGACGTTGGCTACACTTAGTGACGGTCCAACTGGTCGTGATTAGCAACGACCATAAAGATGACGATGCTGCCAATGTGATCGTTATGCCAGTCATCAAGCAAGCCACCGTTAATCACTTTTTGACGACCTTTTTCCCGCAATTACCACCACTGACTTTAACGCGGAATACCGACCCCCGAACTCGCTGGTGGAACTTACGCAATTACGGCTTGGTCGGCTTACTTATTTGTCTGCCATTTAGTATCTTATGGCGTCCCTGGGGCAGTCTTAGCTGGTTAATCTGGGGACTACTGATGCCAATGGGATTGTTACGCAGTCATGCTAGTACGGCCCAAGTGTTGACACCTCGCTACCTGATGATTAGTACTAGTCGCTGGTTCACTCGCAACGACTATTTGTTCCAACGTCAACATGTTCAATCGCTTGAATTACGGCAATCAATCTGGTTGCATAAACACGCTTACGGCCATGTTCGCTTACACTTTCGCGCCGGTCAGCATGGTCGCAGTCAGACCGTTCGTTACTTACCAATCACCCAGTTACAACGCATCTGCCAGTGGTATGAGCGCTAAAATGTTTCACGTGAAACAAAAGCTCCGGTAGTTACTGTTAAATCAGTAACTATCGGAGTTTTTGTTTAGTGCATCACCGTCACAAAGATTTCAATTAAAACCATGACTACCGCTAAGCCATCCAAGACCCAGCAACCCCAGATATAATAGTTCTCCAAAGGTTTGTACGCCTGATGTGTCACCTTTAAATTTTTTTCGTAAAGGCGATTAAAGTAGATAAACGCCCACGCCAAGATCCAAAGAACAAAACAAAATAACGGATAAACAAAAATATTACTCCGAATCCCCCATGGTTCAAGGCCACTAATCGAGGTCGGCACAAAAATCTTTGCGGGTAAGACAGGATATGCGATTACCGCTAATAGTAACGGAATCAATGCCAATCCCGTTTGTTTCCATAAATTATAATGGCGTAATTTCGGTTTAAAATTAGACAACTTGCCAACTTCCCTTCATTAACCAATGCATCGCAGCTGGTAATTGTTGATTCCATAATGACCAATCATGATGGCCAACTTGTTCTTGCCACGTAAAGTCCGTGCCAAATTGAGCCGCTAACTGGGGCCGTAACGCTAAATCCATCGAGCGTAAGATATCTGCACTACCAGTCGTTGTTAAGACCCGTAAGCTCGGGGTGACTGGCTGATAATGGGCTAACAAATGCGTTAGGCTCACTGATGAATCGTCCAACTGCTGCGGATCAAAGGCCAAGTCCATATCAGGCATAATGGCCGCTTGCTCCGTTCGAAAACGTGCTAGATCAGCAACTGGTGATAAGGCTGCCACGGCGGCAAAACGTTGCGGCTCACTGAGCGCCCAACGCAATGCTGCATAACCACCCATTGAATTTCCCATGACATAATTACGGGCACGGTCGGTCGCCAACGGAAAGATATACTGCATCCGTGCGGGTAATTCTTGCGTTAAAAACGACCAGTAATGCGGCCCGTGAACCATATCGGTATAAAAGCCCCGTTCCGTTTGTGGCATCACGACGGCGACTCGATACTGTGTCGCCAACTGCTCAATGGCCGTCCGCCGTAACCAAGTCGTGGCATCACCACCTAAGCCATGTAGCAGCCAAATCGTTGGCAATAATTGTGGTCCCCGTGCGTACGCCGACAACACCCCACCAGTCGGCCCCGTTGGTTCTGGCAAGATGACATTAACTGTCACCTGCCGTCGCAAGACATTTGAAAAAAAGTTATTACTATGAATGGACATTAACCCATCACTCCCCCAACCTAACGAATTTCACTAGCGACCCGCGGCTGGGCGGTGCTAGTCAGATGTAACCCAAAATAATTCGGCAATAAGTAACTCAACGTATATTCCAAAGCTTGATCTTCACGAAAGACCCACCGCTCAACTTTAACAACCGGCGCATCCAAGGTGACGTGCAAGTAATCAGCGACCCGCTGGTTAGGCACGACCGTTACGGCATATTCTTGTTCAAACGGCTGTTGGGCCAGATCTAGCTGCGCGTGTTTACGGATCAACGCATACAACGAATGAATCAACCGTGGCCGACTCACACTAGCTGGCGGCAACAACGACTTTAAATACCAAGACTGCGAATATTCAAACGGCACCTGCTGAATCTCACGCAACCGTTCAAAGTACCAGACGGGGGTGGTCGTCTCAAACTTACTCCGCGCCTTAACGGGAGTCGTCTCATTGACGACTAACACGGCAACTTGTTCATCATCCAAATCATAGGCGTGGGTATCCGTAATCTTCACAGCCGTGCCGCGATTGAACTTCGACACAAAACTGCCCTTCCCTTGAATTCGATGGATATAGCCTTGATCAGCTAGCATATTCAACACCCGCACGACCGTGGTCGAACTGACTTGGTACTTTTCACGTAATTCTTTTTCACTATAAAACGGTGCATTCTTCTTAAAGCGATTAGAATTTAATTCCAAGATCAAAGCATTTAAAATCGTTTGATAGATTGGTTCCTTTCGACTCACGACCGCCACCTCCGCCATTTTCCAACTTAACACATTAAATGTCTATACTTACAGGCTGATTATGTCACTTTGGCCATTTAAAAGCAATGTAAGCGTTAACTCATTCACTATAATATGCTATACTTGCCACAGATTTCAAGTTAATGCATTAACTTAAAGCACAAGGAGGACTGCGAATCAAAACTTTTGGGGTGTTTTAAATTTTTTAAGGAGATGAATTTCTGATGGATCAATCAAGTTCATGGAAAGATAAGACTGTTGAAGTCATGAGTAAAATTGCCGCGAACCGTTATTTACGCGCAATTCGTGACGGGATGGCGGTCATTATTCCAGTCGCCATCGTGGGGTCATTCTTTACAGTTGTTACCCAATTCCCACTTGCGGCTTGGACCAATTTCATTAAACCCTATGCGGCTGGTTTAGCTATTCCAATTAATTTTTCAATGGGGTTTATGGCCATTTACGCGGCCTTCGCGATTGCGGGGCGCTTAGCGGAAGGCTATGATTTTGACCGGATTTCAACTGGGGTCGTATCAGTCATGGTATTCTTACTGCTTGCGGTCAAACCAATTGCCGCATCGACTCCGGCCGCGATGAAAGCGTTAAGCTTAAAGGCGGCGGCGACCGTCGTACCACTGACTAACTTTGGGGCGGCGGGACTATTTACCGCCATGTTAGCCGGGATTGCGACTGCGGAAGTCACCCGCTTTTGCCGTGACCATCACTTGGTCATTAGCATGCCAGACGGGGTACCACCCGCTGTCGCTGCGTCATTTTCAGCGCTGATTCCCGCGACCTTCTTAATCGTGGTTGCTTGGACCATTCACGTTGGCTTTAACTTTGACGTTAACACGTTCTTACAATGGGTCTTCAGTCCGTTAGCTTACTTTGGGAAAGATAACTTAATCTCAGTCATCGTCCCAATCTTATTGACTGATATCGTTTGGTTATTCGGGATTCACGGGGCGGCTTTAGCCACCCCAATCTTCTGGCCACTCTGGTACCCGAACCTGAACGCCAACATGGCAGCCGTCGCTAAAGGTACCGTTACCGCTGCCAACGCGCCACACTTCATGACTGAACAATTCTTCCAGTGGTTCGTCTATGTTGGCGGTGCCGGGGCAACCTTGTCACTATGTATTTTATTGGCTTTCTTCTCCAAGTCGAGTTATGGGAAGACAATTGGGAAAGTCACAATTATTCCAGGGCTCTTCAACATTAACGAACCCGTAATCTTCGGGGTGCCAATTGTTATGAACCCTTACTTCGCGATTCCATTCGTTTTAGCACCATTAGCGATGGGGATCTTAACTTGGTTTGCGACAATTACCCATATGATCAGTCGGACGGTCGCCTTAGTGCCTTGGACATTGCCAGGACCAATTGGCGCCTTAATGACCACCGCTTGGGACTGGCGTGCCGCCGTCTTATGTGTGGTTAATATCGTCATGGCGACGTTTATCTACTACCCATTCTTCAAGATTTGGGATCGGAACCAATTAAAGAACGAACAACAAGCAGCCGCCGAAGATGCGGCTAAAGCTGCGGCCGCTGATGCGGTTCCAGCAGAATAAGAGGGTTAAAGAGTTATGTTAGGAATTTCAGTTTATCCGACCAAAGCGCCGACTGAACAAAGTATTGCTTATCTGAAAACCGCTGCTAAGTATGGCTTCAAACGGGTCTTCGCCAGTTTACTCGATGTTACCCCGGAGAATAAAGATGCCATCTTAGCACAATTCAAAAAAGTGTTCACGGTTGCTAACGATTTAGGGATGTCTGTCACGATTGATGCCAATCCACGGCTATTTGACACCCTGGGCGTTGATTATCACCACTTAGGCTTGTTCAAGCAATTGGGGGCCAGTGCCATTCGGCTGGACGCGAACTTTGACGGCTTAACCGAATCAATGATGAGTTACGAAGATTCCGGTCTGGATATCGAATTAAACTTATCCGTTGATACCGGAAATATCAGCAACATTATGTCTTATTTACCAAACAAGCAACGGCTAAGCGGGTGCCACAACTTCTATCCGCAACGTTTTACTGGGCTAGACTTAGACTTCTTTACCAAATGTACCGAGAAATATCGGCAAATGGGCTTAAAGACCGCGGCTTTTGTGACCTCACAAGTGGCGACGACTGGGCCACATCCATTTAACGATGGTTTGCCGACCTTGGAAATGCACCGGGACTTACCAATCGTCGTACAAGCCAAGCATTTATTTGCGACTGGTCTCATCGATGATGTCTTAATCAGCAACCAATTCGCCAGTGATGATGAATTGAAACAATTGAGCCAGCTTAATCAGGACCAACTCAGCTTAGCGGTCGATTTCGACGCAGCTGCCACCCCATTGGAACGCGAGATCTTACTCGATCATCAGCATTTCAATCGTGGCGATGTCAACAGTTACAGTGTTCGCTCGACTTTTGTTAAGTTGCAGTATAAGGATCAATCGATTCCAGTTAACCACCCCGTTGCAACCTTGCAACCCGGTGATGTGGTTATTGGGAACGATTCATTCGGCCAATATAAAGGTGAAGTCAACATTGTGAAACAACCAATGCCTAATATTGATCAGCATAAAAACGTTGTCGGCCATTTAGTCGCTGATGAACAGTTCCTAATTCCGTACATCCGACCATGGATGAAATTTCGGTTTGAGGATGCGCAAGCTCATAAATGACAGTCAGCTGGGGGAGCTGCGGCAATTAGTTGCCGTGGCTCCTCTTTTGTGTCAAAGTGTGAGAGAACGTAAGCACCTAGTTTTTCGCTCCGGTTGCGCTGGATTGATGCTGGAACGTGGTGGCCACGTTTGCAAGCCAAGGAGCGGTCTTGCAAGCCGGGCTTTTACTAGGCCGAGAAAATCACTCGACTAAGTAAAATTTCACCACTGAGCATCATCCAACCCGCCCTGCGCTAAATTAGCGGTTATAGCTTTCTAGCTGGTGATAGTCACCATCGCTTTTATTAACCGACACTGCCTGATTTTATGCCTAATATCAATTAACTGGTTCATCATTGGAAATCAGCCATTCAACTAAATTTACTGACTAAGAAGATCCTCATTAACTTATAAATGTCCATTAATTAACGCCGGGCGGGTCAGAATTGGCTCAGTGGTGTCGTTTATCTTGGTCGGTGATTTTCCGACTTAGATAAAGCCCGGCTCGGAAGACCGCTCTTTGGCTTCCGAACGTGGCCACCACGTTCCAGCCGATTCTGGCCCAACCAGAGTGGCAAATTAAATCCAACTAATGACTAAGAACAATCGCTTAAAAGCTAAACCCAAAAGGAGAAAAAATCGTGAAAAACATCAATCAACTCACCACTGAAAGCCGCAATCCGGCCAGCGCGCATTTAGATGAGATGTCCATTGCCGACATCGTCACCTTGATGAATCAAGAAGATGCCAAAGTCAGCCAGAGCATCCAATCCCAACTACCAGCCATTGCCAAGGCAGTTGCCTTAATCGTCGCCGCATTTAAAGCTGGCGGCCGACTCATCTACATGGGGGCTGGGACTAGCGGACGCTTAGGTGTGCTCGATGCCGCCGAATGTGTCCCAACCTTTGGCACCGACCCCGCCATGGTCCGCGGCATTATTGCCGGTGGTCAAAAAGCGATGACAGTCGCTGTTGAAGGCGCGGAAGATTCGCTGACTTTAGGCGTCCAAGATTTAAAAGACCTTACCTTAACCGCCCATGACGCCGTTGTTGGCATCGCGGCTAGCGGGCGCACGCCATATGTGATTGGCGCTTTAACTTATGCCAATGAGATTGGCGCAGCGACCATTAGTCTTGCCTGCAATGACCATGCCGAAATTAGCAATATTGCGCAAGTGGCGATTGAAGTCACTCCAGGTCCCGAAGTCTTATCTGGTTCAACTAGATTAAAAGCCGGGACCGCTGAAAAGATGGTTTTAAACATGTTGTCAACGATTTCAATGGTCAAAATCGGTAAGGTGTATCATAATCTAATGGTAGACGTGAAACCCACTAACGAGAAACTCGTTATTCGGGCCAAACACATCATCGAACTCGCGACCGGCGTTGATTCAACAACTGCCAGCACGCTGTTCGAATCAGCGGGGCACGACGTTAAAACGGCGATTGTGATGGCATTGGCGCAAGTTGACGCTACCACCGCCCATGACCGGCTCAAAAAAGCCAACGGGGTCGTTCGTGACGCGCTTTAAATCAAGGAGGAATTTTTTGAAATGGATTATGTCATTGGGGTCGATTGCGGGGGTACCAATACCACTGCCATCGCTTATCAATTATCCGGTCAGCCGATTAAAACAGTCGTAACCGGACCGGCCAACTTAATGGTCGACGATTTACGAGCACTGAATAATGTCCGCAATGCCGTTCAAAACTTACTAGCTAAAATTGACGGCACCTGCCAGGCCGTAACTGTTGGCATTGCCGGCTTGCGCGCCTATCCGTTTGTTGAACGTTTTCGTCAACAAATCAATGTCCCCGTACCACAAGTTAACTTAATGAACGATGCACAATTGGCGCAAATCGCTAAATTACACGGACAAGCTGGCTTAGTCACCATCGCGGGAACTGGCTCAGTAGTCATTGGGACTAACGGCAAACGGCAATTCAGTGCGGGCGGCTGGGGCCACTTGTTGGGCGACGAAGGCAGTGGTTATCAACTGAGTCGCCTCGCTGTACAACAACTCACGGCTGAGACCGATGCCGGTACGCTGTCGCCATTCAGTAAAGATTTATTGACCCATTTAAAGTTAAACTCCGTCTTTGAACTCATCGACCATTTTTATCAATGGGACAAAGGCCACGTGGCGAAGTTAGCCCCGTTTGTTTTGGATCAAGCTGCCAAGGGTGACCCGCATGCCAATACTATGGTTGAGACGGCCACCACTGGCTTAGCCGCAACCATCCTACAAGCGCGGCGTAAAGGTCGCTGGACCGCAACTGATACCGTCAATTTAGCCTTTACTGGTTCGGTTTTAGAAAAGAATACGTTCTACCGCGAACATTTAATCCAAGCACTCGCAAAATCCGGGTTACCATTCAATTACTTACCCGTTACCCCAGAAATCAGTAATGCGATTGCGGCTGTCTATGCCTATCAAGCGTAAAAAATAATCTCACTAGTCATCAGACCAGTGAGATTATTTTTTATCTTTACTAATTAGTCAAAATAATCTGAAGAAAGCTTTTCAAGACGGCGGATCAAGCCCTGCACGCCTTGATCAAAACTAGCAAGGTCAATCTGAATAGGAGCGCAGACTGCGGCAACTGCCGCCCAATCTATATGACCATCTTTCACTAAGCTGGTTTGTAATTGTGACACTTGTTCGGCGGTGACTTGTGCTAAATGCTCACGCCCCCAAGTGCCAATCAACCCATTCACGGCCAATTGTTGACTCAAGCTAGCCTGCCACGTTGTCGGTGTCAGTGGCTTGATTACGCTTAACCGGTCTTCTAACGGTACCGCGGGGACTTCTTTAAGTAAGAAATCCTGCCAGCTACTGAATTGTTGATTCAAAATCGCATAGTATTGCCATGGCACTTGATACCCTGATAGTTGTAAAGTCTGCTTGGTTAACGCCGTAACATCCCAGATCTGCCCATTTTCAGGCGCAGTCGCTAGATCCAGCCAATTGCCGAAGAACTGCTGCATCGTCTTTTGGACGACCACGCGTTGTCGTTTAGCCTGTGTTAAATGATAGCGAACCAATAGGAAAGCTTTGATTTTTAACGGATCAATCGCCCGCGCTTCATGTTGGGCATGATGTTGTTTAAACTGCCGCACTATTTTCTTACGACTGGACTTGGCATAATGTCCCTGTTTGACCATCGTTAGGCCACCTCATTTCTGCACATTAATGTTACTTAGTTTACCGCATTTCAAGGGAAAATAAAAAGTGCTCACCCATTTGGATGAACACTTTTGAACTACGCTTCCGTATCTGCTCGTTGATGATACTTGCGGAAATAAATAATCGTCATAATCGCTAAGAAAACGACCCCCACTAAAATCGAGTAACGCGTTTCTGGATTAATAAACATAAAAATCAACGTTAACGCTAAAAAGGCTAAGGTGGCATAGTTTGAATATGGTGACAGTGGCATCTTGAACGGATGATCGGCCATTTTATCGGCATTCTGACGCCGAAATTCAATCTGGCTGATCAAAATCACGATCCACGGCACCATTCCTGGCAATACACTGGAACTGTAAACCATCACGAAAATCTCACTCGCATCCTTAAAGAACATCGGTAACACCACGTTCAAGATAATCCCGATCAAGATCCCCGCTGAAATCGAAATCACGGCGTAAAACGGCACGCCATGACGATTCAAAAGCGTCATCTTATGCGGTAATTGATGATTTTCAGCCAATGTATACGTCATCCGACTAGCGCTATAGATCCCGGAATTGGCTCCGGAAAGCGACGCAGTAATCACCACAAAATTGATAATTGACGCAGCCGCGGTAATCCCAATCTTGGCAAACGTTTGGACGAACGGTGACCCAATCTGATTTAACTGATCCCAAGGGTAGATACTGACGATGACAAAGATTGCCCCGACATAAAAGATTAAAATCCGCGCAACCGTTGAACGGATCGCTTTAACTAACGTACTCTGCGGATTTTCCGCTTCACCGGCAGTGACCCCAATCAGCTCAATCCCTTGATAGGATGCCAACACGATCGACAAGGCGAAGACAAACCCTTTGACCCCGCCGGTAAAGAAACCGTGGCGCCATAGATTACTAATCCCGATGGCGTGACCATGGTTCCCAAAACCGAATAAAATCAAGCCTAAGCCGACAATAATCATCAAAATAATCGTCACCACTTTAATCAGGGAGAACCAAGTCTCTAATGTCCCGAACATCTTGACCGAGATCAGATTCGCCACACATAAGAAGATAATGGCAATTAATCCTGGTACCCAGTCCGGCAGATTCGGCCACCAAAACCGACAATAGCCACCCAGCGCAATCATTTCACTCATCCCCACGACCACGAATTGGAAGACGTTACTCCAAGCCGTTAGATAGCCAAAAACCGGATGAATGTACTCAGAAGCGAACTTGGCAAACGACCCCGTATTGGGATCAACGTATAGCATTTCACCCAGGGCTCGCATGATCAAGTAAAGAAACGCTCCCGAAACCAGATATGCGATCAACACTGACGGCCCCGTCCACTTAATGGTGGAACCAGCCCCCATAAAGAGACCGACCCCAATCGTGCCGCCCAGTGCAATCATTTGCATCTGGCCCGTACTTAATTTTCTCTGCATAACTTTCTCTCTTTTCATTTGTAAAGAACAAGTTGCGATAATCAACAACACATAGCTTCCATCTTAACTAAAATTTTGCTGATACGCAACTTGACTAATTAACGACGAGGCGGTCAGAATCCAGTCCTCATCCGCATTCAGCGTTCTTAGTAAAATTTAATCAACCAACGTCGACCATCGCTTTCGGTTATACTAAAGGTATCCTAAAACGAAAGTCGTGATGACATGGCAAATTACATCCAAGAAATCCGCGCCCTCGTCGGCCATAAACCATTGATTTTAAATACTGCGGCTGGTATTCTGCTTAACGACCAGCATCAAGTGCTCCTGAACTTGCGTACGGACACCCATAATTGGAGTCTTCCGGGTGGCTATCTCGAATATGGCGAGACTTACGCCCAAGCTTGTGTTCGCGAATACGAAGAAGATAGCGGCTTAAAAGTCGACATCGTGGCACCGATTCAAATCTTTGACCGCGGTGAGACCACCTATCCGAACGGCGATGTTACCCAGACCATTAGCATGCTCTACTTAGTCCGAGCAGTCGGCGGCCAGTTATTAGGGGCAGCCACTGATGAAACTTTGCAATTAGACTACTTTGACTTTGATCAATTACCCCCATTGATGAACCAGCAGACCGCTGATATGTTAACGGCGGCGCAAAAGTTTACGACAAATTAAAAAAATCGCGTTCCCATTTAACTGCTGGGAACGCGATTTTTTTAGACTTCTGGTTTCAAACGCCGCCGAATCCGACTTAACGAGACTGGGGTAATCCCTAGATATGATGCCACTAATTGTAGCGGTACCCGCTCCAAAATATCTGGCTCATCAGCCTGCAGCTTTTGGTAGCGTTCAACGGGCGACAATGCCAATTGATCTAAAAAGACGTTGCGATAACTAATAAATCGCTCGCAGATAAAACGCGTAATGGCCGGCTCAATCGTTGGATATTGCTGCTGAAGCTGAGTGAAGGCTGATTTCGATAGTGCCAAAATAGTGGTCGGCTCAAAGCTTTCAATCGAAAAACGACTCGGTTGGTCGAGGTAGAAACTTTCAAAAGAAGACACCAGTTGATTCTCAAAGAAGAATTGCAAGGTAATCTCCTGACGTTCACTGTTATGCCATAACCGCAACGCCCCACTCGTCACAATGTAAATCTCCGTGGCGACTTGTCCCTCACTTAGTAGCGTCGTCCCCGCTGGCACTTGCTGCGGCACAAACAACGACTTTAATTGAGGCCAATGCGCCTTTAATTCAGGAAATTGCTGACCAAGATATGCTGGTAGTTCCATCGAAATTCCTCCCACTTAACAATTGTTAAGGCACTCGTCATGACTAGTCGCTATACTAACGACATTAATTAAAAAAACGAGGTCTTACTTATGAAAACTGTTATTATTTTTGATCATCCCTATACGGCCACTGCTGGCAATAATGTGCCCCATCACCGGTCATTTCTAGCTGCCTTACTGCAATCAGTCTTAGCGCAACTTCGCGCGGAAAACAATCAAATTGATCTGATTGACTTACATGCAGATGGCTTTAATCCAGTCATGTCTGCGGCCGATTTAACTAATTGGCGCCGGGGTCGCACCATTGATCCGCAAGTCGCGGATTATCAGCAGCGTTTATTAGCGGCCGACCGAATCATCTTCATGTTCCCAGTTTGGTGGGAAGTCATGCCCGCGATGACGAAGGGCTTTTTAGACAAAGTCTATGCCAAAGACCAGCTCTACCGGGCTGACAACATGCAAACCAAACTCGTCAAGCAACCTAAGATCGAGATCATCACCACGATGAGTACCCCTAATTGGGCTTATCGTTTAATCTTTGGCGCTCCGCTCGCCAAATTGTTATTCCGTGGGACCTTTTTAAAAACCCGTTTATGGCACTTCAAGTGGCATAATTTCGCGCAAGTCGAGAAAAAGTCCCCCGCCAAGCGCGCACAACTACTCAACCAATTTAAGCTTTAAGTGACAAGGCGGCTGGAAAATTTCCAGTCGCCTTAATATTATGGTTTCCGTAACCCAGATGTTCCTAATTTAACTTGACCGTCCAGTCCATAAAATTGGCCTTTTTTGGACTGCCATAATGCGGGTTTCACGAACCGATACAGTTTCGAATTCCAACTAGTCCAATCACTATTCAATAGACCGCCTGTATCCGCTGAATTATTATTCAAGCACCAATACGTAAAGTTCAACTTGTGTGTCTTGATCAACTTACGTTCGGCTTTCATCCACTTCAAGTTAGAGCCACTGAGATAACCGCCCCATTCACCAAGATATAAGGGAGCCTTTTTATTAGCATGGATATAATACCAATTCGGCCGCCAATAGCTCTTCATTAGTGAATTATACGTAAAGTTACCTTGAACCCAGCTACTACCTGGCGCCACACTCGGACCGTAATCATGAATTGAATAGACCAATTGGCGCTTCTTCAACTTAACCGGATATTTCGCAACGCCCCGTAAGTTAGCTCCCCATAACGCATAGTTATATTGGGCCGACTTCTTATACCCGGTCGCCCACTTTTTTGGTGTCACTTGCACCCCTTCGACAAAAACGAGGGCATGCGGGTTAGCTTTCAGAACTTTATTCCCAGCTTTCGCAGCGATATAACGCCAATTATTAGCTGCTTTGGAACCGTCCCACTTGGCGTAACTGCTGTCAGTCACCATCCCATGGGGTTCATTCTTCAAGTCGTAGCCAATAATCGTATCGTTTTTCTTATACCGTTTGGCTAACCAACTCAACGCTGCATAGTAATCCTTGGTCGTATAGCGCCCTGCTTTCCACAGCGGTGCATTTTGACCTTGCGGATCACTCTTGGCACTATGAATGTCCACAATCACCTTTAACCCGTCTTTTTGGCAATCAGCTAAAAACCGACTCCAGATTTGCAAGCTATTCTTGCCTTTTAAAGCAGCGTTCGTACTGAGATTAATATTAGCTTGCGGATACTTCTTCTGCGACCAAGCTTTTAAGAGTTGGACCGAAAACGGCACTCGAATCGTGTTAAAGCCATGGTTAGCCACTGACTTGACGGTCTTATCCAAGTTAGCCGTCCAGACACCGTCAAATGTATTCGTGCCGGTATTATAGCCGAACCAATTAACCCCGCTAATTCGAACGGTCTTGCCCCGGGCATCGACAATCCGATTACCCTTAGTATGTAACCAGTCTGACTTCGGCCGACTTGCTGCTTGCGCAGATAAGCCGCTCATCGCCAGTCCAGCAATTAATGTGAGTCCCAATGCTCGCCATTTCATTTACAACCACCCCGTTCTTAAAATTCAATCCCCCACTGTTACTTGCCGCTCCGGTTAGGCCGGATTTGACGCTGGAACGTGGGGCCACGTTTGCGAGCCAAAGAACGGTCTCGCAAGCCGGGCTTTCACTAGACCGAAAAAAACGGCCAAGTAAAATTTCACCACTGAGCGTCATCCAGCCCAACCTGCGCTAAACTAAACTCAAAATTTTTATGCCAATACTACGCATACTTTAATGCACAGCTAAAAACAATCATCTAACAAACCTCAATCCTGCCAACGATTCATAAAGATTTGTAACCAATCTGGTTCATCCGGTGCCAAGACCCGTTGCGGATGTTCCGGCTGATCAATAATTGCTAACGCTGAAATCTCTTTCACTGGTACTTCTTGAACTTCGACCGCTTCAAAATTATAAAAAGCTAACATTGCTGTGGCTTGTGGATCGTTTTTATTCAAGTAGTCACTGAATAATTGAAACGGATAGATCGGCTGATTCACGATCCCCAGTGTGGGCAGATGAAACCGCATACTGGCAATTTCGTGATATAACGTCGCATGAATCAAGGCTTGTAATAGAGCTTGATCCACGCCATCCGCACTCCCTGCGGCTAGATGCACATAGCGTTGATAACCGGCTAAGCTATGATAGACCTCATCGCCTAAAGTCGTCCGCAACTTTTCAATCGTAAAGGGCGTCACACTCGGTTCCAATTCTAATCCTAATTGTTGATTAGGTAGGCCGGACACCAATAAAGCAGCTAATTCAGCTTGGTTGAATGTCGCTTGTTGATGATGCGCCGTCCGTGCAACATACGGCAGACGAGCGGCTTTTTCAGGATACGCCAACGCTAAATTCAATGCAATCTGTGCATGCGGATCGCCATACGAAACCCAGCTCACCACAAATCCCAGCGCTTGATGGTCAGCCACCTTACCAACGCGATAAATCGCTTGGGCCTGAGTGCGGTCACTCGGCAGATTATCGTTATCCCCCGTCATCGTCTTCGTACTAATCCCGACAACGTAAAAACTATCCGGATTCGTTAAAATCACCGCCTGGTCAGTGGGATTATTCCAAGCATCGACCACGTCGGCCGCACCATTAGGAGCACAAGTCACCAATTGTTGATCTTGAACGGCTGACCAGTTAGGCGTAATAAAGTAGCGCTTCGTTACAAAACAGCTATCATCCGGTGTGAACCAAGGGTTTAGCGCCGTCACTTGATACGTAATTGGCCGACCGTTACTTTTGACCGTTAAATGACCTAATGGCGTCATCAGTAAATCACTAGGCACCGCCGCTAGACTTGGCGCAGTCGTCTTAGCAAGCTGCTGTCTGACTCGTAGCGCTGGCACGCCGGCTTGGGCAGCGACACTTTCAAATAAGATTATTGTGACTTGCTGATGTTCGACGGACACCGTTTCAACAACACCGTATAACAAGTGACCCTGATCCATTAAGATCGCATAAACATCATTTAGACTTCGTGGTAAATACCCCAACTTCGCATGCTGTTGCGTCCATACCGACACAGCTTTCGCATCATGTGAATTATTACCCTCGCGTTGCAGTAAGACGCACGCGCCAATCGGTAACTGTGCCAAAGTCGTTTTAATCTGCGGGGCATAGTGACAACCGGCTAAGGCAATGGCATTCAACCGAACATCGGCCCCTGCGACCCCAACCACCCCATCGGCACTCACGATTTGCGTAATCGCCGTCACGGCAATCATTAGCACCGGTTGAGCTGGAACTGCTGTGGCCTGAACCAAAACTTGTTGTTGATGATCAACTAACGCTAAAATGCGATAGGTTTGCTGATTCTGCGCTTTAACGAGCATTCCGACTTGCAGTTCCATGATAAAAGCCCCCTCTGACTGTTAAATTCATTATAGCTTACTTCGGCAACTAGGTGAAAGCCTTATCATGAGTGCCGAGTAAATCTGATTCAAACCATAATTAGCCGGTTACACGACAAAGCACTGTCCAAGACCAGTTAATCTCAACTAGGCTTAGACAGTGCTTTTAAAGCTTAATTTAACTGACGGGCATGACCACGATTTAAACGGTTTTCGTAATACCGTAATAAACGCGTCAAGATCCAACAGATAACAAAATAGATAACCATGGCAATTCCAATCGGTGCCACACCACGATACGTATCCGCTTGAACAATTCCCAATTGATAGATCAATTCGGTAACCCCGATAATCGACACCATGGAGGTATCTTTAATTAAGTTAATGAACTGATTCCCCAATGATGGCCAGATGATTTTCAACGTCTGTGGTAAGACCACATAACGCATCGTTGCCCCTTTGGATAGGCCTAAACTTTCCGCGGCTTCCGTCTGACCAGCGTCGACAGCTTGAATCCCACCGCGAATAATTTCACTCAAGTAGGCCCCACTATTTAAGACAATCGCAATCATCCCAGCAACTAATGCCGAGACATCGACAATCATCCCAATGCCAAAGTAGACAAACATGATTTGGACCATTAACGGTGTACCGCGGACAAACTCAACGTAACCGGTCGCTAACCAGCGTAACGGCCGCACCGCGTTGAACCGTAGCAGCGCTAACAACATCCCTAACAGACTCCCACCAATAATCCCGACAATGGCGATCAATAGCGTGTACTCAACGCCTTTAGCGAAATAGTCACGATAATGCCACATCGACGTATCCGCCGTATTGACCTTCAAGTATTTCCCCGCCGTTTTCAAATAACGTTTCTGAATCCAATGATGGGCTTTGATCTTAGTCAGCGACTGATTAATCGCCACTTTTAAACTCGTTGAGCCTTTTTTAAGTGCAATCGCGTTACCCGCTTGCGCACTACTCGTCTTAAAATGACCATCGATCGCCATTAAGCTCGGATCATTCTTCGCGTATGCCGTTGCCGAAGCGGTCCCCTTGACTACCGCCGCAACTTTATGCGTCTTTAGTGCCAAGATCAAGTTGGCCGCACTACTCATCCCAGTCAACTTCGAGGCAGGCATCTGCTGCTTAATCAAGTTATATTGTAGTGTTCCGGTTTCAGCGGCGACCTTTTGACCAGCCAATGACTTTTTTGTCTGATACTTGGCCTGATCCGTTCGATTGATGAGAATGGCTTCACCTTCCGTATAGTAAATATTAGTGAAGTCCACATTTTTTCGCCGGGCCGGGGTCGGGCTCATCCCGGATAAAATCATATCGACTTTACCCGTCGTTAGTGCCGGTAATAATGAATCAAACGACAGCTTTTTAACGACTAGCTTAACGCCAAGATCCTTGGCAATTCGCTTACCGATCTCGACGTCCATCCCGACGATTTTCGACTTGCCATGCTCATTAATCTGAAATTCATACGGTGGATAGTTCGGTGACGTCCCCATCACCAAAGTACCCTTCGCTTTCACTTGCGCTAATGACTGGTCACTTGCCGCTTGGGCGTTACCACCCAAACTCAAAATAACTAAACAACTTAATAACGCTAACCACCAGAATTGCCCCAACTTGCTTAACTTCATTCAACCGTTCCTCCGTCACAAAAGTAAACTCAGTATAGGCTTAAATGAGTATTAATACAATATAATTCATTAAAAATACATTTTTATACATTAATTAGCTGAATAAATGTATAAAAGACACGTTTGGTGCTAGTTGGTTTAAATTGCCACTCTGGTTGGGCCAAAATCGGCTGGAACGTGGTGGCCGCGTTTATGAGCCACAAAACGGTCTCATAAGCCGGGCTTTGACTAACTCGAGAAAATCACTCGACTAAGTCAAACGACACCACTGAGCCAATTCTG
>NZ_BJDL01000011.1 GCF_005405125.1 Lactiplantibacillus songbeiensis
TACAAAAAAGAAACCAATTCGAAAATGAATTGGTTTCTCATAGGATCATTCATCAACAGCCGTTGACAAAGAGCCTATTTTAGTTATGAAAAAAACACGACCGTTTTAAGCGGCCGTGTTTTCATCCTACAATCAATTTAAGCTAAATATTGATCTAAGGTCTTTTTAATTTGTTCTTTGGAATGATAACCAACCAAAGTATCAACCACTTCGCCGTCTTTTTTAACTAATAAAGTTGGGATACTCATAATACCAAAGTTGCTGGCAGTTTCAGGGTTAGCATCGACGTCCATCTTGTTGAAAGTGACTTGGTCACCCATTTCACCATCTAGTTGTTCAACGACAGGTGATTGCATCCGACATGGACCACACCAAGTTGCCCAGAAATCAGTTAACGTGACCCCTTTAGCAGTATCGCTTTCAAAAGTCTTATCAGTAGTTGCTACGACCATTTTGATCGGCCTCCTTAAATTTTATCCATTTACTTATAGTAAGTATATCAGTAAATGACCAAAGCACAAACAATTTGTTCACAATCGATTACCGATTTATTACCTTAAGTTTAACGTGAAACGACACTCACGACCAGCAAAACGCTAAGCTACTTGAACGTCACTTCTGTCGCCCCATTACCACCATGGTTCGGCGCCGCAAAGTGAAAGTCTTTGACTTGCCGATTCGTCTGCAAGTAGTTGGTAATCCCTTCACGTAATGCCCCGGTACCTTTACCATGCACGATAGTAACCGATGAATAGCCTGCCAATAAGGCTGCGTCAATGTAACGATCAACTTGCATCATGGCGTCTTCATAACGGACCCCACGCAAATCCAAATTAGGCGAAACATGGCTGGCGTTGGCACTCTTGACCACGGCGCGAGCCTGTTTCGGTTCCGCTTCAGGCTTAACCCGTTCCATGTCACTGGTTTCAATCTTCATCTTCAAGATACCCAACTGAACTTCCCAAGTATCTTTACCCATTTGCTGCATCAGGACCCCGCGTTGTCCATATGATTTGACGAGCACATCGTCACCCGTATGGAAATCTTGTTTGGCCTTTTCATGCCGCAAAACGCGGTTTTTCTTGAGCTTAGGTTGTTGTTCAAGGGCATTTAACGCGCCCTTGGCATCAATCAATTCATTTTCTTTAACATTAACCGTCCCGCTAGCTAATTGCTTCTTCCGCAAATCACTAATAATGGCATCGGCCTTCGTCTTACTCTTCTCAACAATTGCATTAGCTTGTACTTTGGCATCTTCAATCAATTGATCCTTACATTGTTGATAGGCATTGAATTCACTCTTCAATTGCTTGTGCAACTTGTCCGAATCAGCCACTTCCGCCGTTAAATGCAGTTGTTCGTCTTCGACTTGCTTCCGCTTAGCCACTAAGTCCGCAATCATCGCATTCAAGTCCTGACTATCAGTATCGGTCAGTGACCGCGCTTGATCTACGATTTCAACGGGAATTCCTAGACGTTGCGCAATATCTAACGCATTACTACGCCCCGGAATCCCGACCAATAAGCGATACGTTGGCTTTAAGGTCTGCTCATCAAACTCCATGCTGGCATTAATCGTATCTGGCCGATTGAACCCATACGCTTTCAGTTCTGGGTAATGGGTCGTGGCGACCACTTGACTGCCGTGTGACCCGATTGCATCCAAGATGGCAATCGCTAGCGCAGCCCCTTCTTGCGGATCGGTCCCAGCGCCAAGTTCATCGACTAACACTAAGCTGTGTGCATCAATTTGCTTCAAGAAGCTTTCAATGTTTTCCATATGGGAAGAAAAAGTACTCAAGTTTTGCTCGATTGATTGTTCATCACCGATATCGGCAAAAATCTCATGATAAATGCCGATCCGACTACCTTCATCCACCGGAATAAACAACCCAGATTGGCCCATTAATTGCAGTAAGCCTAACGTCTTTAACGTGATGGTCTTTCCACCAGTGTTGGGCCCCGTAATCACAATCGCCTGATAGTCCGTGCCTAACGTAATGTCATTCGCAACGACTTTTTTTTGATCAATTAAAGGATGGCGTGCTTGCCGTAAATAAACCTGATTCTCCGTCGATACAGCTGGCTCGGTTGCCTTCATATCATGGGCATACCGCGCTTTGGCGTTGATGAAGTCAAAATGACCTAAGATCGCCGCATTTTGCATAATCTCATCTTGATATGGTGAAATCAAGTTTGATAATTCTTCCAAGATACGTTGTTCTTCGGCTTTTTCGGCGACTTGATTCTGCCGTAAGCGGTCATTTAACGCCATTACGGCTTGCGGTTCAATGAATAACGTCTGCCCACTCGCACTTTGGTCATGCACGATGCCGCCAAAACGACTGCGATTCTCAGCCTTGACCGGAATCACATACCGATCATTTCTAATGGTAATAATCGGATCACTTAAATACTTCGCATCCTTACCACGGGTGTATTGTTCCATCTTCGAGCGAATCTCACCCTCGGTCTTGCTGATATGGCTCCGAATGCTGCTGAGTTCTGGTGACGCGTCATCGGTGATGTGCCCATCGCCTTCAATCGCCGTTGCCAGTCGCTTAGTCACTTCTGGCAACGTGACTAGTTCCTGAACTTCATCGAACAAGTGACGAATGCCGTTCTCCGGTGAGTCTTCTAAAAGGTCATCAAAGAACCGGACAATTGCACGGGTGGTCTTTAAAACACGCCCAACTTGCCCTAATTCACTCCCATTTAAAGTCGCCCCAATTGCTAGTCGCTTCATATGCGGTGCAATATCGGCTAACCGGGCAATCGGAATGCCCCCCTTTAATCGGTAGACTTCGGCCCCATCATTGGTTTCATCTAATGCTAATTGGACCGCTGCCACGTCACTCATCGGTTGCAGCTCACTTAATTCTTTTTGACCAGCCGCTGACACTAAGTAAGGTGCCAACTGCTGCTTAACTTGCTGGTATTCTAATGTTTTTAAAACTTTTGGATTCAACTTAACCCTCCTAGTTGCATCGTGTTCGCAAGCCGTAAAAAAAGATGCTGTCGCTAAGCTTCAGCATCATCTGCTTGCATTTTTAATAACTCCGCTTGCTTATCCACCTGATCAGAAATGGCATTGAATGCAAGTAAAATGGCAATCTGCTCATTCGTTAGATCTGGTGATAGTTTTCTTAACTGTTTAATTTGCGTATTCATCATTTCAGTCACGGTCTGCATATGTTGATCGGACGCACTGCCGATAATCGTATATGCATGGCCGTCAATGGTCGCCTTGAATCGGCGTTTACTGGCTGTCATAAGTCTTCAGCTCCTTTTTCGATAACAGTTAATATTTTAGCATGTTGGCGGGGTTTATGCGACTTTTGGGGACGATGTGTCGATTTTGAGCTGCTAAAAATAATTTTTAACAAAAAAAGCCCGCCCAGTTACCATATATCGGTTACTGAACAGGTTGACTATCATGATTTAAATCGATTTTTCTAACTGCCAAAAAGGATTAGCAAGCTTAATTTGCTAAGTTCCCTACTTCATCCGCTTATAGTCGAGGCCTTCCATATGGATACTAAAGTATAGCTGACCACGATGATGCTTCATCGTCTCAATTTGAGCATATCCGACTTGACCATTGCCATCATTTTTTCGATAGTGCTTTGACGGTGTAAACGCATATTGACCTTTATATTTCGTATGATAGACTTTGTTAAAATGCTGCTTATCAAAGAGATGCTGATATGGATGCTTTTTGGTACCAGACCAGTGTTTGTAGTATGATCCTTTACCACTCCGGGTCAACTTCACTCGCCAAGTTACCATACTACCATGCTTTGTTCCCAAGTCCTTGGCCGAATAATAGTGCTTAAACTGCCAAGTACCCATTAATTTTTTAGGTGTTTTAGTCCGTTTGGTGACATTTATATTTTCTTCACCCGCATGGACATTCAGATCAGTCATCGACAATCCGAATAACACAACTAGTAATGCTAGTACCGACATAATTCCAAAACGTTTAAATCGTTTCATTTGTACAGCTTCCATTCCATTTATTTAAACTCAGCCACTGCCGTTACTAAAATACATAACGGCAGGATTCCTAGATATATTTTACTACCAAATTATATGTCTATAAAGTCATCAAAGCTAGCCAGAATTACTATTCATTCGCTCAAATTAATCGATTATTTAGCCTAGATCCATGTACTGTAAAAAAATTTAAACGATAGTCTTCATCCTCACACAAAAAAGACAAGTTAACCATGCTCTACTACCATTGCACCAGAGCTAAGGGCCTTGAACAAATTAGGATATAGCAATCGACTCATTTATAACCGTCTAGTTGCCCAAGGTTACTTTAAGCCTCTTCTTCTATTTCGTTATTTTGTCTGAAAACTACCATTTAAAAAGCCTGGACACTTGGCCGAAAACAGTTCAAACAACTCTGAGGTTGACAAAAACTGCATGGACATTAAACAAGACTACCCATTAATACAGAACTCGATTATATCTCAAAAGTATTCCAATGAAACAAATGCAGGTAAAAAACACGAAGATTAAATTTATTAAACACACCATGTTTGCGACGTAGCTATTTTGATACGCTTAGAGCTAAGATACTTTTACTGAACGTACTTGTAATGATATGCACCAAGAGCTGGAAAGAGAACTTTCAACCATACTCTTGACAAATAATAAACCAAATTCACCTATTTTTAAAATTTAGGACTAAATTAAACAATTTAATTCTGAAAAAATCAAGCATAATAAAAATACTAAACATAGCAACAGAGCATCCTAATAATGAAAAAGTGCCGCTAACTATATTTAGATTTCTAATAAAAGAAAAGTTTTGATATATTATATGATTAAAGAAATATGGATTAGCATCAATTAAATAAACTGCAAAAGTAAATGGCGCAATCTTTTTTAAAAAATTTCTTGCAAATTCAGCTTTTATATTCAATTTACTTAACGCTAAAAATAATGAAATGGATTGTGTTGCTACAATCGGTGAATTATAGTTAATCCAATATTCAACATGTCCAAACTTTACTATAGATAAATACTCTCCAACTAAAGATATCACAGCGCCTAAAATGTATATAGTCCACAACCACACAGAACTATTGAAAATAATTTTTGTGTCATTCTGTTTAATTGTGCCACCAATTAAGTACATCATTAACAACCAAAGAGCTGAATATCCCTTTTCTAAGAATAAATTGTTTATAAATCCAACTGTTACAAATAATATCAATAGTCCAGCGACTAACTTATTTTTTAAATCTCTATCAATTAGATTGAAACCTGCGTTTAAAAAAGGAATTAATAAAAATAGTACTAAGTATGCATTAAAATACCAATACTGCCCAAAGACAACTGGGAAAATAGATTTTACCATATATTTTATTTCAAATGCATGAAGCACTAGCATCGTCACCAATGATGTTACAACTGACCAAAACCAAACAACTATCCATAATCCAAAAATTTTCTTTAAATGAAATTTACGATTTATCATTAGATATCCAGTGATCATTGCAAACATATTTACAGCTACAATCGTTAAATTTTCGATAAACCAAAAGAAAAGGTTATTACCACCCGTACTAGATAGGCTCAGAACTCCCCCATTCAATAAATTATGCAAAATCACTACCATCAGCATTGATAACACTCGTGCTAAGTCTATTCCATAATTCCTATTATGGCTAATTTCACTCATGTTTAAATCCATCTCATTTCAGAAGATGTTTTTTAATCAACAGCGTTTATTTTGCTAGAAGGGTGACCATTAAATCTACACAGTATCCATATAGTATGTCGCGCATGGACTAAGTATATAGTGAATTCGAGCCTAAAGTATGCAAGATACAATCCAGTTCAAGTCTCTACCATGAAATTCTTGCCAATCATCAATGCATATACATAAAGCTGCCTTAAAAGTTCCGATATCATCGTAACTATCATGAGCTGAAGGCTAGTAATCTCGTCATTTTAGCTTGTAAGTTGACTTAAATTGAACAACGAGAGTCCTCCGAGTTTCACTTTTACAAATTAGTAGTGGCTTCGGGCTTTTTCTCAATTCCAGAAAACTGTCGTTGTATCAGCTGAAAGAGACATTGAAACTAATTCGACTCTGGATCTTGAAAAAATTTGTTCATAGATTGACTTATAAAATCATCGACAGCACGTCGATTACATCAGTTTCGGCACGATGCGATTATCAAACGTTGGACTCAGAATCAATGATTGCTTTCTTTTTACAATAGCGGGCTCCTACTTGTTTATAATCAATACTTGACTTATTTTTATCTGATACATACCAACAAGACAACAAATCAAGTTTCCTGAGTAATGTATCTAATCTGGAATTCATCGCTTGTTCCACACCATTTCTTTTAAAAAACTCAAATTCCTTTTAAAAAATGATTGAAAAGACACCCCCATGGAACTAAAAATAGCCCCCGTTTGGCTGAACAAATTAACAAATTCAAGCAGATCAGGAATCCACAAGTCAGTAACATCCCTTACTCAGTTATTTTATTTTTAAATTTCTTTTTTTAGCTAGTATCATATCTTTCGCAATAACTTGCTTTTGACTTTACAGTAGAAGTTTTGACATACATTAAAGAAATAATGAAATTCTGGCAATCCTAAAGTTAACAGCATAAAAATAGTTATACTAACAATTTCAACTATTACGGTATAGAAGAACAACTTAACAAGTCCAGCATGAATCATCAATGGTGAGATAATGGATAATACAACTATTACAACAATTATATAGATTTCATAACACGTATACTTAAAAAGATACATTTTAGGTGATCCCAATCCACCATCATAAAAAACAATATATGGTTCCCAAATAATATTAACTAAAATATTACTCCCTAGAGTTCCCAAAATAACACCCATAATTCCAAAATTGAGAACTTGTACAAAAAATAATGATAAAAATAGATTAATTGCGGCTTCAATTAATGACTTCCATCTAAGAGACCAATATAACCCCATACCTGAAATGAAACATTGAGCAGCATATCGAGACTGAGTTATCGAGTAATTTAATACAATTCCGATCGTTATATTAGTTGATAATAAATAATCATTACCTGCCCAGACACTTATAAATCCATTGATTGCAAATGATAAACCGACGGAAACAAATAAATTAATCAACATATTCATATACAATAACTGGTATAAAACCGCTTTTTGTCTTTCCTTTGGAGCAGTAACATGCAGATTACCAATACTACCAACTATAGAACCCATTACCTGAGAAAAGACACTACTAATACTTTGTACAATTAACATATAATTTGAATATTTTGCAACGGCCATAAGACCAACAAAAGTAGATAATATCAAGTTATCTGTTCCGAACACAATAATACTTCCTACTTTACTGGAAATTGCACCAACCACATTGTGTTTGATTGACTTCATAGTTACAGAGTCTAAATGATTCTTCCATATTAAATTGTTTTTAAGGAATACATTAGGATATCTACTATCAGCCACTTTAGAAATTTGCCAATTTCCAAGAATTGCTACACCAACTTGTAAAATTAAAAACCATAGAAATGAATGAAAAAATACAAGCACTAATATTTGTAACGTTTGTTGAACAGCCTTAAAGACAAAATCGTTCAAAGAGTTTAAATACCCTTGCTGAGTAGCCATCAGAAATGATCTTTTATTAGCACTAAAGTACGTTGCTAAAGTACTTAACAAATATAGTAAGAACCAACTAGTCAACTGAAAATTGGAAAACACAGGTTTCTTTATAAAAAGATAAATCCAAGGTGAAATTCCCAAACCAATTATAAAAACAACCAATATTATAATTAGATACGTTTTACGGTAGAAATTAATTAGTACACGGAGTTTTTTAATATTTCTATCTGCGATAGGTTCGTATAATGCAACCGTGATTGCCGTGCCAATTCCCAAATCGGCAAAGCTTAAAAAACTAATTATGTTAGAAAATAATCCATTCAACCCAAGATAATTTTGAGATAACTCATGAATAAACGCCGTTTGAACACCAAATCTTAACAACAAGCTCAAAATTTGCGTTACCAATATCGTTACAGCGTTCAAAGAAGCCGCTTTCGTCCGATTCGATTCATTCTTCATTTTATTTCCTCACATGTCTAACAGCCCTAAATTTTACTAACAAATCAGCCGATTATACACTAAAGTATTTATTGTACTAAGGTGTCTTCAAATCATATGGATAGCTCAAACACTACCAATCCTTTTATCATAAGTTTAAAAAGTTGATAGTCATCACAGCCTATTTCAACGAGTTGACTGACGAACAACGATTTCAAATTAAGCATTGCTTTACTAAAAGACATGCTGGTCACCCTAACAAGCGTATCTCGAACCATATTTATATAGTGTCATGCCACGACGAGGTTTAAAAAAACGCTACGGTAATTGTAAGTCAGTTTACATCTTGAAGAAAATGGCGGTAGTTACACAATCCCACCTAAGGCCAACACTAAGAATCCTTGGGAAACTGACTAGTAGCTCTATAAAGAACGCCATTTAATCGGGTGTTATTTCAATAAATTAAAGCATTTTAGACATATTGCGACGCGTTTTGATAAGTTAGCGTCGTCGTTTTTAGCATTTGTTCAAATTGCGACTATATTTTTACTCACAAAATAATTTGAAGACACGTACTAGATGATTAAATTCAAAAAATATACTTTCTCATAATATCCACAACCCTATTACTTGCAAATCCATCCTCTAAAATATTTAGCTTTTTGTAAAATTGTTTAATTAACTGTTTGTATCTTTGATCATCAAAATTCTTTATATTTAAACTTAATCCTTGTAAATCTTTATTACTACTGAATGGTAACTCATCCATTTTAAAATATGTCGGTCTATTCAATAAATACTCCTCTAAATCTGGAACATACAAAAATACAGGCTTACCAGTTAAGGCAAAATCAAACATTGTTGAAGAATAATCAGTAATTAAAATTGAACAAAGCGCATACAGTTCCATAATATCAGGGTATTTGGAAGCATCAATTACACTATCAGATACAACAACTTTCTCCTTTTCGATATTGGGATGTAACTTTAATACTACTTGCCACTTCCCACCAAACCGCACTTCAGCCGCCTTAACTATCTTTTGAAAATCAATGTTATATACTTGAGTATCTCCGTTGTCTCTAAAAGTTGGTGCATATAAAATATATTTCTTAGTTGAGTCCAACCCCAATCGATCCAGTGCGCTATTTGCTAACAGTGGGTTTTTTCTCACCAATTGGTCTAATCTTGGTGAGCCAGTCACAACAATTTTTTGGGGATTCCAAAAAGCACTCTGATAAACAACCTGTGCAAATTTACAATTAACTAATAAAAAATCAATCATCTTCGAATCATTCTGTGCTGTATGGAGATATGTTTTACTTAAATATGATTCAATATCTTTTTCTATCTTTTTAAACGCAATCGATCCATGCCAAGTTTGTATATATATCTGGTTTTTACGTTTAACTACAAAATCTTGCTTTCTAGTATTGTCTACCCATACTTTTGAAGTTGCTAGTTCATACAGATATCGAAAACTATTATATTTAACAAGTTTAATACCATTTGGAACATGTGTATTCTCAGGATTGCGAACAACAAAAATACATTTTACCTTTAACTTATGACTCAATACCTCTTCAGCTATATACTTTGGATTATCTCCATATACTCGCGCCGAAAAAGCTGAAAAAAGGATTTTATTTTGAATAGGTAATAATCCCAAAAACCGTATAACTAATGTTAAAAGTGGCTTAATACATTGCTTTAAATTCAATTTAAATTCTCCACATCTATTTTATTCAACAAAGTCAACAATCTCACTGCATATCCATCTTGATTATATGAACTGCTAATCAAATTTAGGCCATTATTTACATACCATTCGTACAATTCATCATCATCAATCAGTCTTAGAATAGAATTTGCAATATGCTCCGGTAATCTCTTGTCACGCTCCAGTACTATTGCACAATCACCAACATACTCTGGAATCCCACCGGCATCAGTTGTAATCACTGGTGTACCACACGCCATTGACTCTAGCATAGTGAGACCAGCAGGCTCTTCCCACATGGAGGGTAGTACAGTTAACCTCGCAATTTGATAGTAATATTTCAATTCCAGTTGATCAATATAACCAGTAAAAATCACTGCATTTTTAAGGCCATTGTTTAACTTTTTTAAAGATGTTTCAAACTCAGTATTTTTACTTTTTTCACCATGTATATAACTACCAACAACGAGTATTTTGAATTTTTTGCTGTGAGATATTATTTGCATAGCTTTTAATAGTTGATCTACACCTTTTTCAATAGAAATTCTTCCCGAAAATAATATGACTTGATCGTCATCTTTAATTCCATACCTAGATTTGATTTCTTCTATTTTTACATCAACTGTATTTATATTAAAAACTGCAGAATCTATACAGTTTCTCAAAATTTTTACTTTGTCTTTTGGTATCGGTCCAATAGGGTTTTTATTGTCTTCTATCTGCTCTGCAACATAATTACTTACACATAAGTATCCACTTGCGGAATTCAATATCTTTCTAGCATAACCATTCACTCTCGGTACATTATGTAGATGATAAAAATATTTTCTCGATTTTGATTTAAACAACCCTTTTAATGCCCACGATAGTATGATATTGTTTTCAACTAATACCGTTGCGCTAGTGTGCTTTATTTTTTTCCTTGCTTTAACTACATAGAACAGTAACGAAAAAACACTCCTATATGATATCGATTTTTTAGAAGGGAAAAAAGCTCTTACAATATTGAAAAATAATTTATCTAACCATTTAATCTCTACAGGTACTTTTATCCATTGAAAAACTGTATTTTGATACTTTTGCGCTTTCATCTTAGCTTTTTTATTGTATAGCGATACAAGTTCAATTTTAAAACATTGTCTATTTTCGTTATCGTCGATAAGGTGCTCAACCAAGGTTGACACTGCCCCACCTCGAACCGCTGGAACAGGATATCCACCATTAGAATCTGCTGTTAAGATGATCAAACTATCCATATTTACTATCTCCATTCAATATATGGTATAAATTCGTACGTTTATCATTAATATCACAACCATCTAGCTTATACGTTAATTTTTGAATACTAGAAACATTAATTATCTGCGTAAACCTTTTATACTTATATGGTTGAAATAACTCATGTTGTAATATGTGTGGACCAACATTACTGTAATAGGGAATGCCATCCCAATACTCCTTGTATGCAGGGGTATCAGCTAAAACAGTTACAAAATCATGGAATAGATAATAATCCGGGTTTTTATCATTAGCTCTCCAATAGTTTAATAATGAATCCCGTATACCGCCAATAAATGGATGCTGCGATTTTTTTACAAAGATCAACCAACTAGATATACTTGGAATTGAATCATCCAAGAATGAACTTTTGAACAAAAATAAAGACGTATCACTGATAAATTCTGGTACTTGATCAAAAATCATAACAGTCGCATCAAGCCACCATCCACCAAATTTGTATAACAATAAAATTCTTAAAATATCAGAAAAATGGGCATCTCCCATTGCACCGCTCTTCCATTTTGCTAAGATGTAGTCTGGAATGTCTATATACTTACCCATATTTTTCTTAGTAATCACTACAACATCTTTATTTGGAAAACACCTACGTATCGAATCAATACATTTTTTCACAATCGCTGGTGCTTGATCATAACCCTGAAACCAACAAGTAAACACGTATTCTTCCGATGAATTGACTTTATTCTCATGTACTTTTGATAAATCAAGTGTATATCGTTTTAAACTAGTCCGATACTTCCTACGCCACAATTTATTTTTCTCATCTCGATCTAGCATTAACGGCGCACAATAGGCATAAATTAATGCTTTCCTTAAAAACTCATGAAATGTATACTTTTTCACCAATAGACCTCCTCAAGCTATATGATGTTATTTATTCAAATATTAGAATCGACAATTAAAAATTCAGTTGTTGATATGTGTGACCACCAAAATAGTAAATCAAGCTTACAATTGCCATGATCCAATTTGCAAACACAAATAGATTTACTCGTTTTATGGATAAAACATGTAGTTTATTGGACTTTGAGATTACTAATAATACTATTGGTACCACAAACAACATAAACAAAACACTTCGATTAAAAATATTAAATGACCAAAGCGAGCCAAGCGAAAATGCAATTAATAGCTTTCCGAATACTAAAAGTTTTTCCACTGGCAAACTTTCCTTTATTCTCGGCTTCTTTTGAATTATTCCATTTGCCCAATAAATTAGCAAAGCAAAATATAAGATCCTAATCAAGTCTATAATTACCATCTCTTTATTTGCTATAATTGCACTCATTCCTACATCTTGACTTGTAGAATATAGATTTACCTTTTCTAAGACACCACTAATAATCGAGCCCACACCACTAAACTTCGTTAATAAAAAAATAACTGGGTTTACCAGCATGGAACTAAACAACATGACTGGTATGAAAAAATTAGCAATCTTTTTTGGAATCACAGTTACCAAAATTTTTATACATAAGTAAATAAACATTCCATTGTGTAATAAGCAAATCAAAAAATATGCTGGGAACATCCACATTTCAAGCTTCCCCTTGTATACCTCAACACACCAGACAAGTATAAACAGTGCAATGGCTAGTGGCATTCGAATATTCGCTATCACTCGAGAATAATCATTGATAATCACAAAAAAGACAAATATTGAAGTTGAAACAAAGTTGCTTATCTGCATTCTCTTTCCAACTAAAGAAATACCTACAGCTATCGCCCCATTAGTCAATAACACATTGGCTAACACTAACAAATGATTATTACTTGTTACCGTTGCAAAAACGTACATATATAATTTTGCAACGATTATAGGATTATAATTAGTCGTAAATAATGTTGAATCATAATAGCCTGGCTGTATGGACCAACCGTATTTTCTAAACACATCAAGTTCATTAAAAATTCTGAACAAGTCCGTATAACCTTGATTTAGCAAATGTGAAGTGATTGGATCATATGCCATTCCAAGTATGCCTAAGCACAAAACTAAAATAAAAATAAATACTCTTCTGAAATTTGCAGCTGTTGTGAATGAAAAAAAAAGGCCACCAAACAGTATTGCTGCTAATACTACATCCATGACAACCTCTTCCTCCTAATTACCATACATTTTTTCTATCTGTTTTATAGTGGATTTTATTGAATATCCATTTACTTGAAATGCAGCTATTATATCTTCACGTTTTTCCCTAACTTTACTATGCGTAAAAGTTCTCCATAAAATTTTCGCCCACACCAAGTTACTTGCGCTTAATGAATGAAAAATCATATTGCCAGTAATATTACTCATTTTATCTACTGTATCTGAAGCAAGAACGGGTAGTCCAACCGCCTGTGCCTCTAGGGCAACAAATGGGAGTCCTTCATATAGTGAGGGCATTAATAATACATCAAAGAGCTGTAGCAATTCAGATATATCGTTACGATTATGTAGAAGAATAACCCTATCTTCTATATTTAAGTTTCGAATCTGACTAATAACTTTTTCTTTTAAAGTTCCCTCTCCAATCAAAATTAATATCGAATCTGGACATATCTTCAAGTATTCCATAAAAATTTGTATTAAACGCTCATGATTTTTTTGCTTCTCAAACCTTGCTATGCTCCCAATCACACATACATCAGAGTTTATGTGAAAGCGTTTCCGATATTTAAGCCTTACACAATTTGAAAAGAAGTACTTATCAATATCAATTCCATTTTTAACTATTCTTATTGGTTTGGACTTTTCATTACCAAACATCCACCTACTTGCTTCTTTTGAGCAACTCCATAACTCCGTGGCAAACCGATTCTGAATTGGAGCAAGAAATCTATGTGTAATGCTAAACTTCCCATTACCATTGTGACTGTGTATTATTAGCTTCGTTTGTCTCTTAAAAATCACCGGCCAACAATATACAAAAAGTTTCGCAGTACACTCATTAACATGCACCACATCATAATCATTATCTCTGTAAAGGCAAATTATATCCTTTAAATATCGAAATGGACTTTTATTTATTGCATTCACATGATACACATGTGACGCCTCTCGTAAAATTGAATTATACTTAATATTAGCATCCTGAAAAAGTAATACATCTACTTGAAATCTTTTGTGATCAATATTATGAACAATATTCGTTATAAAAGTCTCTACCCCACCAACACCAGCTGTCATACCAATCAGCAATACTCTCTTCATCTTCGTCTCCTATCACAAATTTGGCCAATTATCAAAAAGACTATTGCCAACCGTAACTTACCGGTTAATGCAATGAGAAATTGTTTTCTGTTTTTTAGCATTAATGAAGCTTGCTCAAATGCTCTCCTGTAAATATCCTGTTTAAGCAGCTTCCTTATTTGCTTATACTTATTGCATTTATTAGCTTCTGGATTAGCGACGATTCCAGAAATAACAGATCTCCAAAAACATTCGATAACTTTGAAATCCACAAATTGATGAAAACTATCGTCAAAATCATTTTTAAAGGACGTAAGTCTCTTTGACAATTCTAGATTGTCTTTTACAGCTCTAGGATTGAAATTTTGATGAGTAACTGATTTATCATTATTATAATAACGATAAAAAATTTCATCAGATATTATCATTTCGTTTACCTGATTAAATAGCATGTACACTAAAACCAAGTCTTCACACATGCCCAACTTTTCATCAAATTTCAAATTATCAAAAAGCTTCTTTTTAAAAAACTTCGAACATACTGATCCTATCCTTAATCCATTCATATTTGCTTTCCCATTAATTAATATTGGGGCCGGAAGTTCTTGAAACATGTTGGGATTTCTTTCAAGAGTCCATCTTTTCAATAGGCAAAGATTTTCATTAGAATATATATCAAAACTTTTCGTCGTACCAAAATCAGCAGTTTCAACTCTTACTGTGCTACCTAATATTTCTTCAATGCCACCCATAATGATGTCAAAGCGGCCATATTCGGATAATCTCATAGCCGTAATAAACGCGCTAGGTAAATAAGTATCATCAGCGTCTAAAAAACAAAGATAATCTCCCGTCGCTAAACCAATTCCTCTATTTCTAGAGGCAGACACTCCTTGATTATTCTGTGTAAACACATTAATAAATTCGTATTTTGTAGCAAATCTTTTACATATTTTAAGGGTATTATCCAATGAACCATCATCAACAATAATCACTTCTACATTTCGATAATTCTGCTTGACTATGCTCATAATACACGCATCTAATGTATCCTCATCGTTATATGCCGTTATTATTACAGAAATCTTTACTCTCTCTTTTAATCCCACTTTCCCAAATCTCCTTGATTTTACACATAACAAAAACATCTTGATTCTTCATCATACTCAACGATAACTATACATTTCTTCACAAAATAGATAATTGCCAATTCATTGTTCATACTTTTCACTACTAATTATAGTATAATCTCGTTTTCCAACCGGATTAAGCTTGTATATCTGCATCAATCGTGAATGCAGCTCTGAGAAGTTGTATTTGCTGGAAAATATATCTTTACCATGATGCCCCATTAATTTAATTTTAGGGTTACCCATACCAGCAAACTTTGCAATTGCTTCATTTAATTTTTGAGGAGAGCCAGCTTTGAAAATTAAACCACTATAATTATTAACAATAATTTCAGATAAGCCACCTGCATCTGAAGCAATCACCATTTTTTCATTTTTCATTGCTTCTACCGCTACTAGACCAAATCCTTCCCATTTTGAAGGAACAATTACTGCGTCGCAAATAGATATATACGAGTCAATATACTTATTATCTATCCAACCTAAAAAGGTAACATTAGTAACATTTGATGCTATTTTGCTACTTTCTAAAACATTTGAACCTATCACTACTAATTCCACGCCATAATTTTCAAAATCTACATTTTTCAACAGAAACTTGAGTCCTTTTTGCTCATCAAACCTACCCACAAATAATAGCTTCTTTGTAGGTAGATTACTAAAGGGGCTAGGTATTGGAAATAGTTCACGTTTATTTGGAATAGTATTGTAAACTAATTCCATTTTATCCTCGGGTAAGTCATGTGCTACTGCTGCTTGCTGCTCACTTCTCGAAATATTAATTATAGTATCTGTCTTTAACGCGGCCAGTCTTTCAATTACTTCATACACTTTTTTCTGTAATCTTGATTTGTTTTTCTGAAGAAAGCTCCATCCATGTGCACAGTAAACTACTTTATAATGACTAAGCTTCACTAAGTATGTCAGTCTAATTATACCTGCAAAGCTACTATGAAAATGTACTACATCAGGGTCTAATGAATCGATTATCTTCCTAACTTTAAGCAGCCGAATTATACCGCTAATGGAACGACTATAATCAAATGTTATATGTCGAAATTTGTTTGAATTAAAATCTAATTTTTCAGAATTCTTCTTTGAATTTATTAACACTATCTCATCGACTGAGCTGTCTTCTATTTGACTTGCAACAATGTTACGTAAATACGTAGCCACTCCTCCTGAAGCATACTCTGCAACATGAACTATTCTCATATTTATCCTTTCAATAAGCACTATTCGGTCTCATAAATACAATACAAGTACGTAAAATTATATATATATCCAATTTCCAACTACTCCGTACTATATATTCCAAATCTAAATGTACCATTCCGCGAAAACCTACATCATTTCTCATAGTAACCTGCCACAGTCCCGTACAACCTGGCTTCACAGCTAGCCGTTGCTTGTCATATTGCGTATAATATTTAACTTCTCTTGGCAACGGTGGTCTTGGACCAACTAAACTCATATTTCCAATAAAAACATTCAATAACTGCGGTAATTCATCAATACTATATTTTCTAATGAACTTTCCAATCTTTGTGACACGCGGGTCTTTCTTGATCTTAAACATTGCTCCATCGACTTCATTCTCTTTCAGTAAGGTCGGCAATAATTCATCTGCATCTGACACCATTGATCGAAATTTAAACATTCTAAAGGGTTTCTCATTTTCACCAATTCGTGTTTGTGAATAAAAAACTGAACCTTTTGGATCCTCCACCTTTATTGCAAAAGAAATAATTAAGAACAAAGGAGCTAGTAACACCAATCCAACACTACTAAAAAAGAGATCAAAACAACGTTTGCATGAATGATAAATAACTCGTTGTTGCTGTAAATGCTCATCTATAATTATCTTTTTTGTGTCATAACTAATGTATTCCATTAACCCAACATCCTTTACCTGGTAACTAAACCTGAATATGCCAACTAACTTAAAATAGACTAAACTTTCGTTTCTTTCGTGGCATTTCGATAGTCTCCACACTAACGTCGCCACCATTCAACAAATCCCGTGCATTGTTCGCAAATTGCTCGGAAAGTATTGGATCAATTTTTGTTAATTCATGATAAGCAGCCGTCATTGCAAATTGACGTTTCGGAAGATGATGTGCATCCGAAGCGACCACTTGTACGAGACCGCATTTAACCAACTCTTTTGCCGTTCGTTGAACTTGCCGACCAAAAGTACCGACTAAGCTTGTCGCCGTTACTTGCGCTAATGCACCCTGCTTTACAAGCTCATATAGACGCTGAGGCTCAGCGATAATCTGAGCATTTCGCTCCGGGTGAGCAATCACTGGCGTAATCCCTTCACATGATAGTTGAAAGATAACTTCATCAACATAACTAGGTACCATTTCATGTGGTAGTTCTAGTAATAAATAACGACGTCCAGTATCAATTCCTAATAAATCGTCCAAATGATCCATTAAATGACCATTCAAATGGACTTCCTGGCCAGGAAAAATTTTTAAATCAATCTGTGCACGATCAAGTTCGGCTTGAAACGCTGAAACAGCTTGTCGAACTGTTTCAGCCGAATTAACATAATGCCGGTCAAGATGATGCGGCGTCGCCAAAATATAGCCAATTCCATCCAAAACCGCTTGGCGTGCTAAATCCAATGACACCGCTAGTGATGCCGAACCATCATCTAATGCCGGTAAGATGTGACAATGCAGATCCACATAATTAGCTTTCATCACTGTAGTACCCATTACTATATCCGTAATAACCATTTTGATGATGCTTACTTTGTACATCATTCAATACAGTTCCCAATATCGTAGCATGTGCCTGCTTCAACGCTGCCACAGCATCACGAACTGCCACTTTTTGCGCAACATTTTGGCGAACTACCAACACCGTGCCATCAATTTTGTTAGCTAATAACTGTGAATCGGTTACTGGCAGGATTGGTGGGGCATCAACAATCACAACTCCAAACTGCTCACCAGCAGCTTTCAAAAAAGCACCCATCAACTTACTTCCTAGTAACTCGGCCGGATTCGGTGGCTTAGGGCCGCTTGGCATCACAAACAAATTACCTACAGCAGGATGAATCGCCTTATTCACATCTTGAATCTGGTGACCTAACCAAGAACTCAAGCCACGCTGATTTGAAATACCAAACGTTTTATGAACAGTTGGTCGTCGCAAATCGGCATCGACTAACAGTACCTTCAACCCTTCGTTAGCATATTCAACGGCTAAATTTGCACTAACCGTTGACTTTCCCTCACCTAATGTTGCTGACGTCACCATTAAAGTTTTTAACTTTTGGTCAGTCGCTGCAAAATTGATGTTGGTTCGTAACGTCTTAATCTGTTCTGTTATGACAGAACTTGGATCATTAATTGTTGTTAAATTAATTGGTGCCGTTAATGTTGTCTTTTTTCGTTTAAACATCTGAAATCACACCCGCCTTTCAGCTGACTCATGATGATGTTCACGTTTTTTTCGTGAATTTTGGCTCGTCTGTATATTTTCAATCTGATCATGGTGCCGATGATGATGCTGATGATTGACTTGACCAAGATTCGTCAAACCAAGTTCATCCGTCAAAAAGTCACTATCATGGACCCGCCGATCCGTTAGCATCCTGATGCTGGCGTAGAAAAAGCCCAATAATAAACCAGCAACTAGCCCCGCTGCCAAATAAACTGGTTTTCGTGGTGAAACAGCATTAGTAGCCGGAACCGCCGCAGATACAATTGTCACATTATTGACTTTAATAATTTCTTTTACTCGCTTTTTAAATGTCTGGGCTATTTGATTAGCAATCATCGCAGCCTGTCGTGGATGGGAATCTAACACATCAATGGAAAAGACTTGCGAATTCTGTGTACTAGAAACACTAACCTCGTTTTTTAACATTCCTAACGTACCGTCATAACCTTTACGTTTAGCTAAAGCTCGCTGGGTAGGCTTCAAAATCACCTGGTTCGTAATCAATTCCTTATAAGTGGTGATCATCTGAACATCCGCCTGTTGAGTTGCATACTGAGTCGCAGCATTTTCGCTATGGCGACTGACTAATATCTGAACACTCGCTTTATACTTCGGCGTTACTACAAAGAAAGCTAAACTACCGGCAACTAATACCCCTGCGATGGTCCACAGTATGATGCCGCGCCAATACTTTCGAACTAATCGAACAAAAAAAGTAAAACTCACTGCCTGATCCATCATTCACGCTCCACTCAGTTTCTTTAAACGACACTTAACAGATTTAACTGATACATATATTAAGTATTAATGTCACTTTTTTGAAAAGAATCGTTCCATAATAAGTATTTTGCTGTTAGTTAAAGGCTTACTCCAAATAAAATGGGACGAAATATGACAGTTCTATAACAATTTTATGATTCTATATTGACAAACATCACATTCATGGTAGGTTTGAATATAGATTTATTTATAAAACGGCATTATTTTTTTCAAAATAGTGCCGTTTTGTTTTACTGAGATCGGCGTTAAAATAAAATTAAAGAAATTTAGTTTCTCTTGATAAACTTTTCATATCATATAAAATTTAAGTGTTGATATCACTTTATTTAGCATTAAATTTGAAAGCAGGCATTTTAAATGCAATACAATGTAGAACCATTACGTACAAGCCAAGATATAGACACTTTTTTACATCTGGCTATGACTGGTACTCATGGCGCAAGAAATCAGTTACTGATTTTGATTGGATTAAATACAGGACTACGTATGAGTGATATTTTAGGTTTGACGGTCGGTCAAGTTAAAAATGATGACCTGATCGTTATTATTGAGAAGAAAACAAAGAAACGACGACTAGTTCTCCTAGCTAAACTACGGTCTCAAATTAACAACTACATCGTCGATTTAAACGAATCCGACTACTTATTTACCGGAAAAGATACGACACGTCCACTTAGCGTCAATGCAATTTATAAAGTGTTCCAGACAATTGCGCGTAAAATGCATCGCCAGGACATTGGAACCCATACACTTCGAAAAACGTTTGGTTATCACTATTACCAAGAAACCCACGATATCGCCACATTAATGATGATCTTCAACCATTCTAGTGAAGCCGTCACCAAACGTTATATAGGACTCAATCAAGATGTCATTCTTAAAAGTCTAGCCAACTTTTCTTTAGGGTTAAGTTCAAGTTAAATTAATAACTAATCAACCATTGTTTGAATAATGCTAATCAATTTATTACAGACAAATCATTTTATTACAATTAATTACTGCGTTATGTATCATACCGTAGCTAATGTAAGCTACATTCAGCTAAAAACTGATACTCCCCGATTCAACTAATCTGACTTAAATTCATAACCACCACTATATCGATAATATTTATTCGATGACTGTTTGCTTTGAACATCATTTAAAACCGCGCCTAAAATGACCGCATGTGACCGTTCCAAAGCCGCGACTGCTTCACGAGCAACGGCTTTTTGCGTCATATTTTGACGAACAACCAAGACCGTCCCATCCACTTTATTTGCTAATAACTGTGAATCCGTAACTGGCAAAATTGGCGGTGCATCAACAATGACAATGCCAAACTTTTCACCAGCTGCGGCTAAGAACGACGTCATCAGTTCACTACCCAGTAACTCAGCGGGATTCGGTGGCTTTGGACCACTAGGTAATACATATAGATTGCCAACTGCCGGCTGAATAGCCTGATTAATATCCTTAATTTGATGACCTAACCAAGAGCTAAGCCCTCTCTGATTAGTAATCCCAAAAGTTTTATGCACCGTTGGCCGCCGTAAATCAGCATCAACCAGTAGTACTTTCAACCCTTCATTGGCGTACTCAATGGCTAGATTGGCACTAATAGTCGATTTACCCTCACCCAAAGTTGCTGATGTCACCATAACAGTGTTCAAATCACGGTCAGTGGAAGCAAAATTAATATTCGTTCGCAAGGTCTTGATTTGCTCAGTAATCACCGAACTGGGTTCATTAATCGTCGTTAAATCAATGGCAGTCGTCGCATTTTTCGTCTTTCGTTTAAACATAAGGTCCTCCTAAATACGTTTGGGAGTTCGATGAACGTCCAGGTTGCTAGTTTGCTTAGATTGTAAGTGTCTGAGCTGCTTATCAACGTGTAAATGTTTTGTTTGATGATTAACTTGCCCTAGATTGTTCAATTTCAATTCATTGGTTAAGTCATAACTACTATGAATGCATCGGTCAGTTAACGCCCGCATACCCGCATAAAATAACCCCAATAATCCACCAATTAACAGACCAGCAGCTAAGTACACTAATCGACGCGGTGAGACGGCACTTTGGGCTGGAGTCGCCGTCGAAACAATCGTGACATTATTAACCTTGATAATATCCTTAACACGATCTTTAAAAGTTTGCGCAATCTGATTAGCAATCTTAGCCCCGCGTTGTGGGTCCGCATCCAAGACATCAATTGAAAAGACCTGCGAATTTTGATTACTCGTAACACTAACTTCTTTTTTTAATAGCCCTAAAGTTCCATCATAATCAGACCCAGCCGCCAAAACTTCTTGGACCGGCTTTAAAATAACCTGATTCGTAATTAACTCTTTATAAGTCGTAATCATCTGGACATCCGCTTGCTGCGTCGCGTATTGAGTCGCTGCATCCTGCGCATGGCGACTAACTAAAATCTGAACGCTAGCTTTATACTTAGGTGTGACGACATAAAAAGCCAATCCACCAGCAACCAAGAGTCCCCCGATAGTCCACAATAGAATCCCCCGCCAATATTTACGGACAAACCTGATAAAGAAAGTGAAATTTACTGCTTGATCCATTACTCACGCTCCACTCAATTACTGTAAGTTCCAACCGACCAAATTATTTGATTTAAAAGTGACTACAGACTAATCAAAACGACTTTCAGAAAACGTTTAGTAGTTTCTTTCCAGGTATGTACATTTCAAATAATAAATAAGCAATTTGCTTGCACCTATAATCACCATTAATTTCTAGTCTACTTTTTTATTTCAAGTTATACTAAACCAAATTCTCAAAGCCATGTCAATCAGCGAGTTTCAAGCCTTTTAGCAGTTTTTTTATATTTAAAAATTGATTTGTGCAAGTCCTAAATTGGTCCAAATTGATTAAATATAAACTTTTTTTGTGTCTCAAGTAACCCTGGTTAGTTGACATAAATAATTAACATGAATATTTTTGTATCAAGTCTTTTAACTAATTTTGAAACAAAGTCCGCCTGTTTTCATAATTCAATCTATTAACTCGTTATAACAGCACAATCAATAAAAAGGGTAACTTCAAAATTTATTTAACATTTAAAAATAGATTTTTTATAGCAAAGCTCACTATTGCTTTATAATCTAAAACTATTTTTGTATTCGGTTCTTATAACTAATCAGGCTTGAAGCCACTAAAAAGCAGGTTAAAATAAATTTCAACCTGCCACTATCAATCACTATTAAATTGTCTATCAGATCAATCAAATTAAGTCAGATTACGTAAAAAAAGTCAGCTTGGAAAATAGCTACTTTCCAAGCTGACTTTTACTAGCCGCGTCTATAACCCGCCGCTATTAACTACCGAATCCCTTTAATACTAACTTTCTTAGTGTAAACCCGTTTGGCCTTCTGATGCATCGCCATATTAAACTTAACTTTTTTCGGCGCATAGCCAACCCCAATACTACCCGTATACAAAGCCACCCGTGACTTGCCGTTTACCTTATAAGCGCCACGTTTGTAATTCATTGCCATGTTACTTTGTGTCCAGTCCATCGTATACCAACCATGCTGGTGCCGTTCAAGAATCACCGCATTAGCTTTGTTAAAATTAGTTGTTAACGCAACCCGTGTGATACCTTGTGACTTGCCACGATACCAAGTCGTGAGCTTAACCGTCTTTTTTGCGATGACTGTTTTATGTTGATAATGATCACTATCACGATAATACCAAGTCCCCCGTAAAGCTTTCGGTATACTTGTCATCTTGTGACTAGCTGCTTGTGCGCTTGTTGTCGTCATTGGCATCCCAACTAACAACACTAACGCTGCCATCAATCCAACCCGTAAAATTAGCTTGCTCTTCATCATAAAATCCCTCCAAAAATAACTCATCACACCATTTAATCCAACACACATTACTATTCCCTATTTACCTAATTCAACATTCGTCGCCTGTGCAATCCGATTAACCAATCGAATCCCACTAGTTTCATCAGAATCATCGTTCGTATAAATTGCCATCAAGTATCCCTGGCGCGCACCCTTAGACTCAACCACATGCCCCACGCTATTCACGGCCCAATGACCGGCATCGTCAGCATCCAACCAGCCGTTTTTTAGCTCAAAATGCTGGGCGCCTTTCGAGACACCCCAAGCTTGATCACTTGCCACCGTCCCCATCAAACGTTGCGCATATCGACGCGATGCGGAAGACAGATAATGATTCGGATAAAAGATCACTTTCAACAATTGCAACTGATCAGCTGCCGTTGTCGTCGACAAACCCCAGTTAACCGGCGCAGCGTGGCTATGGGTCATGCCCAGATTTTGATACAAGCTGACCAAGGCCGCACTGCCACCTAAACGGTCAAATAACAAATAATCGGCAGAATCGTTATCACTTTGTTGAATCATCTGCGCCGCTTGTTGCTGGTCATTGCCCGACAACGTCACGACACCTTGGTCACGTTGATGTAGCAATTGCACCAAGATGCCCACTTTAATCGTACTAGCCGCACAATACGTCGTCGGCTGGCTTTGGTTCGTATAGTGGTAAGTCTGCCTGGTCGTTGGCGCAAATACCGCCACATCAACTTTAGGGTGCTTAGTCGGCACGGCTGTTTGCCAGCGATGCGTCAAACGATGTTGTAAGCTTACTGGGCGTACTTTTTTGGCCATCTTAGTATCTTTAGGATGACTCGCGATCACTGTTTGCTTGGCCGTTTTTTGACTCGCCTGACTTTGCGGATTTTGCCACAGCCAGACCGCTCCGCCGCCAACCACAGCTGCGATCACCACACCAATTACCCACATTTGCCACTTTAACTGTCGTTTTACTTTCAAGACCTGCACCTCTTGATACCCGACCCCAACGCATCCCCCAATCCGTCACTTAGGCATTTCATTTTTTTATAATCTATCAATAAGCTTAGCATAAACAAGAATTCATTTGTTAACTTTCTTTTCAATTATTTTGACCCACACAAAAAGCGCGACCTAACCAGTTGGTCAGATCGCGCTTTTATGAAGTCCGTGAATTACTGCATCCCGCCATCATCGGCTAAGAAGGTATTCAAGACTTGTTCAACCATATCCCATTCATCATCGGATTCGATCAACTTCAATTCACCGTTGTCACCATCATCGGGATCGAAGATGTAGGCTTGAATGTCTACTTCTTCGTCCGCAGCGGCGTCAGCTGGGTAAATTAAGATATATGAATGACCGAAGTCTTCAGAATCGAACGTAAATAAAATGTTAAATAAGGTTTCATTGCCGTCATCATCAACTAAGGTGATCACGTCATCTTTTTTATTTGGTTTTTGACTCATTGATTAGTTCCTCGCTATCCTTGTGTGAGTTTGCCGTGGCGATCCAAGTAGTTTTGCAAGATCAGGCTTGCTGCTAACTTATCGATCACCTTTTTGCGTTTCTTTCGGGACGTATTCGCTTCTTCCACGAGCATTCGTTCAGCTTCAACCGTTGTCAAACGTTCGTCTTCAAAGTCAATCGGTAAATGGAACCGTTCCGTCAGTAAGTCGCCATAATGCTTAGAAGCCTCTGCCCGCGGACCCAAGCTATTGTTCATATTCTTAGGCAATCCGAGGACAAAGCCACCGGCATCATGTTCTTTAACCAGCTCGGCAACGCGGTCTAAGCCGAATTCTTCTTCATCTTCATTGATGCGAATAATTTCAACGCCTTGCGCTGTCCAGCCGAATACGTCACTAATCGCTACGCCGACTGTTCTGGAACCAACATCCAACCCCATTAACTTCATGCATTAACATCCTTATCTGCCTTCAAATAGGACTTGACAAGTTCTTCAATAATTTCGTCACGCTGGTGCTTACGAATTAAATTCCGAGCATCCTTTAAACGTGGGATATACGCCGGGTCTCCAGATAGTAAGTAACCCACAATCTGGTTAATCGGGTTGTACCCCTTTTCTTGTAGCGCTTCATAGACTGTCGTTAACGTGTCATGGACATCCTTAACGTTGTCATTATCGAAGTTAAAATACATTGTTTTGTCTAACGTACTCATAAAAAAGCACCTCCCGCTAGTTTCCGCTTCTAGTCTATTCTACTAAATGCTTATATGAAGTACAATCAATCCACTTTGATGTAACACATTCGTAATAAAGGGACGCAACTGATAACCTACTTTTCAGCTAACCAAGTATGCGCTGCTTTTAATGCGGCTGGCAACCCAGCGGGCTTCTTCCCACCAGCTTGAGCTAAGGTTGGCCGACCGCCACCGCCGCCACCAACTTGAGGGGCAATCGCTTTGATCAAGTCACCAGCTTTAATGCCGGCCTTAACTTTATCATCACTAACCGCAACTAATAAGTTAACCTTATCGCCGACGACAGCGCCAAGCACTAGCACATCTGAATATTGCTTGGTCTTCCAAGTGTCGGCCAATTGCCGCAATTGATCCATGCCCGAAACTTGAACGGCGGCGGCAATTAAGGTCGTCCCATTAATATCAGCCACATTTTCGAAAACGGCGCCCGCTTGTTGACTCGCTAACTTGCTTTCTAAGCTGGCCGCTTTTTGTTGGGCCGCTTTCAAGTCTGCTTGGAGTTGGCTAACCCGAGCAGTAGTTTCAGCTAATTTTGGTGCTTTAACTTGCGCCGCAATCGTCTTTAACCAGTTTTCTTCATGTGATAATAATTCGAAGGCTTCCTTAGAGGTAACGGCTTCAATCCGCCGAACACCCGCGCCGACCCCGGCTTCAGAAACAATCTTAAAGAGCCCGAGTTCGCTACTGTTCTTAACGTGGGTCCCGCCATCGAATTCGATTGAGTAATCGCCAATCGAAACGACCCGGACAATCTTCCCGTATTTCTGCGTGAAGACCGCAATCGCGCCCATCTTATGACCGGTTTCTTGGTCAGTTTGGATGGCACTAACTGGCAAAGCTGCCCAGATCTTATCATTCACAATCTGTTCAACTTTCGCCAATTCGTCATCGGTCACTTGACCAAAGTGCGTAAAGTCAAACCGCAAGTAGTCAGGTTCAACTAATGAGCCGGCTTGTTGCGTATGGGGTCCTAACACATCGCGTAAGGCTTGATCCAACAAGTGGGTTGCTGTATGGTTCTTTTCAACCTTCGCATGAAAGGCTAAGTCAACGTTTAAGGTGTAAGTAGCGTCTTTATGCATTGGCTTTAAGACTTCAACCGTATGCAAATGCTGCTTATTTGGCGCATTTTGCACGTCAGTCACTTTAGCGACCGTTTGACCATCGGCATCCAAAATGACACCACGGTCAGCCACTTGACCACCCATTTCGGCATAGAATGGGGTCTTGCTGAAGATCATTTCAGCCGTTCCGCTCGTCACATCATCAACCAACTTTTCATCAACGATAATATCGTTTAAAACGCCTTGCACGTCGGTCAATTCATCGTAGCCCACGTAGTCACTCGGCGTTTTTAAGTTGATTAACAAGCTTCGTTGTACGCCCATTGATTTGGCATTACTCCGAGCATTCCGGGCCCGGTCACGTTGGGCTTTCATCTCAACTTCAAAGCCAGGTTCATCGACCTTTAAGCCTTCATCACCCGCATATTCCTTCGTTAATTCGAATGGGAAGCCGTACGTATCATACAACTTGAACGCATCCACACCTGGCAACGTATCTTGACCAGCTTGCTTCGTATCCGCAATCAATTGGTTCAATAAGCTTAGGCCATCATTCAAGGTTTCGTTGAAACGACTTTCCTCAGAACTGACAATTTTGGCCACGTAATCGGCATTCTTCAAGACATCCGGATAATGGGACTTCATGATTTCCCCAACGATTGGCACTAATTGGTCTAAGAAAGCATCCTTTAAGCCCAACTTTTGCCCATGTAAAATAGCCCGCCGAATCAAGCGCCGAATCACATAGCCACGGCCTTCGTTTGACGGTAAAGCGCCATCACTAATGGCAAAAGTAATCGTCCGGGCATGATCAGCAATAACTTTAAAGGACACATCGTCTTGCGCGTTGTCGCCATAATGCTTACCAGCACTTAATTCCTCTGTCTTATGGATAATTGGTAAGAATAGGTCGGTTTCAAAGTTAGTTGGCGCATTTTGGAAAATCGAAACGACCCGTTCGAGGCCCATCCCCGTATCAATGTTTTTCCGCGGTAGCGGTTCGTAAGTGCCTTCCGGCGTATGGTTGAATTGTGAGAACACAATGTTCCAAACTTCCAAATAACGTTCATTTTCCCCGCCAGGATAATTCTCAGGATCGTCGTCAGCCAAGTTATTGAAGCTTTCACCACGATCGTAGAAGATTTCGGAATCTGGCCCAGAAGGCCCTTGACCGATATCCCAGAAGTTATCTTCAACCTTAATAATATGATCCGGTTTAACCCCAGTGGCTTCCCATTCTTTGATAGCATCGGTATCTTTAGGGTAGACCGTCATATAGAGCTTTTCAGGATCCCAGCCAAACCATTTTGGTGAGGTCAATAGTTCCCAAGCCCAAGCAATGGCTTCTTTCTTGAAGTAATCGCCCACTGAGAAGTTCCCGAGCATTTCAAATAACGTATGATGCCGAGCAGTCCGCCCAACATTTTCAATATCGTTGGTCCGAATACTCTTTTGCGAGCTGGTCATTCGTGGATTATCAGGCACAACGGAGCCATCAAAATACTTCTTCATCGTGGCAACCCCAGAGTTGATCCACAATAACGTTGGATCATCGACTGGAACTAATGACGCACTGGGCACGATGGTATGGCCTTTTTCGTGGAAAAAGTCCAAGTACATCTGCCGAATTTCACTACTGCTTAATTTTTTCATGTAACCTATGGCACCCTTTCTAAACTGTCGTTTTAAGGCAAAAAAACACCGTTGCTAGTAAAGACGCTGTTAACGCGGTACCACTTTACTTGCAACGATGTGTTCGTTTACCTCTTAAGCTCATTAACGCTGAGACACGGACTGGTTAGCCAGTCATTGAATCATTCGGTAGCATTTTATCGACACCGCACTTTTCACAGCGACCAAAGTGTTTCTGAACTGATATGCCGATAAAATATATCCTTACTCTGCAAAGTATAGAAAAATTAAGGGACATTGTCAACCGCTAACGCGCGTTAACTTAACCTTTCCGGTCTTTACGCGCTTTACGAGCTGAAGCCCGTTGCTCAATCCGCCGATCCATCCGGGCCTTATCAGAAATCTTAGTCCGAATCCGGCGTTTGTAACCTGGTTTGACTTTCTTCTTGGCATTCTTCACGTAACTAATCAAACTTGGATCGAGCTTGTCTTGATGTTGTTTCCGTTTGTCACGCCGGTTCCGGTCATAACTATCCACGATTTCGCCATCGCGAATGGCTTTGGGCTTGAACTTAATCCCTAAGGCTTCAACGGCACTGACCTTGTCTTCTTCACCAGGGCTATAAAGCGTGATCGCCGTCCCCGGCATCCCGTTACGGCCAGTCCGACCAACCCGATGAATAAAGAATTCCAAATCAGTTGGAATATCATCATTAATGACGTGTGAAACCCCTTCAATATCAATCCCACGTGAGGCTAAATCAGTCGCCACCACAAATTGATACTTCAAGTTTTGGACATCACGCATGACCCGTTTGCGTTCCCGTGGTTTGATATCACCATGGATCATCGCCACCGTTAAGCCTTGCCCCTTCAAGTAATGGGCGATTTGTTGGACCCGTTCCTTGGTATTGGCAAAGATCAAGACCAAATAAGGTTCCCCAATCGTCAATAAACGATAAATGATACTGTTCTTATCATGACTCTTGGTCGAAATCAACCAGTTATCAATGGTTGGACTAATCACCGATTCCACTGGAATTTCTTCCATCACTGGATTATTCATATACTTCTTCAAAAATGGCGTCAATTTTTGTGGCATTGTTGCTGAGAAGACTAACATTTGTAAGTCCGCTGGCATCCGCCCGGCAATCTGGTCAACGACATTTAAGAAGCCTAAGTCTAACGTCATATCAGCTTCATCGACAACTAATTGGGTAGCCGTATGAATATTCAACGCTTGGGCGCGAATCAAGTCTAAAATCCGCCCTGGGGTCCCAATAACCAATTGCGGCTGGTGCCGATTTAACTTCGTGACTTGTTCTTGCTTATCCGTCCCACCAACGTATAACCCAATATGAATCGCTTTAGGGCTATGTTGGACTAATTGCTTCGCCGCGGCTTGAATCTGGTAGGCTAATTCACGGCTTGGCGTGGTGATCACAGCTTGTACGCGACGTTCATCTGCATTCAATTGGTTAATCATCGGTAATAGGAACGTATGCGTCTTCCCACTCCCAGTGGCAGATTGACCAATGACACTCCGGCCAGCCGCAATTACTGGAATTAATTTTTCTTGCACAGTTGTTGGCTTGCGGAAGTTAATCTCTTGCAACGCCTGCATAATAAATGGTTGTAACTTAAAATCATTAAAACTTGCGGTCATTATTAAACCTCTTTCTCGTAATCCCGGGCAACTTGGTCGAGTTCACGTACGACCGTTTCAATTTCGGCCTGGTCTTTAGCTTTGGCCCCACTTGCCATGGGATGGCCGCCACCGCCATGCAACTTGGCAACGCCGTTGATCGATGGGCCTTTTGAACGTAGCCGAATCCGGAAGTCGCCTTCCTTTTGTTGAACAAAGATGGCCCATGACTTGACCGTATCAATGCGGCCAGGTAATGGCACAACGCCAGCCGTGCTGGCATCCCCAATTTCAAACGAGTCCATGATGTCGTTGGTCAAGATAACATACGCGGCCCCTGAGTCTAATTGGGTCAAATGTTCATAGACATAGGCCGACAATCGGGCAACCGGCAAGGTAATCGTATCTTCAATCCGGTTAACGGCCGTGGCATCGGCGCCAGCTTCCATTAAAGCTGCCGCAGCCCGCAACGTACTTGGCTTAGTCGCATCATATAAGAAACGACCGGTATCCCCAACAATCCCGGCATACAGCAACTTCGCCGCATCGGCCGTTAAGGTCAATTCTGACTTGAAAGCCGCATAGAATTGATAGATCAATTCACTGGTACTAGATGCATCGACATCGACCCATTGGGGATCACCGAAGGCATCGTCATTAGGATGATGGTCAATTTTGACCAATGCATTCCCAGCTTGATAGAATTCCCCATCAATCCGTGGTTGATTAGCGGTATCTAACACCATGACTAAAGCATCTTGATAATCGGCTTCCGTTACGGTATCCATCTGGCCTAACCAGTCAAAGCCATGGTATTGTTTTCCAGGTGCTAAGACCTTTTTATCTGGAAAGCTCGCTTTAATAATTTCGGCCAACCCTAATTGACTCCCAATCGCATCGGGATCAGGGCGTTGATGGCGTTGAATGATAATCGTTTTTGCTTGTTTGATTAAATTTAAAATTTCTGTTTGGACGGTCATAATAGTCCTTCCTGTTTGTTCAAGATTTGCTGATGGCTTAAAACTGCCATAGTACCCTAGTATACCGAAGTTTTAGCTGAACGCCAAATGAATTAGTTATCGTGCGGATATAAGGGTAACGTTAAGTTTTCAAAAGCTAACGGCGCTAAGCCCGTCAAAGTAATCCCTAATAACCGAATCCCGGTGTCAAAATGACTGTCGACAACTTCATCGAAAATTTCTTCAGCATATTGATCCAAAATAACCGGATCATTTGGCAAAAACTCACTAAAAGTCCGGCGTTTGGTAATCGTCACAAAGTCCCCATAGCGTAATTTTAAGACTAATGTTTTGCCATGCCGTTGATGATCTTGCATCGTCGTACTGACTAAGTTGGCAATCGTTTTTAAATGCGTATTAACTTCCGTTTGAGTTTGCAGAAATGGCCCAAACGTCCGCTCCTTACCAATTGACTTCCGTTCTCGCAAATACTCGACTGGCCGATCGTCACTTCCCCGCACACGGCGGTACAAGATATAGCCCAGCTTACCAAAATGTTGAATCAAATCCATTTCAGTCCGCTGATAAAGCTCCGCCCCTGTCAAGATCCCTAAATCATGCATCTTAGGGACGGTCTTCTTCCCAACACCGCGAAACTTTTCAATCGGTTCGCGTAATAAAAAGGCTTCTGCGTCTTGTGGCAACACAATCGTCACTCCAGCTGGCTTACGGTAATCGGACGCCAACTTAGCGATAAACTTGTTATAGGAGATTCCCGTCGAACACGTCAGGTGGGTCTTATGCCAAATCTCTCGCTGCAACTGGTGCGCCAATTGCACCGCACTACGAATGTGCGGCTTGTTTTCGGTCACGTCCAAATAAGCTTCATCAAAAGCAATCGGTTCGATCTTATCGGTATACTCATGGAAAATTTCATGAATTTGGGCTGAAACTTGCTTATATAACGGAAAGTCGGGCGTCTTAAAAACTGCTTTGGGGCAGAGTTCTAAGGCTTTTTGCGCTGGCATCGCGGAATGGACCCCATACTTGCGGGCCACGTAGTTCGCCGTTGTAACGACGCCCCGCCCACCCGTTTGACGCGGATCATGTGCAATCACCAGTGGCTGGGTCTTATAAGCTTCGTGCTCGCGTTCTTCAATCGAGGCATAAAAGGCATCCATATCCACATGAATAATTTTTCGACTAGTATCAATTTGAATCGGCGCCTCAATAATCGATTGAGCCATCGCACAGCACTCCCTTCATTCGTTTCGTTAGCTTTAATTATAACTGAACATACGTTCATTAGGCAACTTTAACGCCGTTGATAGCCGCTTTGGTTGGCCTGGAGTGATGCTGGAACGTGGTGGCCACGTTTGTGAGCCAAAGAGTGGTCTCATAAGCCGGGCTTTGACTAACCCGGAAACCCACCGGCTAAGTCAAACGACACCCCTGAGCCAATACTGGCCCGCCCGGCGTTAACTGACCGTAAACTCACCAATTTAATCAACCAACTCAACTAAAAACGACCCACTCATCAGCGCAATTAACTTTCCAATCCTAGTGCTTGGGTTCATGAGTACTAGCTAACACGCTGCAGTCCTTCCTTTAATGACCACTTAAGCCTAAAAAAATAAGCCCAAGTCCAAAATTGGACTCAAGCTTATGATTAAGGCATTATTTTGCTTCAGAATCAGCACTATCAGCTTCACTAGTGACTTCTGCATCAGCACTCGTGGCACTTTCAGCGTCAGTACTAGTCGCGGCAGCAGATTCAGCTGCCGCCCCACTAGCAGGTGCGACCGTTTGGCCAGCATCAGCAGGGGTCACTTTAGCTAAAGCAGTCATATCGAAGACCAAGAAAATACCGTCACAATCTAAAGTAACTGTCTTTTCAGCTTCGTTGACTTCATCAACGACACCATGTAAACGGCCAATCGTAGTGACTTTGTCGCCGCGTTTAACTTTACTTAACATGTTTTGGTGTTGTTGTTGTTGTTTCCGTTGTGGCCGGATCATGAAGAAGTATAAGAATGCAAACATCACAACGATGAATACAATCGACATGGTTTGACCGCCAAAAACGCCGGCCCCTAATAAAATGTTCATTTAAGAATCGCTCCTAATCTATGTTTGACTATCTTTAACTTTAACAAATTACACTAAAAATTACTAGCATTGCTAGAAGTTTTTGGCATTTTTCTCGTTAAAGCCGTACATTTCGAAAAAGTTTTCGCGGAATTCTAGTAAGTTATCGTCCATGATGGCTTGCCGAACTTGCTTCATCAGGTGCAACAAGAAATATAAGTTATGATAACTAGTTAACCGCAATCCGAACGTTTCATCTGCTTTGATCAAATGCCGAATATAAGCCCGCGTGTAATTGCGACAAGTGTAACAGTCACAATTTTCATCCAATGGCGTAAAGTCATGCGCGTATTTGGCATTCTTCACCACTAAGCGACCGTGTGACGTCATACAAGTCCCGTTCCGGGCAATCCGTGTTGGCAAGACACAGTCAAACATGTCAACCCCACGAATGGCCCCGTCGATCAAGGCGTCAGCTGACCCGACACCCATCAAATAACGGGGTTTCGTCTCAGGCAATAATGGTGTCGTAAAGTCGAGCACGTGGTTCATCTCAGCTTTAGATTCACCAACTGACAAGCCCCCGATAGAATATCCAGGGAAGTCCATGCTCACTAAATCTTTGGCGCTTTGTTCCCGCAGATCTTTAAAACCGGCCCCTTGAACGATCCCAAATAAGCCTTGATAATCAGGATGTTGATGGACCTTCAAGCCCCGTTCAGCCCAGCGACTCGTCCGTGCCACAGACTTCTGCACGTAATCGTAGCTTTCAAAGAAAGGTGGACATTCATCCAAACTCATCATAATATCGGGTCCCAGGTCATTTTCAATCTGGATGGCCTTTTCTGGTGATAAGAAACGTCGATCACCACTCAAATGATCCTTGAAGTGGACCCCTTCTTCAGTAATATCACGGTTTTTAGCCAATGAGAAGACTTGGAAGCCCCCCGAATCAGTTAAAATACCCTTTTTCCAATTCATGAACTGGTGTAACCCGCCAGCTTCTTTAACAATCTGTTCACCCGGCCGTAACCAGAGGTGATACGTATTCGATAAGATCACGCCAGCCCCCATCGCATCGAGTTCTTCGGGTGCTAGGGATTTGACACTTGCCTGCGTGCCGACTGGCATAAACATGGGTGTTGGAAACGTCCCATGTGGCGTAATCAGCTCACCGAGCCGTGCACCAGTGTGTTTCTCTTTTTTAATTAAGCGGTATTTAATTGCCGGTTCCATATAATTCCTCCGTAGTGTCCGTTTTGCTTTGAATATGATAGCACGAAATCTATCCATGAGCTAGCGTTGACCATAGGCTAGCCCACGGGTTGGATAATAAAAGAAGACCAGCACTAAGTCTGATCTTCTCCCGCACTTGTCTAATTAATGAATAAACATCGCATCGCCAAAACTAAAGAAGCGATACTTTTCGTCAATGGCATGTTGATAGGCCTTTAAAATCATATCACGGCCAGTAAAGGCGGCCACTAACATGACTAAAGTTGATTTTGGCAAATGGAAGTTGGTAATAAATGCGTCCACGACTTTCCATTGATAGCCCGGTTTAATAAAGATGTCGGTCCAGCCAGAATCCGGCTTGATCTCACCATTAAACTTCGAACCGATCGTTTCAAGTGTCCGAATCGAAGTCGTCCCGGTCGCGATAATCCGACCACCGTTAGCGCGAACGTCATTAAGCGTCTTCGCAGCATCTGCATCTAATCGATAAAATTCACTGTGCATTTTGTGGTCTTCAATGTTATCTTCTTCCACTGGTCGAAAGGTTCCTAAGCCAACGTGTAAGGTCAAGTAGACTAACTTAACGCCCTTGTCTTGAACTTTCTGCAGTAAGTCCTTCGTCCAGTGTAAACCGGCAGTTGGTGCGGCCGCTGAGCCATTTTCCTTCGCGTACACCGTTTGATAACGGTCGGGATCATCCAACTTGGCTTTGATGTAAGGGGGCAATGGTGTTTCGCCCAAGCTTTCCAGAATTTCCATGAAGATGCCATCATAATGAAATTCAATCAAGCGAATGCCATCTTCTTTTTCAGCTGTCACCGTGGCCGTCAACTTGCCATCACCAAATGAAATGACTGTGCCGACATGGGCGCGCTTGGCTGGCTTCATTAACGTTTCCCATTCGTCGCCTTCGGTATTATGCAGTAATAAAACTTCAGCATGGCCGCCAGTTTCGGGTTTAACCCCGTATAACCGAGCCGGCATCACCCGCGAGTTATTCATGACAACCGCATCGCCGGGATTCAATTGATCGATAATATCGTAAAAGTGCTTATCTTGCATCTCACCGGTGTGACGGTCTAGTTCTAATAACCGCGACGTATCCCGTTCCTTAATTGGGGTTTGGGCAATTAATTCATGGGGCAAATCATAGTCAAAATCTTCAAGTGTTAAACTCATTCCTGTGACCTCTAATCTAGTTTATTTCTGATCTGGGTAAGGTACGCCCAGATGTTGATACCCTTTCATCGTGACGACTCGACCGCGTTGTGTCCGCTTTAAGTAGCCGATTTGTAACAAATACGGTTCAACGACTTCGGCAATCGTATCGGTTTCTTCCCCGATATTGGCCGCAATCGTGGCTAAGCCCACCGGACCACCATCGTAATAATCCAGCATAGTTCGTAAAAGCTTGTTATCCGTTTCATCCAAACCAGCCTCATCCACCCGTAAGTAAGTCAACGAGCGACTAACAATCGCTTCATCAATCGCATTTTGATCCGCGACTTCGGCAAAATCTCGAATTCGTTTAAACAAGCGGTTTGCAATCCGTGGCGTGCCACGTGACCGCCGCGCAATTTCATGCGCCCCGGATGGCTTGATCGACGTTTGGAAAATATCAGCAGTGCGCTTAACGATAGCTTCCAAATCATCAACTTCGTAATAAGCCATGTGTTCAACAATGCCGAACCGATCCCGTAACGGCGCCGACAGCATCCCAGCACGCGTGGTAGCCCCAATTAAGGTAAACGGCGGCAACGGAAAATGCACCGGATGGGCAGTCGGTCCTTGACCAACCACAATATCGACATAGAAATCTTCCATTGCGGAATACAGCATTTCTTCAACAATTTTAGGCAGTCGATGAATCTCATCAATAAATAAGATATCACCTGGCTGCAATTCATTCAAGAGTGCCACCAAATCGCCGGGCTTTTCAATGGCCGGACCACTAGTTGTACGAATCTGAACCTGCATCTCATTAGCAATCACCATCGCTAACGTTGTCTTCCCTAAACCTGGCGGCCCATATAGTAAGACGTGATCGAGGGATTCTTCACGTTTACGGGCTGCCTCAATATAGACCCCTAATTCATGTTTAACCCGATCCTGACCGATATACTGTGCAAGCAGTTGCGGACGTAGCGACTGTTCAAGTGACGCTTCCGCATCATCGGTCTTGTCACCGGATAATATGTTGTCATCGGCCAATTAAATCCCTCCTACTTCGTTAATAATCGTAAGCCTTCACTTAATAATTGATTCGTATCCGCGGCATTGGCGGTCGCAAAGGTCGTTAACTTCGACGTGATCCGCTTCACATCACGGGCAGAATACCCTAGCGCTTCTAACGCTGCTAGTGCATCAGCTAAGGCGCCATCAGCGACTGGTGCCTCAACACTCAATGCCGTCTGACCAGTCACGTCAACATTTAAATCTTTTAATTTATCTTTCAAGTCTAACACGATTTGTTGCGCGGTCTTCTTACCGACCCCTGGAAAACTCGTCAAATACGTGGCATTGCCTTGATTAATGGCTTGAATCAAACCCGAATGATCATTATTGGCTAAAATTGCCAAGGCTGACTTCGGCCCGATTCCCGAGACATTTAATAATTTTTCGAATAAGGCTTTTTCATCGGCATCATAAAACCCAAATAATGACATTCCGTTATCGCTAACCGCCTGATGAATAAACATTTTAACGGCGGTTGCGCCGACTTCATACCGATAGGGGTTGGCGGTTAAGACCTTATAGCCAATCCCGGCCACTTCAATCACGACGAATGCCGGCGTTACATCCGTAATCTGGCCTAATAAATATTCATACACAGTCATAAACTCCTTTAATAAAACGTATGTTTGCTCGCTAAATTGTACCATAAAACCCGGGTCACTTAATAGATTAGGGTCACGAAATCCCTTTGATTTTTAATAAAAAACAATCGTTACAGCTTGCTGATTCAGTCACCGACATGCTATGCTCATCTTCTGAGGAGTTGAACAATCATGCAATTAAAGCCTTTTACCGCAGTGTTACCCACAACTAGCGGTCTTGAAAAAATCACTACTGGCACCACGGCAGACTGGACGGCCGCCGATGAACAGATCCAGACAGCCCCAGCCTACTATTGGTATGAACTAACAAACCACGGCATTCATCAGTGGCGGTTAATCGCCAATTGGACCACACCAGCTACGGTCACGACCATGGCCCCGGCCGCCATCAATACCGTTTTATATTCCCAACAACCCGTCATCGAAATGTTAATCGACGACTGGGTCGGACATTTTCCTAAAGCCTGTGACGTCACCGATCCAACAGGAACGACCCACCGGCTGTGGCAGATCACCGATGCCGATGTGCTAGCTGACATTACGGAAACGATGGCCACCGTGACGCCGCGCCAAACCTGGCTCACGACCACCCCGACACCATTAGTCATGCTAATTGCGGAACCGGAATGGGCCAAGTTTGAGCAACCATTGACGATGCCAGCACACTTGATTCGCTTGGGCTAACATCGGATAACTTAAAAACAGATATGCTTGGTGCTAGTTGGTTTAAATTGCCACTCTAGTTGGCCCAGAATCGGCTGGAACGTGGTGGCTGCGTTTTCGGGCCATAGTGCGGTCTCGAAAGCCGGGCTTTAATTAATGGAAATTAAAAAATGAGCGTTTAAAAAAAGTCGGTACGACCTGGTCTCCACCAAGTCATACCGACTTTTTTTGTTCATTAATGTCAACTTAGTGTGACCGTCGTTGCAGCGGTCGGCGCCACCAAACTTGCCAACTAGCAATGACAGCCGTTACGACTAAACTCAATACGGTTAAGCTCCCACCTAAGACTAACCCAGGCGTGCGGTAACGTAGCTTGATATCGTGCTTACCGGCAGCTAATCGGGCCCCGACAAAGCCATCATTGACCTGTTGTGTTTTGACTGAGCGACCATCAACTTGCAATTGCCAGCCCGTCGAATATGGAATCGACGTGGTCAAAACAGTTGGCCGCTGACTAGTTTTAGTCTGACCAGTCACTTGGTTATTAGTGACCTTTAAGTTAGTTAAGCCCTGCTGCTGTAGCCGCGAAGTCTCCGATTGATAGGTTGCCCCAAATGGGACTGCGACCAGCTTGGCATGTTTGAAATGAATGCCTTGCATATTGGTAAAGTCTAGCGTAATCGTCTTTCGCAACCGATCGCTATAACCTAAATTAAAGACCGCCGCATGCCGTTGCTCATAATCAGACATATTGGTTGTCCCTAATTGATCGAAATCTACCGAATTGTCAACGGTTTTGGCCGTTAACGTGTACCCGCTGGCGCTCAGACTATCCTTGATGCCATCCCGAAATTGATTAACTTGATCTAGTTTCGTATTGGGCCGGGCATTAAAGACCGTGCTAGCATCACTTGTCTGCAAGCTTTGACCAATCGAAGATCGATCATAAGTGATCCCCGTCAACGATAAATACAATTCTGACTGCCGATACTTTTCAGGATGCTTGATTTTTAACTGATACGACAGCTGGTTACCTTGCACATCACTTGTCAGACTCGTTAACCGTTGCCGATTTGCCGTCGTCGTGCGATCAACGATGGCTTGATTGGTTTTAATTAACTGCTGAACCGCCGCTGACGGCCGCGTCATTTTGGTTGCCGGCGCCAAAGCTTGTCGCTGCTTCGTTGTTAACGTCGTCGCATCGGCTTTGAGACCAGAAACGCCATTCGACGTCCCCGCCGCATGTTGCATCCGATAAATGATGACTTTATCAGTCGTATCCAAAACACTACTGTCATCAACTTGTACTTGATAATCAACTGGTTGACTACGTTTGACTGGCGTGATGGTTGGCACCCCCGCCAGCTTAGTCGTCGTTAACGCCCCTTGTAGCATAGCTTGTTCCCGGTCGACCGGCGATAATTGCTGATAAGCGGCCGTAGAGAACTGTTGTGCTTGGGTATAGACCAGTGGCAACGTCTGGTTCGACTTTAGAATCACCGTTCCGGTATGATTACTCAGGCCATAAACAAATTTATCCGGATAAACTTTGACCTGACCATTAGCTGATTTAACCGGAGTATAGCCCGCCGGAATTGACTGATTAGTCAGTTGATCAGCCCGCGCAAATAAATACTTGACCCCTAACAAACTATTTAAGGTTGTCCGTTCATTTAAACTGCCTAAAGGCGCATTCATGGCATATTCCACATTGCCAACGGACTGACTCAACTGACCAAGGGCGGCACTTTGAACTGAGAAGTAAGACCCCACTGTATGGGTGCCTAAAACCATCGGAATATTATTACCGGCTGAACGAATCGTATAGTAATTTGGCATTAAGTTTGTTCGATAAAACCCACTTTTGGGCAATCCTGTATTCGCATCGTCCAAATAGTGTTTGACCCAAGTCAGCGCCGTTCCCCGGCGAATCTGTTCACTAGCGCCGGAAGTTGTATTAATACTGAGCCAGCCCAACCCATTAGTCATCAGGTTAAGCATCACCAGCCCCATTAATAGCCCACGATATTGCCATGGTGGCAAGCTAAAGATCCGTTGTAGTAACACAAAAATCACCAATGCCAATATCACTAAGAAGGTGGCAATATCATGTTTACGAATATTTAAATAAAAACCGTTGACGACCCAAATAACGGCAATTAAGCCCAAGCTGAACCCCGCCAACCATTTCAAATCGTCACGCGTTAACGTTGGCAATTGATCCACTAAAATCATCGTCACATAGGCAAAGACGAGGGTCGCCATCAATAACCAGCGATTGGACGGTGAGGAAAAAACATTGAAGACCGCCGCAAAAGCGGGCACCAAGATACCAATGGCCATGCCGACAATAACCACGTTAATATAAAAATACTGTTTAAAGTGACGTAAGCTGTAAATCAACCCCAGCCAGCTAATCCCACTTAAACCTAAAGTAACCCAATATTGAACCCCACCACCGTTGGTCAGCAGGCAGTTTGGCAGATTAACGTAATAATTAATTGGATAGGTCCACAGCCCGTTTGCAAAATCAAAACTGGTCCGCGTTGCATGCAGCATTGCTAATAGCGTCGGTACTAAGATCACGCCAGCCATCGCAACGCCTAAACTAACTGCCCCTAAGAAACGGCCTAATAATTGTTTAAAAGCCGGTATCGGCTGCTTTTCAGCAATCAATTGCCAATAACGGATACCCACATAAATCAAGCTACCTAAAGCCAATAAATAAGCAAAATAAAAATTACTCATAATGACAATACCCGTCAGCACGGTCAATGGCCACCAAGCGCGGCCATGCAAGACCCGTTCAATCGCCCAGCATAGTAGTGGGAACCAGATCATCGGTAATAAGAAAAAGGGATGGTGCATACTGACATAGAATGTGTAGGCCGTAAACGTATACGTTAAAGTCCCAATCAAACGGCTTAATCGACTGAACTTAAACTGGCCACTAAACCCTAAGAACGCTAGCCCAATCGTATAAAAGCGGAGAAAAATCAAGCCCTGGTAGCCGGCTTCCAGCTGGGCATGTGGGATCAACGCCACGAGATAGTTAAACGGATCACCGACCACATAATACGCAAAGGTCGTTAGTTGATCCGCCCCCAAACCGAGATTCCACGACCAGCTAAATAACCCTTGTTGGCTAGGATGCTGTAAGATCTTTTGAAATTCAACCAAAATTGGAAAGTGTTGGGCAATTCCGTCGACTTCCCAAATCAAGGTCCGTCCCGCTAAAAATAAACTGCCAAAGGTCATCGTCACAATGATGACGAACCCCAGCGAGTACCAGCCCCATAGCGGTAGTCTGCGTAATTTAGTCAACTGAACCCCCCTCTTTTTTCGGTGGTCACCCACCAGTCCCCATTCATTTCTGAAAATAAGTATAAAAGTAGTTTACCATGAATTCAGCCGTTAACTGGGCTTCATCACTAACCTTTAACCTAACTTTGCTAATTTGTGACTTAATAGTTACACAAAACCAAAAAGTCTGCTAACAGTTACACACCGTTAACAGACTTTTTACAATAAAACTGATTTTTAGTTAATTAACTCGCCCAACGCGCAATCTTAATTGTGACTTTGCGCCGTATGGCTATCTTGAATCCGTTTGAACATCTTTTCCATATCAGAATTCGTAAAATGAACCGTCACCGGCCGGCCGTGTGGGCAATTAAAGGGATTCTCACAGGTCGGTAACTTTTTAAGCAATGCCCGTGCTTGTTGATCATCCAAATGATGATTGGCTTTGATGGCACGTTTACATGACATCATAATCGCCGTTTTCTCCCGAAATTGGGCCACGGTTAACTTATCATCATTCAAGACCCAATCAATCATTTCTTTAATCGTGTCTTCCTCTTGTCCCGCCTTAAACCAAGTCGGATGCGCGTGGACAATAAAGCTATTACCACCAAACGGCTCCAAGTGTAGCCCTAATTCGGCTAGTAACGGCAACTGCTCTTTAATTTTCAACACATCACTGGTGGGATAATCCAGAATGATTGGGACTAACAAGTTTTGTTGGTCCGCACTGACTTCGCCAATGGCTTGGCGATAATATTCATAGTTAATCCGTTCTTGGGCCGCATGTTGATCCAAGATATACATGCCATCATCGGCTTCCGCCAACAAATAAGTGCCATGCATCTGACCTAGATAACGTAACGTTGGAAAGCGCTCCGATGACTCAGTGGCGTCAGCCGGTGCAGATTCCGCTGGCATCGCCACCCTAGCCGGTTTAGCCGCTGGTTGTCCAAATGGCAACGCCGGCGTCTCATGTTGATACTTTGCATCAAATTCAGCAACCATGGGCGTCTTTAACTCATTGCGGGCGGCAATCATAATCGGTTCAGTAGGCGCCGTGCTGGGCTGTTGATCCGCTAAATGTGCGGCTGACTTAGCCGGCGTGGCGGCCATTGAAGCCGTCGCAGGTGCAGGTGTCACTTCAGCGGCAGGCGTTGCCATTGATGCCGGTGTCGCCCGCGTTAAAGCTGGGCCAACTGGCAACGGTTGATGCTGCGATGACGCAGCATTTAAATCCATCGCTAACTGATCCGTATTCAAACGTTCCCGCCGATGACTGCCCAGATTGGTCAGTGCCGATGGAATCAAATTGACGTTCGCTAACCGTGCCGTAATCGTGGTACTGATCAGTTTCGCCAACTCGGGTTCTCTGCTTAACCGGACTTCTTGTTTTGTTGGATGCACATTCACATCGACCAAAAGTGGATCCATTTGAATCGCCACCACAGCAATCGGGTAACGACCGACCATCAACTTGGAACCATAGCCTTTAATCACTGCTTTGGTCAACTGTTGATTCTTGATAAACCGGCCATTGATCAAAAGTGAGATATACTGGCGACTCGCACGGGTTAACTCTGGTAACGCCACATAACCCGTCACCTGATAATCATCTGACTCACCAGTAATGGCGACCATCTTGCGTGCATTTTGCACGCCGTAAATGCCGGCAATAACTTGCTGCAGGTCGCCACGACCAGCTGTTTTCAGCAATTCTTTATGGTTATGAACGAGCCGAAATGCCACTTGCGGATAGCTCAAAGCTAAGCGATTAACGATATCTAAAATATTAGCCAATTCTGTTTGCGCTGACTTCAAGTATTTTAAGCGGGCCGGCGTGTTGAAGAACAAGTCAGTCACACTAATATCGGTCCCTTTACGTAAGGGGGCCGGTGCTTGCTTCAATAATTTGCCGCCGCGATAATGAATACTGGTGCCAGTCGTCCCGTTACTCGTATTCAAAACGACATCGGCAATAGACGCAATACTAGGCAACGCTTCACCACGAAAGCCCAACGACTGCACACGAAATAGATCAGCTCGTGACGTGATTTTACTCGTTGCATGTCGTTTAAAGGCAATCAAAACGTCGTCTTCGGCAATCCCGTCACCATCATCGATCACTCGAATCGACTGAATACCGGCTTCCGCGACCATCACATCAATCTGGGTGGCATGCGCATCCAACGCATTTTCAACCAGTTCTTTAACGACTGACGCGGGCCGTTCAATCACTTCGCCCGCGGCAATTTGATCCGCTAATACGGATGATAATTCATGAATTTTACTCATCACGTTCAGCCTTTCTCACTTAAACCTTACTTCGTTAACTTTTGTTGCCATTTGTAGAGTTGATTCATCACGTCCATCGGGGTCATCGCCATTAAGTTCAATTGTTTCAACTGTTGAATGACCTTTTCACTCTTGGTATCAGTCACAGTCGGCTCTGCAAATAACGATAATTGTTCTTCTGGTGCGGGCGTTGCCGCGACTGCCGCTGGGGCACTATCCGCCGTTTCATCGGGGACAATCGTTTCAGCAGGTTCAACCGGCGTACTTGCGGATGAACTAACTGGCGCTACCTGCGTTGAAACTGTACTCCCTTGTTCTTCTAAGCTGGCCAAGATCTTATTGGCGCGCTTTAATAAGTCCGCTGGCATGCCAGCTAATTTAGCCACGTGCACCCCGTAAGATTTATCGGCAGCACCGGCTTCAACTTTATGCAAGAAGACCAGCTCACCATTTTGCTCTGTCGCCCCCACATGGACGTTTTGCAGTCCGGCCAATTCTTGATCTAGCGCGGTTAATTCATGATAATGCGTTGAGAATAATGTTTTGGCATGAATATTGTTATGCACAAATTCAATAATAGCTTGGGCTAACGCCATCCCATCGTAAGTCGCCGTCCCCCGCCCAATTTCATCAAATAAAATCAGACTATTGGCGGTGGCATGCTTCAACGCATTGTTGGCTTCCTGCATTTCGACCATAAACGTACTTTGCCCTGAAATCAGATCATCAGTCGCCCCAATCCGGGTAAAGATTTGATCAAAGATCGGCAACTGGGCTTTTTTCGCCGGCACGAAACAACCAATCTGCGCCATAATGACCGTTAATGCTAATTGTCGCATATACGTACTTTTACCAGACATGTTCGGCCCAGTAATCAGCATGACCGTCTCATCGGGAGCCATCTTCACGTCATTGGGCACATAGCTCTGGTTACCCATCACTTTTTCAACGACCGGATGCCGGCCATCAATTAGCTCTAAGTCATGTGACTTCGTTAGCGTTGGTCGGACAAAGTGGTAGTCTTCACTAACGACCGCAAAGCTTTGCAACACGTCAATCGCAGCAACGGCCTTAGCTAACGTTTGAAGCCGTTTAATCGCCCCTTTAACCGTTTCTCGCACTTTTGTAAATAAGGTATACTCCAACTGTGTAGAATGGCTCTCAGCCTCTAATATCAAGCTTTCATGTTCTTTTAACTCTGGTGTGCTAAAGCGTTCAGCGTTCGTCAACGTTTGCTTCCGTTCATACCGGTCCGCTGGTAATTGGGCTAAGTTGGCTTTCGTCACTTCGATATAGTAACCAAAGACCCGGTTGAAGCCGATCTTTAAGTTCTTAATCCCCGTCACTTGGCGTTCCTGTGCTTCCAAAGCCGCAATCCACTTTTTCCCATTATTCATGGCATCCCGATACTTATCGAGTTGCTCGTCATAGCCATCTTTGATAACCCCACCATCGGTCACCGATAAGGGTGCTTCGTCAACAATGGCCCGGTCGATCAGATCCGCCACATCTTCCACGGGATCTAGCCGACTGACTTCATCCTTAAAGACGTCAGCATCTAATTCCGCCAAAATATAACGCAACTTCGGTACTTGGCGTAAGGACGTCTTTAGTTGAATCAAATCGCGACCATTCACACTGCCAAATGCGACCCGGCCAGCTAACCGTTCGAGATCGTAAACTTTGGTGAGTTCTTCTTGTAAATTACTACGTTCAAAATAATGTTCTAATAATGCCGCAACTTTATTTTGTCGCGTCTCAATATCAGCTTTCACGATCAACGGCCGATCTAGCCATTGCTTTAATAATCGGCCACCCATCGCCGTTTTAGTCTCATCTAGCAACCACAATAAGGTCCCTTGCTTTTTACCAGTCCGAATCGACCGCATTAATTCCAAATTATACTTGGAATTATGATCGAGCTTTAAGAAATATGAGGGCTCATAGGCAATTGCCTTTTGTAAATGCGCCAGACTCCGCTTTTGGGTCACGTTGATATACATCAACAAATGTTCAACCACTTGCTGCTCTAAAGCGACCGTTAAATCTTGCGTTAAATAGCTGAGTTCCGCTTGGGGTTCAACCTTATTTTGCTCCGAAATTAAGATGCCGAGTGCTTTAATCTGGGTGCGTAACTCGGTTGGTACTGTCTCATCAACGACAATTTCCTTAGTTTGCAGACTCGTTAATTCATTAACCAACGCGTCATTAGTCGTTAACAAGCTCGTTTTGAGTTCCCCCGTCGACAGATCGGCGTAAGCAAATCCATATTGACCGGCGGCTTGAACTAACGCGGTCAAATAGTTATTCGACTTCGCTTGTTCCGCCCCACGTTCGAGTGTCGTCCCAGGTGTGACCAACTGGATGACTTCACGCTTGACCATCCCTTTAGCCAGTTTAGGATCTTCCATCTGCTCACAAATAGCGACCTTATAGCCTTTATCAACTAAAATATCAATATAATTTTGAACCGCTCGATGTGGCACCCCACACATAGGAATGGGATTGGCGGCGGAATGGTTCCGCGTCGTCAAAGTTAATTCTAAAAGTTGCGCGCCTTTAATGGCATCATCAAAAAACATTTCATAGAAATCCCCGAGCCGATAAAACAAAAAGGCATCGGGATATTGATTTTTAACTGCAAAATACTGCTTCATCATTGGCGTTTCTTTTGCTTTTGTTGACACTTTGGTTCCTACTTTCTATGACCTAAATTAATCGTCAAAATAAGGGTGATCAGGGTTAATTAAGACCCGTTGAATCTTCTTAGCATGACCAGTCTTGCCATCTAAATCAATGACACAACCGGATAAGACTGCCGGACTGTCTTCTTGCACATTGAACCGCGTTGGCATCTGATCCAGAAAACGACTAATGACGTTTTCACGTGTCATCCCTAAGATACCATTATATGGCCCCGTGAAACCCACATCCGTTAAGAAGGCGGTCCCGCCAGGTAAGATCCGATTATCACTCGTCTGCACATGCGTGTGCGTCCCGACCACAGCGCTGACTTGACCATCTAGATACCACGCCAATGCTTCTTTTTCGCTGGTGGTTTCGGCATGCATATCAATAAAGATATTCGCCGTTTGCTGACGCAATTCATCGACCACGGGTTTGACCGTGGTAAATGGGTTCGCTAAGTTTTGACCCATGAACACGTTACCTTGCAAGTTAATCACAGCTAACTTTTCCGCATTAACCTTTAAGATCGTATAACCGACACCCGGAGTCGTTTCGGCTGGAAAGTTCAACGGGCGGACTAACTTCTTCGCGTCCCCAATAAAATCAAAAATTTCATTGTTATCCCAAGTATGATTGCCCATCGTAATCACATCGGCACCAGCTGTTAAGAAATTTTTATAAACTTCTTGATTAATCCCGCGACCTCGCGTGGCGTTTTCACCATTCACAATCGTGACTTGTGGCTTATAGCGCCGCTTGAGCTTAGGTAAGTACGTTTCAATGGCGTCTTGGCCAACGTTACCCATGACATCACCAACAAATAAAATTCGCATATGTTCTCCCTTGTTTGACTGTTATAACAATTATTTTAGCATTAATCACCCGAAAATGCGGTGTCCGGCTTGGTATTATTTTACTTAACGGCCCTGACCAGATCACCAATCGTAAAAAAATAAGCCTAAGACTTTTCAGTCCTAAACTTATCTCTTGTTTATTTAGCGTAGTCAACTGCTCGAACTTCCCGAATAACGGTAACCTTAATGTGTCCAGGATATTCAAGTTCATTTTCGATTTGCTTTTTAATATCGTGCGCCAAAACGGTCGCCTGTAAATCAGACACGTCTTTCGGCTTAACGATAACCCGAATCTCACGACCAGCTTGGATAGCATAACTCTTCTTAACGCCATCTTCCGCATTCGCAATCGTTTCAAGTTTTTCAAGTCGATGAATATAATTCTCCAACGACTCGCTCCGAGCACCTGGCCGAGCTGCAGATATCGCATCCGCAGTTGCAACCAAGACGGCAATAATGGATTTCGCTTCAACATCACCATGATGTGACGCAATCGTATTGATTACCACTGGGTTTTCTTTGTACTTCGTTGTTAATTCCACGCCAATTTCAACGTGGGAACCTTCGATCTCGTGATCAACGGCTTTACCAATATCGTGTAATAATCCTGCGCGTTTCGCGACAGTAACATCTTCACCAAGTTCAGCGGCCAAAACGCCCGCCAACTTCGCAACTTCAATTGAATGATTTAAAACATTTTGCCCATAACTAGTCCGATAATTCAAGCGACCGACTAACTTGATCAAGTCAGGATGCATCCCGTGCAACCCTAAATCAAAGACCGTTTGTTCACCGGTTTCGCGAATCTTTTCGTCCATTTCTTTACGAGCTTTTTCAACCATTTCTTCAATCCGAGCCGGATGAATCCGACCGTCTTGAATCAACTTCTCTAACGCAATTTTAGCGATTTCACGCCGAATTGGGTCAAAGCCACTCAAAACGACGGCTTCCGGAGTATCATCGATAATTAAATCGATCCCGGTCAACGTCTCTAAGGTCCGAATATTCCGACCTTCACGACCGATAATCCGGCCTTTCATGTCGTCATTCGGTAAGGAAACCACGGAAACCGTGGTTTCGGATACCATATCCGCGGCACTTTGTTGGATGGCTTGAACGATTAAGTTCTTCGCTTCTTTTTCAGACTGCGACTTAACCTCGTCCGTACTTTCTTTGATCATCACGGCTCGCTCATGCGTTAATTGATCCCGCGTTTGCGTTAAAATCCGTTCCCGCGCTTGATCTTGCGATAAGGCGGCGACCTTTTCTAATTCAGCTTGACGTTGCGTGATTAGTGAAGCTGCACTTTGTTGCTGTTGTTCCACACGTTTTTGCTCGTTGGCAATTTTATCTTCCTTTTTGCCTAAAGCATCTTCGCGTTTTTCAAAAGTATTTTCCTTATGATCCAAAGTCTCTTCGCGTTGTAACAACCGGTCTTCTTGCTTTTGCACTTCATTCCGGCGTTGCTTTAACTCGTTTTCAACTTCAGTTCGGTAACGGTGACTCTCTTCTTTTGATTCAAGAACTTTTTCTTTCTTGTGAGTCTCCGCTTGCTTCTTGGCTGAAGCAATAATACCCTCAGCTGTGTGCTTGGCCGCGTCCAATTCTTTTTCATGGATATTCTTACGAACGACATAACCAATCCCATAGCCGACAACAATTGCGATGACTGCGAGGATTATACCGAAAACATTCATGTTTCCACCTCCGCATCACCAAAATCCAGTTAACATAAAATCAACTACAAATTTTCAGATGTTATATTTTGATTACTTACACACTTGTTATTCTAATGTTTGAAACTAGTAGTGTCAACTTAAAGTCTTATGTGAAGCCCATCGTTAGCTATCAAACGTCCCTTAACTTATGCAAAAAATATGTATAAAAACGCCCAAAACCACCGTTTTGGACGTTAACAATCATTTATTTATCTTTTTCAGTCTCGCCTAAATCTAATTCACTCGGATCGTCAACCGTTGGCGCTGGCGTATTCTCTGCATCAGCCTCGTCATCATCGGCGCCGTCCATGCCATAAGCATCCCGAACCTTTTGACGAATCTCTGCCATGACATCCGGATGATCAGCCAAGTATTTCTTCGCATTCTCACGGCCTTGACCAATTCGGTCTTCGCCGTATGAGTACCAAGACCCACTCTTCTTAACGATATCCTTATCCGCAGCCATATCGACCAATTCACCGGTTTGAGAAATCCCATAACCGTACATGATATCAACTTCGGCCCGCTTGAATGGCGGCGCAACCTTGTTCTTGACCACTTTAATTCGAACACGGTTCCCGATAATATCGGTACCATCTTTAATTTGTTCTGCCCGCCGAACTTCCAAACGAATCGTCGCGTAGAACTTCAAAGCCCGACCACCAGGAGTCGTTTCAGGATTACCAAACATAACCCCAACTTTTTCACGAATCTGATTAATAAATAACGCAATCGTCTTAGTTTTATTCAACGTCCCGGAGAGTTTCCGCAGCGCTTGTGACATAAGTCGTGCTTGTAGCCCAACGTGCGCGTCACCCATTTCGCCTTCGATTTCAGCTCGCGGCACTAATGCCGCCACTGAATCGACAACTAAAATGTCGACCGCCCCACTGGAAACTAAGGCATCAGCAATTTCCAAGCCTTGTTCACCAGTATCTGGTTGCGAGAGCAATAAGTCGTCAATATTAACGCCTAAGTGTTCTGCATAAACGGGGTCCAAAGCATTTTCAGCATCGATATAAGCAGCCGTTCCGCCTTGCTTTTGCACTTCAGCGACAGCGTGCAACGCAACGGTTGTTTTACCGGAACTTTCAGGACCATAGATTTCCACGATTCGGCCGCGGGGATACCCGCCAACACCAAGCGCGTCATCTAAGGCTAAGGAACCACTTGAAATGGTTGAAATTGCCGTATTAGCGGCATCCCCCATTCGCATAATGGAGCCTTTACCAAAGTTCTTTTCAATCTTTTTTAAGGCAGCATCTAGTGCTGCTTGCCGTGCATCAGCCAAATTATTTCCTCCTTTGGGTCTCGCTCTTAACTCTTAATATCATAGCTGTTCACCTTCAGAAATGCAAGCAAAAAGCGAACAAAAGTTCGTGCTATTTTTCAATTGGTGCTTCGGCCGCTAATTTGCGGCGTAACCAATCAAGCCCCGCCATCACACTACGCTCCCGAATCCGCTGCCGATCGCCAGCAAAGTGGTATAAACGGCCCTCAGTCGGCTGATCACGATACGCTAGCCCAATCCAAACGGTCCCCGCTGGCTGGCCTTCTAGCGCATCTGGGCCCGCAACGCCAGTGAAACTTAAGGCCGTATCGGTAGCTAACTGTTGGCGGGCACCATCAGCCATGGCAATTGCCGTCGCTTCTGAAACAACCCCGTCATGATCAATTGTCGCTTGCGGCACGTTGACCAATTGATGCTTAGCGGTATTGGCATAGGTCACAAAGCCACCCGGGAAGATTGCTGATACGCCGGGCACCCCGCCAATCGTACTTTGAAACAACCCGGCCGTTAAACTTTCGGCACCGGTAATGCTTAATTGTCGGTCTATCATGGTCTTAATCACCACGGCAACCAACGAATTATCATCGCCATAGCCATACAGATAATCCCCCACTTTAGCCTTAATCTGTGCTTCCACAGTATCTAAAGCTGCAGTGGCCTCAGCCTTCGTTGCTGCCTGAGCACTTAAACGTAACGTCACTTCATTAGTCTTGGCATAGGGCGCAATCGTCACGGCTTGCTGATCATCAATCAAGGTCTTAAGTTCCGTCACCAATTGCGACTCACCAATTCCAAAGAACCGCAAGACCCGTGAATAAATCTGGGCTTGTTGACCATAAGCCGCTTGTAATTGTGGCTTAGCTTCAGTATCAAACATCATCGTCATTTCCCGGGGTGGCCCTGGTAACAATAAGAAGTCTGCGGAATCAGGTGACTGATAAAAGGCCCCGACTGCTAAGCCATTATGGTTCGTTAAGGGGGTAGCGCCCGCCGGATATAGGGCCTGCAATCGATTATTGGCGGTCATCGTTTTGTGCGTCTGGGCAAAGCGGTCCGTGATCACCTGCATCGCGGCTGTATCTTCAACCAAGGGTACATTAAGATACTTCGCGAGTGTTTGCTTCGTCAAATCATCTTTAGTCGGTCCTAAGCCCCCTGATAAAATGACTAAATCGTTACGTTGCGCTGCAATCTCAATCACAGTTGCTAACCGCGCGGGATTATCCCCGACAACGGTCTGATAGTAACTATCAATCCCTAATTCGGCTAACCCTTGGGCAATGTGGGTACTATTCGTGTTCGTAATCTGACCGAGTAAAATCTCGGTCCCAACGGCAATAATTTCTGCTTGCATGCTGAATGACATCTCCTTGTGACTTGCTGCGCGTTACGTTAAGTATATACGAAAACAAATTGTTCAAGCACTAAAAAAGTTCCACCAATTGGCAGAACTTTTTTTAACGCTATTTAAATCCATCTGAAAAGACGTTGCGATTTTGCACGAAGTAATCAATCCCCGAGTAAATCACGAAGAAGAGACAGATGTATAACATGATGCTGGCAAACGGCACGTTAATCGCCGCAAACAACACATTGTTCAAGAGTAAAAAGATAATCGCAATCATTTGCGTGGTGGTTTTGATTTTCCCAGGCATCGCTGCCGCCATCACTTCACCGTTATTTTCAACAATCAATAAGCGTAAGCCCGTGACCGCTAATTCCCGGCACATAATAATCGCCACAACCCAATCAGGCGCCATATTTAGGCGAACCAAGATAATGAACGCCGTCATGACCAACATCTTGTCAGCTAACGGATCAGCAAATTTGCCGAAATTCGTCACTAAGTGCTGCCGCCGTGCAATCTTGCCATCCGCTAAATCGGTTAGTGACGCCACCGCAAAGATCACGGTCGCCACAATCTGGGTCACTGGAATCGTCGTACCAGCCCAGACCACTTGGCCCCAACTCAATGGTAAGACCATAATCAGTAGAAAGACAGGAATCAAAATAATTCGAAACACCGTTAATTTATTAGGTAAATTCACAGCCATAACTCCTTTACAACGTTTATTTAATGGTCAACGTAATCGTCCGAACTTGGCTCGTGCTGTTCTTCGGATTGAAGTCAAACTTTTTGCCATTAATGGTTGCACTGGTTGCTTTGGCATTCCCAAATTGGAATTTGACCGTCGAGGCATTGCTTGGCAACGTCACCGTATGTGAACCATTAGCAGTCAACGTCCCTTGCCAAGTTTGCGTCCCGTTAGTAGTGACAGACGTCCAAGCGGCACCGGTTGCCTTTAAGACAACTTTATTCTTCTTAGCCCCGTTCGTTAACGTGTAGGCCGTATCACTAGTCCCATCGGCTTTAATCGTTTGGTTAGTCTTCTTCTTGTCAGCAGCCTTTTTCGAACTAGCTTTAGCCGCACTGCTGCTAGCTGCCTTCTTGGAACTAGCGGCACTGCTTGTTTGCTTAGAACTCGAAACTTGTGTGCTTGAACTGCTGGCACTGGTTGCTGAACTAGAACCGGTATGCGTTCGAACAGCCATAAACCAGATAAACAACAAAATTAAGACAACGATTGCTGTAATGATAATCGTTGGCAAATAGTTGCGGACCCGACTTGTTGGACTGCTAGGCCGTTCCCGAGTTGCTGCCCGGGTTGGTTGCGTATCATCGACATTTTGAACATAGGTTTCCGCATGGGTTGCAGGTAATTGGTCACTGTATTCTTTCAGTAACGCATCCCCATCGAGATCAACGGTGTCCGCATATTGCTTCACAAACGCCCGCACGTAGAAATCACCAGGTAACTTATCGAATTCTTCATCTTCAATCGCGATCAAATACCGCTTTTGAATCTTGGTGATCTGTTGCAAATCATCAATGGTTAATCCTTTGGCTGTCCGCGCAGCTTTTAGACGCGCGCCAATGGTACTTTTTTCTTCATTTTCACTCATTTGACTTTTTCTCCACCCTAAGTCTATTTTCAAAATCTTTCGATTCATAGTATATCACAGCCGGCGTAGTGTCGGTACTAGTGATATGAACTTAAAACTTCTTTAATGCTTGCTAGTTGGTCGAATCTGATACTCACTAATCGCTTGTGAGGTTAACAGTTGTTGGGCGATGGTTTTAACATCATCCAAGGTCAGACTCGCAATCGTAGCCGGTTCATCAAACAGCGTGGTATTGCCAAATAAACGTTGGTCAAAACGATTGGCAATGGCTTCTAGCGAGTTTGCCATGAAGACACAGCGACCAATCATTTCCTTTTTCACCATCGCTAATAGGTCTTCTTGCCCCTCAACGGCTTGGGACCAGTTTTCCAAAACGGCGATAATCGCGGCATCAAATTTTTCAGGTTGGTTAGTTTCCCCACTAAACGTGACAAAATTAAACCCATTTTGTAATTCAAAATCATAACCAAAGGTATCGTCAATAATGCCCTCATCATATAACCGCAAATAGTTCTTAGAGGTATCGCCAAATAATAATTCTAATAAGACGTTAACCCCGGCACGATACTTCAACGCAGCTGGACCAGCTTCAATTGGTGCCAACCCTTTGACCCCAATAATCGACTTCGCCCGATTGACGGGCATATCAATCATCCGATATGGCATAATATCATGACCATCCGTCGCAGTAGCTGGAATCTTACGTTCAATCGGTTGGAAGGTGTCAAACGTTTTGGCGGCTTGATTTTTAGTGACCCAGTCCAATACTTCATCAGGGTCAAGCTTACCGACTACAAACAACGTCATGTTTTCGGGATGGTAGAAGGTCCGATAAGCCGCATACAAATCATCAGCCGTAATCTTTGCAATCGACTCCGTGGTCCCGGCAATATCATACTGTAAGGGATGATTGGGATATAAGTTGCCAATCATGCCAAAGTATAACCGCCAGCTCGGATCATCGTTGTACATCTCGATTTCTTGACCAATAATGCCCTTTTCTTTTTCGACCGTCGCCGGTGTAAAGTACGGGTCTTGGACAAAATCAAGTAAGGTCTCTAAATTCTCACGCAAATGTTGCGTCGCTGAGAAGAGATAGCTGGTCCGCGTAAAGCTAGTAAAGGCATTGGCGCTAGCCCCATATTTACCAAACGTTTGAAACGCATCATGGTCCGCCTTTTCAAACATCTTATGTTCCAAGAAGTGCGCAATACCATCCGGAAAACGTCGCATTTCTGTCTCACCAGCAGGCACAAAGGTATTGTCAATCGACCCATAATTAGTCGTAAAGACCGCATAAGTTTTATGGAAGCCGGCTTTAGGTAAGAGCGTGACCGTTAGCCCATTATCGAGCTTCGTCTGATAACTTGTTTCATTAAATTGTTCATATTGTTTCACTTGCATCTTAAGCCGCGCCTCCGTTCAAAAAGAAGCCGTCATTCAATGTGACAAGTTGCGCCACTGCTTGAATCTGTTCACGGGTAACCGCCTGAATCTGTTGCAACCACTCGTCATCACTGACCTGGCGTTGCGTCAAATCATCAATCAAGGCCTGAATGGCAAACGTCCGTTGACTATCCAAACTAGATTCAAAATCATTAATCAACCCTAACTTCACCTGAGTAACGAGTTCATCGGTAAAGTCCCCGTTTTTAATAGCGGTTAACTGATCGTCAATAATTTGTAAGACTTGATCGTGATTCTTGCCATCGATCCCGGCTTGCACTTTCAAAACGCCGCGGAACGTATCCAATGAACTGCTAGCGTAATAAGCCAAGCTGGCCTTTTCACGCACGTTCATGAATAGTTTTGACAATGGCGAACCGCCGAACAATTCATTGAACACTAAGGCCGCATAGTAATGATCATCTCGATAAAAGACCGGCAGATCATAGCCTAAGTTCAACTTAGCTTGACTCAAGGCTTGCTGTTCACTAGTTTCAACATAGTGTCCCGTATTTTGATGCCGATAAAAGGCCGTTAACTGGCTAGTTGGTCGGTCGGTAAAGCCAACTTGCCGCCATTGCGTCGTCACTGCTTCAACATCGACATCACCCATCACGATAATATCGATCTGGTTAGTCGCTAAGACCGTCTGATAATAGGCATATAAGTCAGTCGCTGACAGGGTGCTTAAATCAGCGACCGTTCCAAAGCTCGGCACTTGTTGCGCCGCATCGGCCACGAATAACGCCTCATTTAATTTTTGGGCAGCATAGTATTGTTTATCATCCGCCAACGATTCAATCGACGCTTGTAAGTTCGTCACTTGCCGATCAAAGGTTGGTTGATCAAATTGCTGATTGTTAACCAATGGTCGATAAATAATTTTTTGTAAGAAGTCAATCGCACTCGCTGTTAAGGCTTGATCAGTGGCTAAATAACGTTCATTTGGCACCGTAATGGCTAATTGCAGACTATGCGTTGGTCCCTTGCGACTAACGCCTGCCCCAAAGGCCGCCCCGAACATGGCTGCTAACGCGTGGGCTAACGCCCGTTGATCCGGATAATCGGCCGAACTGGTTTCTAATAAATTCGATAATAACGCTCGTTTTGTAATTTCGTCCCGCTTAAGCGGCGCCCGAAAATTAACGATAATTTGGTTGGTTTTGAATTGATGACTCGTAACGGTCGTCAATTGAACCCCTTTTGCTAACTGAACTTGCAAATTGCATCCTCCTTGCACTATGTATAAATAATAAGCGAAAGACTATGTTGACGCAACTTTACACGTCGCATCAACCTATAAACCATTTTCCAGTTGACCACAGTTTGATGAAAAAGTTATAAAATGAGATTCTTATGAGGTCACATTAACATTGCAAACTCGCGGTTTGTCTGCTATTCTTTTCAGTATTGATAAATTGAGGAGCGATTTAATGTGAAAGTAATTAAATTTGGTGGCAGTTCCCTTGCCAGCAGTACCCAACTACAAAAAGTACTGTCGATCGTCAAAGCCGACGACCAACGGAGATATGTGATTGTTTCCGCGCCAGGCAAACGGTTTGATGGTGACACCAAAGTGACTGATTTGCTCATCCAGTATGCTCGTCAAACGATTCACCGTCAAGACACGACGGCCATCGTGGACACGATCATCGACCGCTATGCCGAAATTGGTCATGGCTTTAATGTACCTGATGACCAACTTGAACCCATTTTTGACATCATTCGCAACTTGCCAAAACAACCTTATGCGGATAATACCTACTTAATGGCCGCTTTTAAAGCCCATGGTGAACGGCTCAACGCACAACTTGTTGCTGCCGTCTTCCAAAAGTCCGGCTTAAACGCCCGTTACCTAGACCCGAAAGACGCTGGCATGGTCGTCACCGATGTACCTGATGATGCCCAATTTATTGACAGTAGTTATCAAGCCCTCGCCAAGTGGGCCAATAGCGACCAAATCTTGGTCATCCCAGGATTCTTTGCTTACAACCGGAACGGTCAGATCTGTACGTTCTCTCGGGGTGGTTCTGACATTACTGGTGCGATTATCGCACGCGGCGTCAATGCTGAACGCTATGAAAACTTTACTGACGTTGATGCAATCTACGCGGTCAATCCATCACTAGTCGCACAGCCAGCCGCAATTGCTGAAATGACTTTCCGGGAAATGCGTGAACTTTCTTACGCTGGCTTCTCCGTATTCCATGACGAAGCCTTGATCCCTGCTATTCAAGGCAATATTACGGTGAACGTTAAGAATACGAACCATCCCGAAGCACCCGGTACCTTAATTCAATCGACTAAGGCGACAAGTACAAAATATCCGGTCACCGGGATTGCCAGCTCCTCAAGCTTTTGTTCCTTATACTTACGAAAATATCTCTTAAACAAAGAAGTCGGCTTCGGTCGTAAAATCTTAACGATTTTAGAAGACCATCACGTTAGCTATGAACACATGCCATCTGGGATTGATGACTTGACGATCATCTTTGATGAACATCAATTGACCCCTGAATTGGAAAAGGAACTAACGGCTGAAATTTCTGCCGCCGTTCATCCTGACGAGCTCTACTTCACACACGATTACTCGATCTTAATGATTGTTGGTGAAAACATGCGTAACCGGGTCGGGATCATGTCTCGCGCCGCCACGGCTTTAGCTGATAATAACATTAAGTTGATTATGGTCAACCAAGGAGCCTCCGAAATTTCCATTATGTTCGGGGTACACGATCGTGATGCTGATCAAGCAGTCATTGCCTTGTATAATGAATTTTTTAAATAACTAAACACAAAACCGCGCTAACAGCTGACATCATGTCAATTGTTAGTGCGGTTTTAGTTAGAACCCTTTCAAAACATCAAACAGGTTCCAATGACAGCTTTATTTCTAAACCAAGACCATGAGCGTATCGATTGAGGGTAGCCAACGACGGCATCGAGTCTAAGTGTTCAATTTTGGCAAGCTGAGGCTGCGACATTCCAATTTGCTGTGCAAAATCTTTCTGAGAAATTCCTTGTTTAATTCGCTCAGCATTTAAGTTTGCCATTGTCTCAATAACAATCATTTCATCTTTTGAAATAGAATTTAACTGTGATTTAAAATCTTCCCAAGATGTCATATTACTTACCCCTCTCTTCGTTTCCAATCTTCTAAAAACTTTAATGCCTTTTTAACTTCACGATTACTTGTACTATTTTGACGTTTTAAATAGTGATGTAACAATATATAATGATTCACTTGTCCAGTCGCATAAAAAATCCGTTCGGGTATCGGACGCAGCTCCATCAAAGGATATCGAAGTCCCTTTAAAAACTTTGAATGCGGCTCCCTAAGCTGTGGCCCTAGAGCCCTCAAACGACTAATCTGGTAAAAAATCTTGCGCAATAAGACCTGATCACTTGGCTGATGACTATTATCAAGTTCTTCCAAAAAATCTTTCAATTCACTATAGCCACTAACATCCTCATAAAAATCAATTTTATACATCCCCCAAATACCTATCCTCTTTAATATTAGCAATTTTGCTATAGGTTGTATTATATGCTAAACCACTGTACTTTACTAAAAATAAGCTTTGAAAACGAATAAATAAAAATGTTATTCCAGATTTCGATCATCTCTAGAATAACACCATAAAAATCGCTTAGTTTTCAACCTGCTGATTACCAAACCACTTCTTATTAATCTTCGCTAACGTCCCATTCGCCTTTAACGTCTTCAAGCCGGCGTTAATCTTGGCTTTCATGGTCGTATCACCTTTACGCAACCCAACCGCAAAGTCTTCGGAATCGAACGTCCCTTGCGTTTCCGTATAAGCGGCGGAATTAGCTTCATGCTTGATATAATAGTTCGCGTAGACGCTATCAATCAACAAACCTTTAATCCGGCCAGCATTCAAGTCTAAGAACGCATTCGTGAAGGTATCATATTGAACCGGCGTCTTCTTTGCAATCTTATCTTTTAACAGCTTGGGATTGTTTTCCAGTGATTCATAGCCAGAAGAACCTGATTGCACCCCCAATGTTTTACCCGTCATATCGTTAAATGAATTAATGTGATTCTTCTTTAACGAAACCAAGACTTGCTTATTCTTTAGATACGTATTACTAAAAGCCACCACTTTCTCCCGTTGGGGGTTCTTCGTGTAGCCGTTCCAAATCAAATCAATCGTTCCGTTACGCAGCTCGGTCGCATTCATTGACCAGTCAATGGTTTGGAAGCTAACTTTGACGCCATACAGCTTAAACACTGCGCGTGCCAGGTCAATATCATAACCGACTAATTTACCGGACTTTTCCCGAAACCCCATCGGTACAAAGCTATCATCCAAGCCAACGACAACGGTGCCACGCCGCTTGATTTTGGCCCATGTATCTTGGGTATCAGCACGAGTGGTGACATTTTCACAACCACTGAGTGTCGTCGTCAAACCGACTAAGACTAAGCCGAGTAGCAATAATGATAATAAGCGTTTCTTCATCCTGCCACCCCCTATTTGGTCTGGTTCGGTTCAACGTGTAACATCTCATCAGCAATATTTTCTGCAAAGGTCAAATCATGGCTAACCACGATCTGCGTCATGCCATCCGCCTTTAAACCAAGAATCAACTTTTCAACTTCTTGCCGCAAGTTCGGGTCCAAAGCCGACGTTGGTTCGTCGTAGCATAAAACATTGGGTTTCATTGCTAGAGCCCGCGCAATCGCGACCCGTTGTCGTTGCCCACCGGAGAGTTGGTAAGGGTATTGATCACCGTGGTCACCAAGATTCAAGCGGTCGAGTAACTGTTGCGCAGCAGCTTTAGCATCAGCGGCACTTTCTTTTAAGACCATTGTGGGTGCCAACGTGATGTTCTGTAACACCGTTAAATGTGGAAATAATTCAAAGTTCTGGAACACGACCCCAATCACACTGTCATTTGTCCGGTTCGTATAAGGATCAAAAGCTTGGCCGTCCACTAGAAATTGACCACTATCCACTTTTTCTAAACCAGTAATGCAACGCAATAAGGTCGTCTTCCCAGCCCCAGAAGGCCCGACGATACTTAGAATCTCACCGTCTTTAACCGTCAAGTTCAAATCTTTAATGATGGTACGGTTACCAAAACTTTTGGTCATATTTTTAAGTTCTAACATCGGCGTTCCTCCTTATTTCCAATAACTGTAACGTTTTTCAATCTGCCGTAGCACAAACGTTGTGACGGCAGTCAACAACAAGTAGAGCACCGCAACTAAGACCAATGGGACTAAGGTGACATCCCGTGCTGTGGCCACGTTGCCGGCTCGTAGTAAGTCGCCCAACCCAATGACGTAAACTAAGGACGAGTCTTTAATCAAGTTAATTACTTCATTACCAACCGATGGCAACACGATCTTAACCACTTGTGGAATCACGATTTTACGAATGGTTTGTGCATAACTCAACCGCAATACCCGAGCACTTTCATACTGGCCATTATCGATCGATTGTAAGCCACCACGGAAGATTTCAGCGAAGTAAGCTGCGTAATTTAAAATAAAGGCAAATAACGCTGCTTCATATCGTGGAAAGACTAGCCCAATCAGTGGCAAGCCGTAAAAAACAAAAATCAATTGTAGTAATAATGGGGTACCTCGCATCAACCAAACATAAAAATTAATTAGCCATTGCAAGGGTTTAATCTTCGAAATTAAGCCTAAACTTAAAATCAACCCTAACGGTAACGACCCCACTAACGTCCATAAGAAAATTTGTAGCGTCATGCCGGCGCCGGATAATAATGATGGCAAAATCTCAGTAATATAATGCATAAGCGTTCCCTCCCAAATTCGTTAACAGCAACAAAAAAGTCCCCTTGAGACATAATCTCAAGAGGACGATTCGACGCGGTGCCACCTCAGTTCGCAGCAACTTCACAGCTACTGCCTCAGGGAGTTTAGTGATAATAAAAAAATCGTCCCTAGGTCTAAAACCTAAGAGGACGATTAATATCGCGGTGCCACCTCATCTTCATCAATTACTCACGCAACTGAACTCAGCGAGTTTATCACTAAACTCCGCCGCTAACGAGGCCAACCGGAACAGCTTACTCATTTCAGCCATTCAACTCACAGATGTGGTTCGTCATTTAAACGCGACTGGCTTTCCAGCACCGCCAATTCTCTGCCCAACGTCTAATCAACTACTCTTCTGTTCTCTGTCTTTTAATGTTGCTCTCATAATAACCAAAAACTGGTTACCCGTCAAGCGTTTTTTACTTATTTCGGTGAAAAATACTGGTAATTCGCGACCAAACGCCGACCTTTTGATGCTCAATGTTCATCAATGGGACGGTTTCGCCTTCGATACGCCGGGCAATATTACGGTAACCCTGCGCCGCTGGATTTTTAGGATCCAACACAACCGGTTCCCCGTTATTGGATGTCCGAATAACCGCATCATCATCCACGACGATCCCTAACAGGTCAATGGATAAATGATGGGTAATTTCATCAATGTCCATGGTTTCGCCATCTTGCATCATCCGTTGCCGAATCCGATTAATGACTAATTTAGGGGCTTCAGCTAATGGATATTGTTCCAATAAGCCAACGACCCGATCAGCATCACGAATTGCGGAGATTTCTGGTGTCGACACGATAATAGCTGCATCGGCGCCCGCAATCGCATTCATAAAGCCTTGTTCGATCCCAGCTGGGCAATCTAATAAGACATAATCAAAATCCGGTTTTAATTCGTCAACCACTGCCCGCACTTGATCCGGATTCAATGAATTCTTATCGGCATTCTGTGCGGCTGGCAATAAGTAAAGTAAGTCGTCAAAACGCTTATCTTTCACTAAAGCTTGCCGTAATTGTGCACGATTTTCAACGACATCCACAATATCATAGAGAATACGGTTATCGAGACCTAAGATGACATCTAAGTTGCGTAAGCCGATATCAAGGTCAACTAAACAGACTTTTTTGCCCATTAAGGCCAAAGCGGTCCCTAAGTTGGCGGTCGTCGTCGTTTTACCGACACCTCCTTTACCAGAGGTGACGACAATTGCTTTTCCCATCAAATATGTCCTCCATTCTGAATAAATAATTTAGGTCGTACTCGTTTTAATTGATTTAAAGGTTGGTAATCTAAAGCCTGAATGTCATTGATATACACGACATTTGTCCCGGTCGCCATTTTGGCCGGATCGACTAACTCTAACAGCTCACCGACTCGTACCCGTGGGACCGTCGACAAATCACTGACAATGACGGCCTCATTATGATCAGGATAACCCGCTTCTAGTGCACCGGCGACGTCACCCATCACAAAAATACTGCCAGTTGCCCGCAAGACCCCACCTTCATGAATCTTACCGAAGAACAGGACATCTCCAGTAATCGTCACGACTTGGCCATTGCGAATGATCTGATTAATCAGGTGAACGGTATCTCGTTCGATCATCGTCATCGCATCCGCCGTCAAGATAACATCCGCGGCTAGCTTATGGATACTGAATAACGAATAACGCTGAATCAACTGCGTCACTTGTTGCGTTTGTTCGGCCGTCAATAGCCGGTCTTCAGTACTAATATCAAACGCAATCTGTTTGTTAGTCGTATTGTCAACTTGCAACCGATCGAGCAAGGTCTTTAAATCGACCATAATCGTCTCGAAACTGGCGGCTTGCCGAAAGATTAATTCATAGCCATCATTACTGGCCTTTAAAACCACACTTTGCTGCATGTCTGAATTCCTTTCCACCGACTAACTCACTTTAAGATATAACTGCCGTACCGGATAATACAAAATCACAAACAACGCCAAGTTGACGGCAATCGTTGGGCCTAATGTATAGACCGCAAAGTCGGCTAAATTACTCGTCATTACTTTACCAATCAAATACCAAATATACACAAATGCTTCGACGATCGTTAAGTTAATAATATAGACCATCAGCATCGTCAAAAAGTTCAAATCAAGCCAAGGCTTAATCTGACGACTCAAGTAAACTACTAATGGCAAGGCCACCATATAGACACCCAAGATGCCTGTATAGTACCAATCAAACACTAGCCCCGCAAAAGCCGACCAAATGCCGATTGAGAGATCATTGCGGTCGTCTAAAAAGACCGCAAAAATAATCCACAGTAACACTAAATGCAAGACACTAGAATAAGGATATTTAAATAAATGCGCTGCAAACACATTTGATAAGGACCCATCTAAAAACAAGGCTAAAAATAACCCGACTGGGAAGATAATTCTTAAACGTGATACTCTCACAATCATTAGCCTCCCTTATTGCACCGCTACAGTGACAACGGTTAAGTCAGTTAAGTTAGCTGCTGGTGTGATCTCAACTTCGGAAGCCAGCCCATAATCATCTTGTTTGACCTTAGCGACCGTTCCCACGTATAAGCCTTTAGGGGTCACACCACCTAAACCACTCGTGACAACCTTGTCACCCTTTTTGATCTTTGTCTTAGACGTTACGGAACCCATTTCGATTAAATTCGTACTCTTATCGTAGCCCGTCACAATCCCATTAACAGTACTACCAGCCTTATTCGTCACTTGAATCGCGAACTTATCGGCTGACGAACTCGTGCTCGAAATTAATTCAACCTTAGAATTAGTCTGATTAACTTCAACCACCCGACCAATCAACCCAGATTGTGACATGACTGGCATGTTTTTCTTAATCCCAGCTGTAGCCCCTTTAGAAATCACCAATTGGTTCATCCATGAAGAAGGTGTCCGCGTTAAAACGTTGGCGGTCACTGCTGTGTAAGCCGTCAAAGAGTTATTTAACTTCAATTCTTTACGTAACTGCTTATTTTCAGCGGTTGCGGTTTGTGCGTTAACTTTAGCTTGTGCTAATTGGTCAACTTGCTTCTTTAGCTTTTGGTTTTCTTGATACGTATTCAAGAGATCCGAAACCGAATTAGAAGCCCCTTGCAAGCCATTTACTGGCCAGGCAATGACTCGGTCAACAGCGCCGGCGACATCGTTTCCAAACTGCTGAAGCAATGGCGGGGTCGACTTCTTATTGCGGACCGCAACTGAAACGCTCATCAAGCCGAAACTGATAATTAACACAATGATCACGATAACCAATTTACGGTTGGAAAAAAACTTTTGCATACTGAACCCCCGGTCGAAAATTCAATTAGTTAACAATAAATAAGCGGGAAGTCATCTTCCCGCTCACCTGTTATCGCTTTTTCATAACATCGATGCTCTTGAGTGATTCCCCAGTCCCAACGGCCACACAATCAAGGGGTTCGTTAGCAATAAATACGGGTACTTTCGTCGCATCAGCAATGACTTCGGAAAGATTCTTTAATAAGGCGCCACCACCGGTTAAAACAATCCCATGATCAATCACGTCAGACGCGATTTCAGGTGAAGTTTCTTCCAAGGTTTCCTTAATTGCCGAAATGATTTCTGAGACGATTTCTTGAATCGCTTCAGCGACATCGACTGCTGAAATTTCAACTGTTTTTGGTAAACCGGATAATAAGTCCCGGCCACGAATGGTTGAGCTTTCAATGTCTTTAGCAGCTTCAAGTGAAGCTGAACCAACATCGATCTTTAATTGTTCAGCCGTCCGTTCACCAATGAGTAAGTTGAACTTTTGACGAACATGATAGATGATTGAATCATCGATCTTATCCCCAGCCATTCGGATTGACCGACTAGACACGATCCCACCTAAGGAAATCGTGGCGACATCGGTCGTCCCGCCACCGATATCAACCACCATGCTACCAGTTGGATCCATGACCGGCAACCCGGCCCCAATCGCTGCAGCAAATGGTTCTTCAATGACATAAGCATCCCGAGCGCCGGCAACCCGAGTCGCATCAATCACGGCTCGTTTTTCGACTTCAGTAACGCCGCTTGGTACACAAACCATGACATAAGGCTTACCATTAGAACGGCCTAATGTCTTTTGAATAAAGTATTTCATCATAGCAACGGTGGTATCGTAATCCGCAATGACCCCATCTTTCATTGGTCGAATCGCCACGATACTTGCTGGGGTTCTCCCAATCATATCCCGTGCATCTGAACCAACGGATACGATTTCACCAGTCTTCGTGTTCTTCGCAACTACAGATGGTTCCCGTAGCACGATTCCCTTGCCGTCAACGTACACAATTGTGTTGGCAGTACCGAGATCGATCCCGATATTCTTTGTCCCAAATCCGAACACTACATTCATCCCTTCATCATAAACATTTTAATTTTTTATATTAGTCATAATAGTTAGTATTATAGCATAATAGCCCGGCATTAAAAATCTGCCTGAATCCTAGCATACCGTAATCTATTAAAAAATACAGTTCCACTATTTAACTTAGATAAAATTTAACAAAAAACGCGATTAAGCGGATTATTAATCCGTCCTAACCCCGTTATTTTACCACATTCTTTTACGATTCGATATTACAATTCAACAACCCTTGTTCCGCAAAACTAAAGTAATCGGTTTCACCAACCACAAAACTATCCAAAAGTGGTATACCCAATAACTCACCACAGTCTTGTAGCCGCTTGGTAAAAGCCGCATCCCGTTTTGACGGGGTCGCGTCCCCGCTCGGATGATTATGGGCAATCACCACGCGAGCCGTATTGGTTAGTAAGGCCGCCTGAAAAAGTTCCCGCGGATGAACCGGGCAGGCATTCAGCGTCCCCTGAAAGATCACTTGGCGTTTCACAATTTGATTCTTCGTATCTAAGCATAATAATAAGAGTTGTTCTTGTCCCAGACCAGCAAAGTCATGTTGAAGTTGCGCGCCAGTCTGCCCGCTACCATAAATTTGGCCTAATCGGACCCGCGGTTGTTGCTGCAAAAGCTGTCCGCAGCGAATCGCCATTAACAAACTGTTCCAAAGCGGATTGGGATTAACTTGTTCCGACCACTCATGCATCTGTGCTAACGGATAGCTCTGCTCAAAAGCTTGCGCCGCCTCATCCGCCGCACTGGGCGTCATAAAATCACCGAAAAAACGTTGGATCAAGTGCTGAATCTGATCCAGCTGATTATCACTCGTGCTCGTTACTAATAAACTCATCGATAGTTTCCTCCCTACTCAAGAGGCAACTCCGTAAAGCTAATCCGTTTCCGTTTTAAAATATGCCCGCACATCTGAAATAAAGTAAAGTGATCCTGTCAACAAGATCACATCGTCACTCGACATCTCACTCGTCACTTGCACTAACGCTGACTGCCAATCATCAAAGACGGGTGCTGACGTTCCGGCTGGCAATTCAGCTTCCAACATATCTGGATCAGTTACCTGCCGTGTATTTGGCCCCGCAAAACGCGTTAGTAATAAGCGGACATTCGTCAATTTAGCCAGCGTTTGAATCATTTGGTCATGCTGCTTATCCGCCAAGACTGCCAAGATTAGGTACACCGTTTGCTGACCGAAACGTTGCTTTAAAGTCGCGGCTAATTCCGTCATCGCCGGTTCATTGTGCGCCCCATCGATCATGATCAACGGGTCCTCGTTCAACCGTTCGAAACGACCAGGCCATTGCGTCTGAGCCAAGCCTTGCCGTACGTCCCGGGCTTGGATTGGGGTTCCTTGCAATTGATGATAGGTCAAGTAAGCTGCGATCGCCACCGCTGCGTTGTCCACCTGATAGTCGCCTAGTAACGGCGTCGTTAAGTCCTTAAAATGCTGACTGATCCCATCAAAGTTAAACCGCTCCTGCCAACCTTTAGGTGGTAAGAGCTTTGTTGTGAAATCCACTCCTAACGTCAGTAACGGCGCTTGCTGGTCTTTAGCCGTTGCCACCATCACTGCTTGCGCTTCAGCGGGTAATTTACCGACAACCACTGGAATTTTTGGCTTAATAATGCCGGCTTTTTGGGTCGCAATCGCGGTTAACGTATGACCAAGGATCTGCATATGATCGTAACCAATTGTTGTAATCACACTGACTTGCGGCGTAAAAACATTCGTCGAATCATATAAGCCGCCTAAACCAACTTCAATCACGGCCACGTCGATCGGCTGAGTCGCAAAATAAGTGAACATCATCGCCGTTATGATTTCAAATTCAGTTGGTCCGCCCGTTGGTAATTCAGCATCCAACTTGGCAACGACTGGTTCAATCTGTTGGACTAGTGCCACTAAATCAGCGTCACTAATCGGGGTACCATCAACACTGATACGTTCATTGAACCGGGTAATAAACGGTGAGGTAAAGGTCCCCACCGTCAACCCATCGGCCATCAATAAATCCCGCAAATCCGCGACCGTTGAGCCTTTGCCATTCGTACCGGCAATATGAATCCCTTGGACCTTTAATTGTGGATCACCTAGTTCTTTTAGGAACCGCCGCATCCGATCAAGGGTCGGAATCTTTTTAAACTTGGTACGGCCATGGATAAATGCCAAAGCCTGATCATAATCTTGAATCACGTTGGTGGTGCTCCTCTCTCTTATGGGTAAATTGATATTGCTTGCCACTCTGGTTGGCCCAGAATTGGCTGGAACGTGGTGGCCACGTTTTTGAGCCAAAAAGCGGTCTCAAAAGCCGGGCTTTATCTAAGTCGAAACCCACGACTAAGATAAATGACACCACTGAGCCAATTCTGGTCCGCCCGACGTTAATTACTTGACATTTGTATATGACTGATTACATTTTTTAGTCAATCCGTTGATTTCTGAAAGACCTAGTCTGCTTTCTATTTTAGCCATTTCAAACCAACTACGCTACTCTCAAACACAATATTTTGATAGATACTAACTAACGCTTAAAACAATTTAAGTGTAGCCAGATTGGCCTACAGAAGCCGTATAAAAAAAGCCTACCGACACTAAATGTGTCAGATAGACTTTTTAAAAAATTAGGCTTGGGCTTTAATATCCGCTAAACGTTGCTTAGTGGCCGCAAGCTTCGTTTGGTTATCAGCGAGTTTTTCTTTTTCACTGTTAACGACGGCTTCGGGTGCATTGCCGACAAATCGTTCGTTACCGAGCTTCTTAGTGGCCCGCGTAACTTCACTTTCAAACTTCGCTTGTTCTTTTTCAAGCTTTTTAATTTCTTCGTTCAAATCAACCAGCTCAGCTAACGGAATATAAACTTCCGCATCGCTGATCACTTGCGTCATCGATAACTTCGGTGCCGTCACATCGGCACCAATGGATAACGTCTTCGGATGAGCAAACCGTTGAATATAATCTTCGTTGGCCTTGAAGACCGTTTGTAACCGGCTGCTGTCGGTCTTGATCAATAAGTCAACAGCGGATGACATCTTAGCGTTAGCTTCGGCCCGAATACTCCGAACCGCTGTGATTAAGTCGATTAATGACGCCATATCAGCTTCAGCATCGGTATCGTCGAATTCAGGATGATCCACTGGATAGTCTGCAACGACTAAGGACTTGCCAACGTGTGGCATCGATAACCAAATCTTTTCTGTGACGAATGGCATGATTGGGTGGAGTAACCGTAACGTTTGATCCAAGACATAGGCCAAGACGTTTTGGGTATTGGCTTTAGCTTGGGCATCGTCGCCGGTTAAGACTTCCTTACTCATTTCGATATACCAGTCACAGAAATCATTCCAGATAAAGTTGTACAAGGCCCGGCCAGCTTCACCGAAGTCGAACTTATTAAAGAGGGCCGTTACTTGTTTAACGGTGTCGTTCAAGCGACTTAAGATCCATTTATCAGCCAAAGTCCAATCCGCTTGCGCTGGTAAGGTTGGCTTGTCCATGTCGCCTAAGTTCATGATGACGTAGCGGCTGGCGTTCCAGATCTTATTGATAAAGTTCCAAGCTGAATCCATCTTCGTGTAACTGAAGCGGACATCTTGCCCAGCGGTAGAGCCATTTGATAAGAACCACCGTAAAGAGTCAGCCCCGTACTTCTTGATGACATCCATTGGATCAATCCCGTTACCTAAGGATTTACTCATCTTACGGCCTTGTTCATCACGAATCAAGCCATGTAATAAGACGTTCTTAAATGGCCGTTCGCCAGTAAATTCAAGGCTTTGGAACATCATCCGTGAGACCCAGAAAAAGATGATATCGTAACCCGTGACTAAGGTGTTGGTTGGGAAATACCGCTTAAAGTCAGCCGCATTTTCATCAGGCCAACCCATCGTTGAAAATGGCCATAGTGCACTTGAGAACCACGTATCCAACACATCGGGATCTTGTTCCCAGTTTTCAATATCCTTGGGTGGTTCGACATCAACATACGTTTCGCCAGTCTTCTTGTTATACCAGGCTGGAATCTGATGTCCCCACCAGAGTTGCCGTGAAATGACCCAATCATGGACATTTTCCATCCATTGATTGAACGTATCTTCAAACCGATCCGGCACAAAGTTAACTTTGTTGTCTGTCTTTTGGTTCTTCAACGCTTGTTCCGCTAACGGTTGCATCTTCACAAACCATTGCGTGGATAACCGGGCTTCAACTTGAACCCCCGTCCGTTCAGAATGACCAACACTATGCACGATTGGGTCGATCTTGATCATCAAATCTTGATCTTGTAAATCTTTGACCATCGCTTTACGGGCTTCAAAACGATCTAAGCCTTCATACTTACCAGCATTAGCGTTCATCGACGCATCTTCATTCATCGTGTTGATGCGCTTCAAATCATGACGATTACCAACTTTAAAGTCATTCGGGTCATGTGCGGGGGTAATCTTAACCATCCCAGTCCCAAATTCAGGATCAACGTAAGCATCGGCAATAATTGGAATTTCCCGGTCAGCTAATGGCAAGATGACGTTTTTACCAACCAAATCCTTATAACGATCATCACTAGGGTTAACCGCCACCGCCGTATCACCCATCATCGTTTCCGGACGAGTCGTCGCAATTTCGATGTAGTGCTTACCGTTGAACGTATAATCCTTATCAGCAAATGGGTATTTAACATGGTAGAACGCACCTTGGTCATCTTTATGAATCACTTCAATATCAGATAACGCGGTCCGAGCTTGCGGATCCCAGTTAATAATGTATTCGCCACGGTAAATTAAGCCTTTTTTGTAGAGGGTGACAAAGACTTTCTTAACTGCGTCAGACAACCCATCATCCATCGTAAAGCGTTCGCGTGAATAGTCGAGGGATAAGCCTAGCTTAGCCCATTGTTGCTTAATAATTGACGCATATTCGTCTTTCCAATCCCAAACTTGTTGGACAAACTTTTCACGGCCGAGGTCGTAACGACTAATGCCTTGTTCGCGCAACTTGGCTTCAACCTTCGCTTGGGTCGCAATCCCGGCATGATCCATCCCTGGTAACCAGAGCGTGTCATAGCCTTGCATCCGCTTTTGGCGAATAATAATATCTTGTAACGTGGTATCCCAAGCATGGCCTAAATGCAACTTACCAGTAACATTAGGCGGTGGAATCACGATGGAATAAGGTTTAGCTTTTTGGTCGCCCGAGGGCTTAAATAGTTCTTCATCCAACCAAGTCTGATACCGACCTTTTTCAACGGCGGTCGGATCATATTTGGTTGGCATATCAGTCGTTAATTCTTCTGACATGAAGGGCACATCCTTTCTTTGACTGGGTACTAAAAAATCCATTCGTGCTAGTAATTGGATTACTAGGACGAATGGATTCGCGGTACCACCTAATTTTAAAGAGCGTAATCACCGGCGCTTAGCTACCGAGCATTGCCTAGCTAACTAATGATGCGGCGGTTTTTCCGCATCGTTAGTTGGCGTAGCAAGCACAGGTCGCTGCCGGAGATTGCGCGTTTCGACTAATTAGCCAAACACGCACTCTCTACACTTAAACATTATTGTTAACGAACGGCGTATCCGTCCGGTCAGCCCTACTGCTTTCAGGCTAACAGCTCACAAGGTACCTTCACCTAACCACCGGCAAAAACTTCCAGCACCGTTTTCTCTCTAAAACCGGTCAGTTAGGTTACTCACTTGCTCATCGCTTGAATGTTTCTATTGTAATGAATTTTTAATTAAACGTCAATTACTTATTCGAATTGTTTTAACGCATCTAAAGCAGCCACGTAGTTTGGTTCGTGGGTCATTTCAGGGACAATTTCATGATAAACAACCTTGCCATCTGCATCCAATACATAGATTGCCCGGGCTAAAGTCCCGTTATTTGGCAAATATAAATTCGTCGCATAACCAAATGAGAGTTCTTCATCGGAAGCGACCGTTAAATTCTTGACGCCTTCCTTAGCACACCAGCCAGCTTGATCGGCAATTGAGTTGTTGGAAATGGCTAAAAAACGAACATGTGGATATTGGTCAGCTTGTTGATTGAACTTGCGCGTTTGAATCGAGCAGACCCGCGTATCGATATCGGGCATCACACTAATTAAAACTGGCTTGCCTAATAAATCCTTCGTTTTGAGCTTTTCGTTATGCGTTGTAAAGACTTTGAACTTTGGCAATTGGTCGCCATCAGCGAGTGGTTCGCCAACCAAATCTAATTCCTGATCATGAAATAATACTTGCACGTCAAACACCCCTTCAAAGAATTAATATCGATTATGATGCTAGCGCTTGCTAGCTTGTGTCAAATTTACCGCAAACTAAGTCCTATCGCAACTGATAAACTTTTAAATTGCCAGTTGTTATGCTTGATAATGTCGCGCTACTTGTAGGGCGGCAGCTGTTTGACCAGCGGGTTGAATTAATTGCCACCATTGGGCCGCTAAAGTTTGTTCAGGGTGTTTTAACTGCCTTTGAGCCTGCCGGACCGCCGATCGACACTGAGTGAGTTGGAACCGATCGACTATTTGTGCCAGCATCGCTAATAAGTCCGTTCCTTCAGTTAACCTTACAGGCATGGACCACGGTCGTGTTAGTGCAGTCGCTTGATTGCGAGCCGTCCCACTAGCCACCCATAGCTCAGCCGACTCAGCTTCAGGTAACGTCAGCATTAATAACAAAAAGAGCTGCATAAATTTCAATTGCTCAATCGTAATGCCAACTGGCGCTAACGGATTCAAATCTAAATGTCGTAACTCTAAATACTGTACACCCGTTTTGGCTAAGTCGGTCATCTGATGACCACCACGCAAGCGAATGTGCCCATAAAATTCTTTAACCGCGCTCAATTGGCCAGTAGCGACCGCCGTCCGTAAATCGGCTAAGTACCGCGTTAACGAGCCGTATGAAACCTGGACTTGTGTCGCGTTCGTATAACCATAACGACTATTACGCAGACTACGCACCGGTTCTTGTGGATGATCTGTCGTGGTAAAGAAGTGTGCTTCACTGACCGGCGTCGCACCAAATAAATACGTGATTAACCAGCGATAATGTAAATAATTACGCGCAATCTTAAAGTAAGCGGCATTTTTAAAATCCTGCCAAACCGCAAATTCAGTCTGATGTTGAAAGAGTTCCACCAACAACTGCGGGGCCAATTCAATGTTTAGATGCACCCCACTCAGCATTTGCCGGCGCCGACCATAAACTTTAGCTAGCTGTTGGCGATAACGAACGGCCAACGGGTCAGCTAAGCGGGCAATCGGAATCTGATTAGCGGCGCGAGGTAACGCTGGCGGCATGCTCAGTGGCCAGATTAGTTCGTTTGGCGCTAAAACGCGCTGGACCGTTGTTTGTAAGTTCTGTAACGCAGTAATCGCCGCTTCCGCACTCGTGGTAATCGACGTCACGAGTTCCAATTGGGTTTCAGCAAAGTCCCGTTGAATCGGACTGCCCGGATAATTAAATACCGCTGGAAACGCCGTGGTTGCTAGCTGTCCCGTTGGCGTCACTCGCTGCCCTTCACGTTCCAAGCCAAAGTTTGCAGCCACTAAATTAGTGGGTGTCGCATATTGATCTAATAAGGCTTTAAAGTCGATAGTCACCGCTCTCCTACCGCAAAAAGATAAATGATTGTCATTATCTTAGCACAATTTTCCAGGACCATCTCGCACTCCTCCCTGTTATGAGCCCAGAAGCTACCCTTGGTAGGATTGTCGCCGTAATGCCTGTTGTCATGACTAGCCAGCAAAATACGTTTCCGGCACCCTTCTCAACCTAAATTCGCCGCCTTGAAAAGATCACTGCACCTACCCCGACAAAGAACAACGCCCATACAAGATTTCCGACACCCAACTGCTGAATCGTCAAATGGGTCACATTCTGCTGGTAGCTGGGATTGCCATACTCCTCCTGCAGGAAGAACATATTAAACGGATTCCATTTCATCACTGGCAGCAACGACTTAAACGACTGCAATAATAGACTGGACACACCCTCCCCAACGAAACAAACACCAACACCAATCGCAATCGCCGCTGCGCTGTTATGACTGCAACTCGCCAGTAAGAAGACTAGCCCAACAATCATCACGCCGCCATACATATCCAATGCGGCATTTGTTACTAAATTAGCCAATAAGGATTGATGGTAGAGATAGATGTTTTGCCACGAGAAGTTTCGCCCACCGCGCTCCTTGAGTAATAGTGTCATGAGGATGACTACCCCATGGAGTAAGACGCTATAGCCAAGGACTAAGGCATACTTCCCCACAAAGATCGTCCAGCGATGATTCACTTGAATCGCCAACTGCTTGATGGTCCCGTACTCAAACTCCATTGTCACACAGCTGGCGCCAATCACAATAATGAGTATTGTCAGCCATTGGAACCCGCCATACGCCGATGAAACATAAAATTTCTGATCACTGACCGATGTCCCATGTGCCGTCATTGCCAGTCCCGCCTGTAAAAGGACCAAGATGACTGGTGCGAGCCATGCCAATCGCTGATGTCTGAATTTAAAAATCTCCTGTTGCAATAATTGTCCCATGCACTATGCCTTCCTCTCCGCCAACAAGCGTAACAAGACTGTCTCTAAATCCTCCTGATACTGGTTCACCTTTAAAATCTGAATATGGGCGTCGAGAAGGGTGTGCAGTAAGGGTGTCAGCGCAACCGGCTTGTTCACAATTAAGTCGCTGCCCCGCTGTACCACTGGATAGTCCGCCCGCAAAAGCACCCGTAACCCCCGCGCATTCTCCATCGTTCGTATCATCAAAGATTGCCGCGCCGATTCCTGAAACTGAGCCATCGTCCGTTGCAATAATACTTGTCCTTGATCAATTAGAATCACTGTATCAATGATCTTTTCCAACTCACTCAAAATATGACTGGAAATTAGAAAAGTAGTCCCTTTCCGTGCCAATTGAACGATCAAATGGCGCAATCGCTTAACTGACTGTGGGTCCAACCCATTCATTGGCTCATCCAATATGACTAACCGTGGTCGGTTCACTAATGCCATGGCGATTCCCAGTTTTTGCTTCATGCCTAACGAATACCGTTTGGCCGGTCGGTGGATATAATTTTCCATCTGAAAGGCCTGCACGACCCACTTCATTTGTACCACAGAATTCGTTATCAATTGCAAATGTTGCCAGCCACTCAGGAAAGGATAAATCGCCGGACGTTCGATGAGCGCACCTACCTGTTGTGTCACAACTGTATGGGTAGTAACCGACACTGGCTGACTCAAAATCCGAATGTTCCCGGCATCCGTCGCCAGCAGTCCCAGTAATGCTTTCATAATGGTCGTCTTCCCCGCACCATTGGGACCGACTAAACCGACAATTTTGCCAGCTGAAAATTCAAAGTTTACATCATGTAAGACGGTTCGGCGGCCGAAAGTTTTCCGTAACCCGACTACTCGAACCATGCTCTCTTGTATACGTTGCATTAGACATCGTCTCCTCTACTCCCTTTCAGCGTACCCGTTCAAACCGCCGGATGACACGGATGCTAGCGAGAATAGCTTGCTATTTTCTGCTGATTCCCTATGCTAGAGTTAACAGCAATTATTAAGAAAGTGAGGTGCCCCCATGGCATCAACAGAACTAGGCCCGCGTTTGAAACAGTTCCGGCAAATGCAACAATTAACCCAAACAGCATTGGCGGATCAGCTTCACGTCTCGCGCCAAACCGTTTCCAGCTGGGAGACCGGACGGAACCAACCGGACATCGCCACCATTACCCAATTAGCCACTCTATATGCTGTCCCAATAGATGACCTCTTACAGGGCACAGCAGCAATACCCGTAACAAAAACAGTTGCTGATCCAAGTCCCGTCCTATTAGTGGTCCTGTTCGGCATTCTCTTGGTGGAACGCATCACCCAGTTTTCAACCTTCCCCGGCCTCTACTGGATTGACTTTCTCATCCTCTTGCTGATTGGCCTGATGATTAATTTAGGCATTGCTCGTCACCACCCGAACATTTGGACAAATCGAGTACATTGGATCGGCTTGTCAGTGTTTGCCATGCTTAGCCTCATTAGTGGGAGTATCAATGCGTTTAACATGGGCTTTGGCCTCATGACGACCTGCCAATTCAGCGGCCTAGTGGTTGTCATCGCACTAGTCAGAAAGTGCTGGCAATCTCGAGCAGTTAAGGTTAGACAACCCTAAGGTCATTCGGACGTAAAGTTTAATTTTTCGGTTCTCGGCGATATTTCGCCTGGAAAATCTGGGGATTATTCGGTGGGTGTTTAAATAGGCGTGATGACTAAAAAACAGCGGTGGCTAGTCAACTGAAAATGGTTGGCTAGCCGCCGCTGTTGTATTTTGTTTTGCTGAAACGTGTTCGGCTCAACTGCTCCCTGCGCTTGCTACGCCAGACAACCATGTCGGAAAAGCACCGACATCATTGTCTGACTAGGCAATGCTCAGGAGCAACCCGTTGAACCTCACACTCTTATAACAGTTCCGCGAAAACATCTTCCTGAGCATTCATATAATTCTCGCCCGGTTTAATTTCGCTAATCTTAATCCCGTCTAAGGCCCGTTGCATCAAGCCTTCAACGTCAATCCGTTCTTCATAAGAACGTGACCGATCAAGCTTTGGATGGGTCTTCGGTGCGGGTGGGGCAAAGATGGTACAGCAGTCCTCGAATGGCATGATCGATAAGTTATACGTATCAATCTCTTCCGCAATCTTAATGATTTCAGTTTTATCCATCGAAATCACTGGTCGTAAGACTGGCAAGGCTGTAACATCGTTGATGGCAATCATACTATCCATCGTTTGTGACGCCACTTGGCCTAAGGATTCACCATTAAAGATAGCTTTACCATGCCGTTGCCGCGTAATGGCATCCATCAAGCGCATCATTAACCGGCGTTGAACCGTCATCAGATACCCTTCTGGCACCTTTTCCTTGATTTCTTCTTGGATTTCGGTGAATGGAATCTGGATAAACTTCACGCTACCCGAGTAACTAGCTAAGGTTGAGGCCAATTGTTTGGCCTTCGCTAACGCTTGTTCACTCGTGTATGGCGGACTGAAGAAATGGACCATTTCCATATCAACGCCACGCTTCATGCCTAAGTAACCGGCAACTGGTGAATCAATCCCACCTGATAGCATCAACATCCCTTTACCAGCAGTCCCAACCGGCAAACCACCGGCACCTTGGATGGTTTCAGAAGATAAGAAGATCCCATTAGGCCGGACTTCAACCCGTAACACGATATCGGGGTGCTTCATCTTAACTTGAATCCCATCAACGTGGTCCAAAATCTGACCACCGAGCATATCGTTAATTTCATTCGTATCGTATTCATATTGATGATCTGAACGTCGCGTATAGACTTTGAATGTCATCCCAGGCTTAAATTGTGCCTTCATCATGGCGATCGCCGTTTCATAAACCGCGTCCATATCTTGTGGAACCCGGATACTTGGTGAGAAGTTTTGAATCCCAAAGACCAATTTCAAACGATCCATGACTTTTTGCGCATCATCGCCGTTTAACGCAATATGCATCCGGTCACGATCAGCATGAACTTTGAGTTCAGTAAAATCGTGCAAAGCTTTGCGGACGTTGCGGCCTAAACTATCAATAAAGTTCCGTTTATTCTTCCCTTTAGTTGAGAGTTCCCCGTAACGCACCATAATTTCAGTGTATTGCATGAACAGGTTTCCTTTCAGTTAGGCGTCAGCGTTGATTTTTGAGAATTTTTGATATAGGTCATCAAAGACTCGGTTAAATTCATCCGCTTCAGCTAATGTGTTATTTTCATCGAGACTAATCCGAATTGCACTTGTCGCAATCGCTTCCGGCGTATGCATCGCCGTTAACGTGCTTGAAGCGGCATGTTTTTTAGATGAGCAGGCACTCGTCGTTGAGATGTAGATGCCCTGGTCTTCAAACGCATGCACAATGGTCTCGCCCCGCACGCCATTAATCGTAAAGCAGAGAATGTGCGGCGCAAAGCCATCAGTCGGTTGACTAAAAATCGTGACTTTGTTGAAGGTCTTAATGTGATCGTAAACCCGTTGCTTAATAGCGCGTTCACGGGCGACTTTTTTGTCTTCATCAGTTAATAATAATCGTAAAGCCTTGGCCATCCCAGCAATTGCCGGTACATTTTCAGTTCCTGAACGTAAATTATCTTCTTGCCCACCACCAGTCATCAGTGGTGCTAGCTTCCGACCAGTCCGGGAATAAATAAACCCAATTCCACGAGGGGCATGGAATTTATGCCCAGAGAAAGTCACAAAGTCCACCCGATCGTTCATAATCATCGACTGAATGCCCTTACCAATCCCTTGGACCGCATCAATATGAAAATGAATCTTTGGATATTGCTTTAAGACTTCCGCCACTTCAGTCAGTGGTTGGATCGTGCCGATTTCATTATTAACGGCCATCACGGACACTAAAATCGTATCTGGACGAATTGCCGCCTTTAAATCATCAACTGAAATCCGACCCTCTTTATCAACTGGCAAGTAAGTAATGTCAAAGCCTAAATCTCTAAGTTGTTCCATTGAATTGTGAATCGCTGGATGTTCAACGGCGGTCGTAATCAGATGCTTGCCAAAGCTCCGTTTTTCAATGGCCGTTCCTTTAACAACCCAGTTATCACCTTCCGTACCACCTGAGGTAAAGAAGATTTCTCGGGACTTTACACCCAATAACGTGGCAATTTGATGACGAGATTGTTCCAACAAATGAAACGCATTTTCACCAAAATTGTGCAAACTAGACGGGTTCCCCCAAACTTGTTGGGAAACTTTCGTATACGTCTCTAATACTGATGGTGCAGCTTGCGTGGTTGCACTATTATCAAAATAAATCATCTTGAGCCTTCACTTTCCTAAAAAGCAGCACATCATGCTTACTTTCGATAAGAATTCTTTGCAATTATACCAAATATTAAGGTTGAAACAAGTTTTTTTGTTTTCAAGCTGGCGTTTTCAGCCTATTTTAACCGTGACACAGCAGCTTTATTTAAACTAGCTGCTAATTGGCCGTCTCCGTTGACCAGCAAGTTCGCGGTGGGGCAGACCTGCAGCCAAGAAACGGTCTGCAGGGCACTTGTTAGCCGAAAAAATACGTCTAACAAGCTGGCCCAATCACTAAGACCGGCAAATCACCGGTCAAGTGATTCGACACGGCGAACTTACTGGTCACTACGACTAAAACTAGCCATGACCATACCATCAATTAACGAAATATTCTGAACATGATCAACTACAGAATCAACCAATTATTTAGCGCAGGGCGGGCTGGATGATGCTCAGTGGTGTCGTTTGACTTAGGTTGGATATCTTTCCAGCCTTAGTCAAAGCCCGGCTTGGAAGACCGCTCCTTGGCTTCCAAACATGGCCACCACGTTCCAGCATCAATCCAGCCCAACCGAAGCGAAAAGTATCGCCTATCAAAAAAACGACACCCTCATTGGTATCGTCTCTCATTAATCCTATTCAGCATCGTCTTTCTTTTGACTATAATAACTGTCTTCAATCCGTTTGTAAGACCCCGGATTGACTTTATCGACCGCCGATGCAATCACTTCTAAGCTACGCGCATAATCAAAGTCTTCATTGAACAAGCGTTGGGCTTCTTCACTGGCCTCCTGCACATCGTCATGACTGTTCTTATAACGGTTAGCATATTGCAACAGTTGCTCCGACAAGACCGCCGCATCCGTTAAATCAGTCGTCTTTTCCTTTAACGTTGCCATATCAGCTTGAATCACAATTAATTGTTTAGTGATATCTTCCATATTAATCACTAGCTTGTTAATATCATGATCCAGCTTCTCGATTTCCTTACCGACCACCATAAAGTAATCCAAGTAGTCTTTCGGCAACCCTGGTAAGTTCATATTCTCAACTTGCCGCTTAATGGCATGAATCTCAAAGTCAAAGCGTTGCAGCGTATCATGAGCTTTGGATTCCTCCGCTGCCAAACCAGCCACACCTTCGTTGATGGTCACTTGTTCTTCTTCGATCCCTTTTAATTGCTTATCTTGGTCTTCATAATGGGCCGCAATCTGACTGTAAACGGCTTGTTTGCTCGTCAGGGCAGTCATATCGGCTTGATAGATATCTTGAATATTCTTTAATTGCTCATTGAGTTCGCGGGTCCGTTCAATCTCGTGGTTATTCAAGGTATAACTCTGGGCCAACCGATCTAATTCCACTTGTAACCGGTGATTTTGATTCATCGCATGCGTTAAGAACTTGCTGATCTCATCTTGGCGCGCATCCACGACTTCTTTGGCATCGATTTCTGCTTGCATCACGTCATATAAGTGGTCAATCCGTTTTTCAATCGCGTGATTGCCAGTTTGGGCTGCTTCAACTTTTAAGTTACCTAACAAGTCTTTATTATCGTCGATGGCCTTGTTCAATGACTGAATTTCCGGTTCAATCGTGGCCACTTCAAAGTGAAAATGCCGATCAATCAACTGATGATAACCCGATTGTAATTCAGTTAATTGATCTGGAAAACCACTGACCAAATCTTTATAAATTGGTGGAATTTGGTCAATATCCGTCTCTAAGGCACTGGTATCATGTCGAAGTTGATCCAAAACTTTTTCAGCCGCGTCATGGTCCCCGGACTTAGCTAATTGGGAGAAGTTATCAAAGTCACTCTCTAAGTTAGCTAACCGATCTTCCAACTTGTCGATACTTGGTCCAAATGAAAAGTTTTGTGATAACAAGACTTTGCGTAAATCTTGATACTTCTTTTCCAAACTAGCTACGGCCGCGCGATGGGCCTGATCCGCATCATCTAAAGCATCTAATCCGGATTGAATATCGCTAAGTTGTGCTTTAATGCCATCTAACTTAGTGTCAACCTTTTTTAAGTTCTGCCGCGCATCGACGAACTTGACACTATGAGCTTGTTGTTTAATCTGCGTCAATTGTTCACTCACTGCGGGTAACTGATCATTTTGAATGGCCTTGGCCGTCGCCTGCAAGTCTTCGAACTTGGCTAACGAACCACCGGTCAAACTTAATTGCTCAATTTTTTCAAAATCAGTCGCCTGAGCTTGATCGACGATGGCTTGTTGGCGGTCCGCTAATTGCTGAACCTGCTTATCTATGTATTTTTGGAAGCCAATAATCGCAATGTAAATCACGACTGCGACGATCACAATACCGATTGCTACTTGCATACGAATACCCCTTACTTATTAAATTGCTTATTTTTTGCTAGTGACCGCGATACCTTGCCGAACCGCTGCCTTGCTTTTTCTTGAATTTCCAATTAAAATCTAACCTAAATTATAGCATAGTCGCAATTATCAGACAGTATCAATTTGCTAACTTTCTAGGAGGAATTTCAGATGTCAGAGACCCAAACTTCACTGATGAACCAGCAACTCGACGCCCTACTCTATCAAGAAACTAATTTGGTAGCTAACTTAGCAAACGCTAGTGCGCTGATCAATGATACATATACCGACCTTAACTGGGCTGGTTTTTATTTATATAATTCAGACACGCAAGAACTTGACTTGGGTCCCTTCCAAGGCAAAGTCGCCTGCATGCACATTAAAGTCGGCGCTGGCGTTGTCGGAACCGCCTTTAAAGATCAACAAACGCATCGCGTGGCTAATGTTCACGAATTTCCTGGACACATCGCTTGTGACAGTGCCAGCAACTCCGAAATTGTCGTACCCTTAACTAAGGGCGATCGTCAAATTGGTGTAATGGACATCGATTCCCCATTATTAGATCGCTTTACGGCTGAAAATGAAGCCGAATTGGTCGAATTTGCGAAAATTCTCGTGCAATACATTGACTAAACTAGGTTTTCCATGCTATGCTACTCTTTGTGTAAAATAATGCAGCAGTGAGTGGGTAAGCTCGTCAACAGATTGGTGCCACTTATTGGTCAGTTAGTAACCTGCGGCTGCAATGGCGAACCCTGCAGTTCAATCTGAACGAATATCGAACTCACATCGGATTATTTTACTCCAACTAAAATTATTGGAGGATACAACATATGTCTCGTTATACAGGTCCAAGTTGGAAGATCTCCCGTCGTTTGGGAATGTCTCTTTCAGGTACTGGTAAAGAATTAGCTCGTCGTCCTTATGCACCTGGTGATCATGGTCAAGGTCGTCACAGCAAGCTTTCAGAATACGGTACACAATTACGCGAAAAGCAAAAGTTACGGATGATGTACGGTTTAACTGAACGTCAATTCTCTAACTTATTTATCAAAGCTGGTAAAATCCGCGAAGGTAAGCATGGTGTTAACTTCATGATCTTACTCGAACGTCGTTTAGACAACATGGTTTACCGTTTAGGTTTAGCGACTACTCGTCGTCAAGCTCGTCAATTGGTAAACCATGGTCACATCACTGTTGATGGCAAACGTGTTGACATTCCTTCATACGAAGTTAAAGTCGGCCAAGTTATCTCAGTTCGTGACAAGTCTAAGAAGTTAGTCGTTATCACTGGCGCTGTTGAAGCCGTTGTTTCACGCCCTAACTTCGTTCAATTCGATGCCGACAAACTTGAAGGCTCATTGATTCGCTTACCAGAACGTGAAGAACTTGAAGCAGATATCGACGAATCACTTATCGTTGAATACTACAACAAACTTTAATTTCCGGTTTATTAAAAAGTCGCTTGCATTTGCAGGCGACTTTTTTTGTATCCTCGTTTTCATTAGGTCAGCCTCATCGTTAACAGTCAATCTTCACTCAGCCAGGCGGTCATCATTGGTTGGTAAATCGGCATTAACGCTTTAAATGTCGCTAAAATATAAGCGTTTAACTCAGTTGGCTTCGCAAATAACTCATCATCCGCCATCACCGCACGACCAGCCACTAACTCGCTGTGCTTGTATTGACCAAACTTCGTCAGTGCAGCGTCAATATTGGCCGAGGTCGCAGCTTTAGTTCCCGGTATCCCATGATTATTGCTAATCACAAAGCCTGCGGGTAACTGTTGATACAGCTTCTTCAACTCAGCCGGTGACACTTTGGCCTGCACGGCTGCTTTGCTTTCATCTAAAATATCAAAATAAATAAACAAGCGATCTGGCCAAAAGCCCAGTTCAAAATGTGGTAAAGCTTTGTAACTGCGAGCGTTCTCACTAAACGCCACCCAAGTATCCACTGGTGGATTCTTAAAACGCCGCAAATGTTTCGCCACATGCGCATAAAATTGATGGGCCGGTGGCGTACTCAATTGATCAATGATGGTCGGCGCAATGGCGTCAAACTTCGGATCAATCACTGTTTTGATTAAATGCATGCGCCCAGCTAACGTCGGGTCATTGAAAATTTCAAAATCACTTCGCGTAAACATGCCGTCACGTCCTCTTATCGTTTAAAAATTTTAGCCCCATAATCAGCAGTCCCAGCGTAGGCCTTTTTCGAATACTGAGTTCCCAGCTGATGCTTAGAAATAATTAAGAATTCCTTTTTACCAACCAGCTTAATCTTCACTTGATCATGATTACCACCGCCATAATTCACATGCGCGTAATAAACCTTGCTACTGTGCTTCTTCACTTTACTGAAGCGCCACGTATAAGTCCCCGCACCGCGCATATGTAGCCGCAAAGCATTCTTCTTGAATGTGGTGCGTTCATGGAAGCCCCCTTCAGTCCCAGAAGCTGTGTAATACCAAGTATGACTCCGAATCGTCTTCGGCAAATAGGTCGTCTTGGCACTAGCCGTGGCCGTTGACCAACCTAGGCCGCCCCCTAAACTCAATACCGCCAGTAATGCCCAAACTTGCTTTTTCATTTTTTGTCGCACCCTTCTCTATTTGATTAACCCGCCTCAAGTATAGATGATTCCAAACTTACTGGCTAGGACTTTCATCGCCTTTCACTTAAGAACATGCTACAATTAAGTGATTACCTGAGAAAGGATGTTTTCAATGGCTGACACAGAAAAGCAACCCGTTGATCGTTTACAAACCGCCATACATGGGACACCGAAGTTGCATCCCGATGAACAGCGCAAGTATCTTGGCACCTTTCGTGAACGGGTCGAGGTTGCCGTAACCGTCTATCAGATCAAACGCCATCATTACGTTGATGAGCTGAACCGCGCGTTTGCCGCGCATCCCGACTACCGTTTACTCATTAACGGCAATTTGGACGAAGATATTCTCGGCCCGTACATGGCGGCCGTCGCTAAAGCGGGCGTCCAATTCACCTTAAAGACGGATAACATGTATCATACTGGTGATGATGACTATGCCCTAGTCTTTGCGACGAACACGGCGATTAATCAAGACGTGATTGATATCGAAAAACGGTACCAACCAACTGTTGACCCCAACGTTAAACCTGAAAAGTCAGGCGGTTTGTTTGGTAAATTAAAAAAATTACTCTAACTTAAAAAAGTTCGCTTAACCTGAAAATGGTCAAGCGAACTTTTTAGTTTACCTTATGCTTGTAATGGGCTATTTTTCTGGAAATAGTTGAGCCAACAATTGTTGCGCGACCGGTTGCGCATCACCAAACATTGGGAATTGATGCGGGTACAAGAACGGTGCCGCATGAACCCCAAGATAAACCGCCATTTCTGGATGTTCCGGGGTGAGCTCGGCATAGAGATTAGGAATCATCACGTCAAAGCCAGCCACTGACAGCTTCAACTTGGCTGCTAAGTTCTCAACCGCATCAATGTAAGACTGATGCATGTCACTCGTCGCATCTAAGACATCTGCCCCACTGCCAAAGGTCGCATCTTCCCGCAATAAAATCTGCGTGCCACGACCGACTACCGAATCCAAATCCAGATGATAAGATTGGAGCCGATAGCGTTCAATCGTCCCGAGCTTTACTTCAGATTGCGGATAGGCAAACGCCGTGCCCCGCAACTCACGGCCATTTTTACGATCAAGTAACGTTTGGACCGTCGAACGACCATCCCCCACAATATTAGCTGGCAAGCGTTCCACAATCGCTTGCACTTTGCCACCAATTACTAAGAAGCGGTAACTAGACGCCACAATCAGTTCTTCAGCCATCACACTGCTCGTTTGTTCAAAGAGCTGGCGCACGACTTGTTCAAATAACGCGCGCTTGGGCATGATCCGAAATGCCACGACCGCCTGATTACGGTCAGTCGCTTTAAGGACAATGCCACCAGCCGCATACCGATCGTAATCATCGATCAACTGGTTCGCTGAACGATACGTTTGTGAGGCTGGCACTTGCACGCCATGCTCAGCCAATACTTGTTTGGCTGCTACCTTATGTGTCAACACACTCGTCAAGGCTTGCGGATTCAAGTCCGTTCCGCTCCCATGGACTACGAGTTGGGCCTGTTGCTGGCGAGTTAAGCGTAAGATGCTGGCATTGGTGTCAACGACATCGACCTTGATACCACGTCGTAAGGCTTGTTCAGCCAACAATTGACTGGATAAATCAACGCCCTTAAAGCCCGGTAATTCGAACGGCTTAGCTAAAGCTGTCGTCTGATAGGCTTGCGCTTGTTGGTTCGCCCAAGCTAATGGGTCCGCCTGCTGGGCAACTTGCGCGCTTAAAGTCTGCTTGGGGTCACTGACCCGTGTCTTTAAATGCGTCAACAACACCGCATCACTAGCTGGCAAGCCTTGCTTAGTGACAAAATCACGCAACGCATCCAAAACTTGCAAGGCCGGTTGTACTTGGGCACTAGCCGTCGTTGGATTCTCCGTGGTCACTTGAGCAGTCAAGGCCGCCGCTTGCGCACTAACTTGGGCGACCATTGCAGTTGGCAAGGCTGGCATCATCACAAAGTAACTCGCCAACAACCGTAAGAACGCCACCGCATTTTGATCAACGCCAGTCGAACTAGTCGGATCTAAATCTAGTCCCTGAAATTCTAAATAATACACGCCTTGCTTCGCGAGATTAGTGAGCTCACCTTGACTCCGAAACCGGACCGGCCCATCAAAATCACTGATTGACAGCAGCTGATGTTTACGCACCGCTGCTTGTAATGTCGCCACATAGGCGTCAATCGACGTATAGTCACCCGTCACGGCACTATAGCGACCCGCGGGACTGTGTACACTACTGCGTTGGCGTTTGGCCTTAGTAGCTTGCATTGTTAACGTTGGCGTGGCGCCAAACAAATATTGAATCAACCAATTCATCCGGACAAAGCCTTGCGCCACTTTTAAATAAATGGCATTCCGAAAATCAACGTAACTCGAATACTGCTGATGGAATGTTTCCGTGTATAAGCGCATAAATAATTGTTCATTAAGGCTTAAATTAACATGCGTCCCGGTAGTCATCAGCTTCGTTATATCATACTGCTTAGCCTGCTGTTGACGTCGTTTCAGCTCGACTGCATCGGTACTGCTTAACGGAATCTGGGTCAAATCAGCTGGCAACACTGGCGTACTAGCTAACGGCCACAAATAATCGCCGGCTGCCAACGCCCGGCGCGCCGTGGTCGTTAATCCGGTTAAATAGGCCATTAAAGCGGTCAAATCTGGCATAGCCGGTGTACTAACTTTTAGTTGTGTTTGTGCAAATCCCTGATGAATTTGCTGGTTTTTTCGTTGATTACTGAAGGCTTGTGGTGTTGGCTGGGTCGACAATGTGCCATGCATATCGACACGTTGCATGGTGACCTCCAGCCCTAAATTCGAGTGACTCATCAGTGGTACTAAATGATACTGCTGAATTGCTTTCCCAACTGCATCTAATTCCATGACTATCCATCCTTATCGTAACTTTAATTGATACCGTTTCGTGCTAATTAAACCAGCTGCTAATTGATTAGCCAAACGGCACTGCCAACTAACTAGCACAAACGGGTAACTGACTTACGTACTTGAACCGATTGCTCGGTCCAACTCCTTCTAAATGCTATAATAGTTGGGACTAGTTTTGCAAGGGAGGAATTCAAAAACATGCAACAGCCATTAGCTTATCGCATGCGACCACAGACGATTGAAGAAGTCGTCGGCCAGACGCAATTAGTTGGTCCCGGCAAGATCATTGCGCGGATGGTCAAGGCCAAGCGCCTGTCATCCATGATTCTTTATGGACCACCGGGTACGGGTAAGACCAGTATTGCCAGCGCCATTGCGGGGTCGACCAAGTATGCCTTTCGCATGTTGAATGCGGCTACCGATAGTAAAAAACAACTCCAAATCGTCGCTGAAGAAGCCAAGATGAGCGGGACCGTCATTTTACTATTAGATGAAATTCATCGACTCGATAAAACCAAACAAGATTTCTTACTGCCCCATCTAGAAAGCGGCCGAATTATTTTAATCGGGGCAACGACTGAAAATCCATACATCAGTATTAACCCAGCGATTCGCAGTCGGACGCAAATTTTCCAAGTCCACCCGCTACAACCGGACGACATCGAAATTGCCGTTAAACGGGCCTTAGCCGACGAGCAACGTGGCTTGGGCTCCTATCAGGTCGACTTGGAACCAGCCGCCTTACACCACTTATGTACGGCAACTGACGGTGATTTACGGAGCGCGCTCAATGGTTTGGAGTTAGCCGTCTTATCGACCGCGACCTCACCGACTGATCACGTTAAGATTACGCAAGCCATTATTGAAGAATGCCTGCAGAAAAAAGCCTTATCCGCGGATAAAGACGGCGATGCGCATTATGACGTCATTTCGGCGTTTCAAAAGTCGATTCGGGGTTCCGATGCCAATGCCGCCTTACATTATATGGCGCGGTTAATCGAAGCTGGCGACCTCAAGAGCATTATGCGGCGATTGCTAGTCATTGCCTATGAAGACATCGGCCTCGCCAATCCGCCTGCGTGTACCCACGCTGTCGCCGCCGTCCAAGCAGCCGATCAACTAGGCTTACCGGAAGCCCGAATTCCACTGGCGAATGCCGTGATTGAGCTGGCATTATCACCGAAATCCAATTCAGCGATGGCTGCCGTTGACAGTGCGTTAACGAAAGTTCAGGCGGGGCATTTTGGTGACATTCCCGCTGACCTCAAAGACGCCCACTATGCTGGGGCAGCCAAGTTAGGCCATGGCGTTGGTTACGACTTCCCTCACGATCATCCCGGTGATTGGGTCGCCCAACAATATTTACCAGATGCGATTAAAGGCGCCGAATATTACCAGCCGAAAGCTAACGGCCGCTACGAGACGGCGTTAGGTGAACAATACAAAAAATTATTAAAAGCCAATTCGCGAAACCGTTAACATCGTGATGACTGCGTGAATCATTGCAACTTTTATTTTTATATGCTAGACTAATAGTCGAAATTACTAAGGTGTACGCGTTGCTCTAAACAAAGTGTTGCCGAACAATTAATACTACTTTGGGACTGACTACAGGTAGTCATCATAACATGCCTTATCATTTGGTAGTTAGGAGGCTATACAGTCGGTCCCACCTGCCTTGAAGCGGGTCAATACTGAAGGGTGATTAACGGCACTACTAGTTTTTCCGGAAGCTTGCTTCCGTGAGTCAGGATTCTTCCTGGCTCTTTTTTTGTAGAGTGTTCGGGGCGACGGGTTGCCAGCGAGCATTGCTTAGCTAGTCAACTGTGCCGGTGTTTTTCCGGTATAGTTGACTGGCGTAGCAAGCGGAACTGGCAGTCGCCCCGAACACGTTTCAGCTACAAAATCTTCCCACACCAACAAAACGGAGGTTCCATAAAAAATGATCACAGTCCTACTAGTCCTATACACCCTAATCGCCGCTTTACTCGGCTATTACTTAGTTAGTCATCAGTCGAAACCATTTCTAACTTTCGACCCAACTAAGACCCCCGCCGTCCACACCATTGCCCGCTATGGGGGCAGCTTAATGTTAATTGTCGCGGTCGCCAGTGCCATCACCATTTTTATGCAAAGCACGGCTTTTATCGCGCTAACTTTGGCGAGTGGGTGTATCATCATGATGGGCGTTGGCCTATTTTTAATGAGTTTTATGGGGGAATCGTAGAAAACGCTTTTTATTTTTTACGAAAACCTTTACAATATAGTTATAAAGTATTGAGGGGTGAGAATGATGTTACAACAATACCAACACATCTTAGTTCCCGTTGATGGTTCTTATGAAGCGGAATTAGCATTTAAAAAGGCGGTCGCCGTTGCCAAACGGAATGGCCCCAGCGCAGCAGTTCATATGGTGCACGTTGTCGATACCCGGGCCTTCCAAAACATTTCAAGTTTTGACACGACCATGGTTGAACAAGTTACCGATACGGCTCAAAAGACTTTAGACAAGTATGTTGCTGAAGCCAAAAAGGACGGTCTCGCTAACGTTGATTACTCAATCGAATATGGCGCACCAAAGACGATTATCGCCCGCGATGTTCCTAAGGATTTGGGCATTGACTTGATCATGATTGGCGCTACTGGTTTGAACGCCGTAGAACGGTTACTCATTGGTTCAGTAACCGAATACGTCACTCGAATGGCGGTCTGCGATGTTCTCGTTGTTCGGACTGATTTGGAAAACAAACCAGCACCGAAACCTAAGAAAAAGTAAATAAGTGTTAAAAAAACGTTGTCTGCAAAACTGTAGACAACGTTTTTTTTAATCTAATGGTAATCCGAACTTGTATAATCTGAAACAACTCCTAGTCTATCCCAGTTGCCGTTTTTTACATTAAGTTGCCACGTGACATAATCATTAGACTGCGGTTGATATTGAAACCAACTCCAAGATGCTGTGCTATTATGTCTAGAATCTGGATTAAATCCGTCTGAAGGCGCATTCAGACTAAAGAAGTCATCATCGTCCCCCTCAAGAACATCACCATTAGCTGGCGTTACGGCATCTACTAAATCTGAAGATCCGACCGCTACTAACTTTCCATTTGATTCACCCATAAAAGTTGTATAATTATATTCATCATAAACATTATGAGTATTAGTATACAATTGACCGTTTATATATACTCCTGGTACATATGTTCCTTTACTCCACCAAATTCCTCGTAAAGAATCGATTTTTATAATATTTGATTCGCTACTACTAGAACCCTTATTGGAATCTGCATTAGAGTCAGTTAATGACGTATCATCATTAACTGTGCTATCTTTCTGAGAGGAACTATTCACATCCGTCTTTGTATCTGCGCTACTATCTGCCTTCAAATAACCATGCCAAGTCCAACCACTAACTTTCTTATCTGCACTAGTTACAAAATAGTACAAATACTTCTTACCAGCTTTATAAACATAACGTTGCTGCGTTTGTGTATAGTTTTCACCAGTTTTTAAAGCTTGACCGTTACTAAATTTAACATAGGTGTTGTCACCACCAAATGTGTAAACCTTACCCGCTCTAGCTGGCGTATAAGTTGTAGTGGTCACTGTAGTTGCAGTCGTAGCTTGGAAGTTCTTCCCAGCCTTTAGATACTTGCTGTAAACCCAACCGGTTGCGCCATTACGACTATTTTTAACGTAATAATACAAGTATTGCTTACCGTTTTTAGTAACTGTGGTCTTCTTAGAAGCTTGCCAAGTTGTTTTTGTATAATTCTTCAACGCATGGTTAGCTTTAAAGGCTAACTTCTTAGCTGTGCCTTTGAATTGGTAAGTCTTCCCTGTTTGCCGTTGTGAATAATAAGCTTTTGATGAAACTTTAGTAATTTTGCTCCGTTTGTACGTCGTTGCGGCATTCGCGTTTAGTGTGGTTGCGCCCATTGCTAACGTTACTAAGACTGTTGCCGATATGGTCAGTAAGTTTTTTATCTTCATAATATCCTTCCTAAGATGCAATTATTTGAGTAACACTTTAGTAGCCAAACGGATCATTTACTGTAATACTTTTATCCCATTGTTTAGTCTTCAGATTAAAACGCCAGATAACATAGTTATTTGTGTCTGGCATATATTGAAAGTAGTCAGCACCGCTTAGCTCGCTACCACTCTCAGGATTAAAGGAAGGTACCAATACGCCGGTATATGCTCCATCTTCAATAAAAAGGACATCACCATCTATTGGAACATATATATTTACGCTACCATGCTTCATCGCAGTTAATTTTCCGTCGTTCAAACCTGAAAGCTGTTGCCCATATTGATACGGATTTGACGTATCATAAACATTATGGATATCAGTGTAAGCTTTTCCATTATAATAAACACCTGGCCCATAAGTATGACCTCCTGCTAGAAATGAGCCAAAATCGTTACTATTGATCACTAGTTGACTACGTTTTCCATCGTAAGTTGCCCACGCTGGCGTGACGTCACCAGTAGACGAAGCTGTTGATGAATCTGTATGATTAGTATCAGTGATCGTTGTATTATTAGCATTCGTCACTGTTGATGAATCCGAACTACTATCTTCCTTCAAATAACCATGCCAAGTCCAGCCATTAACCTTCTTATCAGCACTTGTCACAAAGTAGTACAGATACTTTTTGCCAGCTTTATAGACATAACGTTGCTGCGTTTGCGTATAGTTTTCATCGGTCTTCAAAGCTTGACCGTTACTAAACTTTACATACGTGTTATCACCACTTAAAGTGTAAACCTTACCCATTTTAGCTGGCGTATAAGTTGTAGCGGTTGTCGTAGTCGGAGTCGTAGCTTGGAAGTTCTTCCCAGCCTTTAGATATTTACTGTAAACCCAACCAGTTGCGCCATTACGGCTATTCTTAACGTAGTAATATAAGTATTGCTTACCATGTTTAGTAACCGTCGTTTTCTTAGAAGTTTGCCAAGTTGTTTTCGTATAATTTTTTAAGGCATGATTAGCTTTAAACGTTAGCTTCTTAGCTGTGCCCTTAAATTGGTAAGTCTTCCCTGTTTGCCGTTGCGAATAATAAGCTTTTGATGAAACCTTAGTAACTTTACTCCGTTTGTACGTGGTTGCGGCATTTGCAGTCAGTGTGGTTGCGCCCATTGCTAGCGTTGCTAAAACTGTCGCTGATAAAATTAAGCCTTGATTGTGTTTCATAATCATTGTCCCTCCAAAATAAATTTAGTTAACCCCTACTTAAAGCTTTCCCATTGACCTTTATCCAGGTTGTATACCCAATAAGTATGCGACCCATCTAACTTATATTGGAACCAGCTAGGACCATACATCTTGTATGCATCTTTATCACCAGTAGCATATTGCGTTGTAGCTTCTGGTTTATTCAAGCTAACGAAAAACATTGCAGTACCAATCTTTTGAAACAAGGCATCACCATTGGCTGGTGCTAACTGTACAATATTGTCTGAATCTTCCAAGACATAAGCATGCCCATTAACAGTCCCTTGTAAAGTATCATAGCGTGAATACGCGTTGCTTTTATCTGGGCCATAAAAAACATTGGTAGCCAACAGTAACGGATATGGTGCTGACGGATCATCTGACTCTTCAGCATATAAGCCGCTATTATATTGATGGCCAGCCTTTAAATAAGCTTTTAAGTCACTCATTGGAATGCCGACACGTGCCCGCTGTCCATCATCGGTTGCCCAAACTGGCGTACTGTTATTTACTGAAGAATCAGTCTCTGTGGAATCCGTGTTATTAGTGTCAGTTGTGGTTGTATTATTAGTATTGGTCGTAGTCGTTGCTGATGCTGAACCTGTACTACTATCTGCCTTCAAATAACCGTGCCAAGTCCAGCCACTAACCTTCTTGTCAGCACTCGTCACAAAGTAGTACAAGTATTTCTTACCGGCTTTATAAACATAACGTTGCTGCGTCTGCGTATAATTTTCACCAGTCTTCAAAGCCTGACCATTACTAAATTTAACGTAAGTATTGTCGCCACTTAATGTGTAAACCTTACCCGTCTTAGCTGGCGTATAAGTTGTAGCGGTCGCTGTAGTCGCAGTCGTTGCTTGGAAATTCTTCCCAGCTTTTAGATATTTACTGTAAACCCAACCAGTTGCGCCATTACGACTATTCTTAACGTAGTAATACAAGTATTGCTTACCATTCTTAGTAACCATCGTCTTCTTAGAAGCTTGCCAAGTTGTTTTTGTATAATTCTTCAACGCATGGTTAGCTTTAAAGACTAACTTCTTAGCTGTACCTTTAAATTGGTAAGTCTTCCCCGTTTGCCGTTGTGAATAATATGCTTTCGATGAAACTTTAGTAATTTTACTCCGTTTGTACGTCGTTGCAGCGTTTGCGGTTAGTGTGGTTGCCCCCATCGCTAACGTTGCTAAAACTGTCGCTGATAAAATTAATCCTTGATTGTATTTCATGACTTTTCCTCCAAATTAAACTTAGTTTGAACGATATGCAGTTTCCGTATTTTTACTGCCGTAAATTTTTTGATGCTTAGGACTTAGCTTCCAAGTTGCAGTATAGTGCCGACCATCACGTGGACAATAAACATGCGTTTTGTACTTATTTTTACTTAGTCTCTGATAGGTCACATTAATCCAAGGATGGGCAGTTGCGACCCACCCAATAGTCCGATCCCAGGTAACTACATGGTTCTTATAAAAATGCCAACCATACGTTTTACTGACCCATTTATGCCGCAATACTTTTGGCGTCCCGGTATGCCAAGCAGGCGCTTTTGCCAGCACAGTCTTGTGAGTTGGCAATCCCGTATTATTATATTTAGTAAAATGACCACCATCTAACGTTCCAAACAACGCACTAATTTTCACGTATTTACCGTGTCGCACCAAAGTGAATGTGTCCTTACTTCTAGCACCCGGTAACGTTGTAATCACCGTGCGTTTAGCAGACTCAGACTTCAAATGCGGCAATTGTAACTCATAGCCATAACCACCTCGCTTTAAAATCGACTTAGCTTGTTTGAACGAAATGGCTTTAGTTGCGGCTTGAGCATTCATACTAGTTTCAATTGAACTAACAGCTGGTACTAATAAAACCACTGCAACTGGTAAAACTAATCCCCGTCGCAATCCTTTTAACCTTTGCATTTGCTTCAAATCCCCCTTTATTCATTAACTAGTCGTCATCCTTAGTAAAGTCGTACGTCACCTCCCCATCCTGCCAAATATAAAGATAGCGATTTGTATTTGCTGGATTCATAAAACGAACATGAACATCGCGCAAATTAGTTGGCATTTTTTCAGACATGTCAATTGAGATCTCCTCGAAAGCACTGCGAAACGGCTTTAATTTACTTACATTTGCAAACCCATTAACCACATCATCCGCACGGTTATATAGCTTTGTTCCCGTCTTTGCAACTAAATCCAACTCATTAGTTTCTTTATCATAATAAACAGTAACTTGACCCTCCCCTAAATACTTATCAGCAATATCGCTACCAATATTGGCTAATTCCTGCTCCGTTAAATGATTCCGTTTATATGTTTGATAGCCCCGTATACCAAAAAAGCCCGCAAACAACAGTAAGATAAACCCAATCACAATCAGGTTCATCTTAAGGCCACTACTATCATCAGCCTTAGCAGTTACTTCAGGTGCAACTCGCTGGGCTTGATTCACATCATCAGTTGATGCTGGCTCAGTTGGCTGTGATTGACTGTCAGCCGCAACTGGTTGGCTCATCACTTCACTATCAACTTGTTGTTCAGCGCCGCAACGCGTACAGAACTTAGTACTTGCCGATAGTCGCTGACCACAATTGGTACAATATTTCATTCTCAACACCCCTAAAAGTTTTCTAACTTACGCTCCCGCGCGCAAGGTCCGAATTTCACGTAACCCCGCATTAATCAAGACCAATACCGTCACCCAGGCCACAATGATCAGCAAACCGATTCGCACCCATTCAAATGGCAACGGCATGTCCCAGAGTGCATGCAACACGATTGTTAACCCGAAGAACCGTAAAAATCGGCCATCACGAAACATCGGCCCCGCTAACGGTCGATCCCCTTTAACCATCACCAAGGCAGCGCCATTAATCGCGCCCCATAGTGTATGAGTTCCTAGTGAACTAATACTGCGCACTAACAGCACTGACAGTCCTAAGTCCTGGGCATATCCAGCCGTTTCAAATGCTGCAAAGCCAGCCCCAATTGCCGCGCCAATCAGTAGCCCATTTAAAATAAACCGGGCTTGAATTCGTTTAACATAGTACGCAATCATCACTAATTTACCGGTCTCTTCAATAAATGCCACTAGAATCGCCGTCAGCACCGTTAAATTTTGAATACTCACTAATTGGTAAAGGACCATCGTCGTCAACACCGAGGCCACCCCGCCAACCATGAAGATTTTCGTCACTTTAAAAATACTGATATTTCGAAAGGTATTAATTTCAAAAAACATCATTAATAATGAAAACGGTACGGCTAAAGCACTCATAAAGATCAAACTGATGTACATCTTTTCGCCATCGAACAGAAAATAGCTCCCTGCTAAAATGGCAATCGTTAAGGCAAAAATTAATAGCACACGAGCGAATAGCCAAGGCTTGACCGGTGAATCGCTCACGGTCGCCAAAGATGGCGTTGTGGTTTGCGTCCCACCAATAAATAACTGCTCAGCTGCCGCTTCACTATGTGTCTTGAACACTTCACTAAACATACTACCTAACTTAAGTGGTACCTTCCGCCGCTGCCCCGTCCAACTATTTAACTGGGTCGTCGCTGAATCCAATAGATTCGGATTCACCGGTGCTGCTGATTTTGGACTGGGTTCGGCTGGTGTGACAGTCGGTTGTAATTGACTCACATCAAACCCGCAGTGCGTACAAAAATGAACGCCCACCGTTAAAGGTAGTCCGCAATTTGGACAAAATAAATTTGTTGGCATCTATCTGTCCTAACCGAAACGATTGGCTTGAGTATCACCAGGTTTACTGGCCAGATATAAAACATAAAATGCACCAGCACCAGGAAGCAATACGAACCAATACCACCAGAAAGAACGATTGCTATCATGGAATCGCCGACTGAAACTGGTAAAACTTGGCAAAACTAAAGCATATCCCACTATCTGCATGATTATATAGTCATTGGCAGCCCAACTGATCAAAAAAGAAGCTACATAAATAATTAAATATCCCAGAAAAGACCACCAGAAGTTAGCCCGACTCATGCGTCCATTAAAATTAATATAATTCTGGAAAAACTGTTTAGTTGCACCAATCAAGCCTAAATTACTCTGATAATCAATTAGCGCGTCTGGCGCATCATTAGTCGTTGCTGCCTGACTACGCATGGGAGTTGGTGTCACCGGCGTTGGGTTAGTTACTGTTTCATTGCTAATTGGTGCCGTTTGACTATGTTGTGCCGTTGGTTGAGCAGTATCAGTCGTGGCTGATTCCCCCGCAGTACTGAGATCAAATCCACAACTAGGACAAAAATGGGCTGGCGCCTTAACCGCCGTACCGCATTTAGGACAAAAATTCATATAAAAGCCTCCAAATTTTGTTTTACTTTTGTGAACAGTGCAAGATAAATAACCGGCATTAGTCATTAACATCGTCCAACGTCCTGCTGTCACGCCTAAACGCGTCAGCGATTAATCAGAACGCTTATTACTGATATGACAGTCTTATTCCAGCCTAAATTCACTAAACTTACTTAGCCATAAGTATAAGTCACCCGTTTTACTTTTGCAATCACTTTTAACACCGTTTAAGCCCTGAATCCTAGGTGACACCGGGGTTTCGTTGCTATACTAGTTAGATACAAGCGGGGTGAAATCGATGCAAGATGCAACATTTGGTGATAGTTTAAAAAAGATCCGACTTAGCAAAGGCGATTCTGTTCGTAAAGTTGCCCTCTACGCCGGGATTTCCGCTTCGTACTATTCCCAGATTGAAAACAACAAACGTCAGATTCCTAAACCAGCAACGCTACGTAAAATTGCGACCGGCTTACATATTTCAGAAACTGAAATCTTCAAATTAGCCAACTTAATTCCAGCCGAGTCACCAGCAGCCAAACCAGTTATTCACGTCAGCGGGCTAAGGATGCCAGCTGATGTCGACTCACCAAGGCGCAGGCCAGCTCAATCAGCCCAAGCTAATAAAATCGGCTTAACGAACTCACGGCAACAGTTGCACTACCCACTCAGCACACACGTGAACACGCAACTGCCACCTTGGCAGGCCCAGGCTGAAACAATCCAGTGGCTTAAAATCACGGATACCAATCTCGTGATGCTCGGGATTTTAAAAAGTGACCTGGCTGTTATTAGTACCGCTGCCAAAGCGTGCCGACTAATTCCTGAATCGCCTAAATTAATGGCGTTTAACCTAACAACCGCCAAAACGACCGTCCGTCAAACCTTGATGACAGCCGATAAGCAGGTAATGTTGACCACTGGATTACCAACCGAAAAACCGTTATTTTTAACCCTGACAGAATTTAAACACCAATTGGCCGGTGCGGTAATCAATCTCTACCGCGACCTCCACTAGAAAAAGCGCCCGTAGTACTAGTCTTTAAGTAGACTGGTACTACGGGCGTTTTCATTTCATTTAGCTAAGCTTCCTTAGCCACTTGCAACGGTGCAATATGATAAGCCGCCATTTCTTTAATAATGGTTTGCGTTAATTTCGCGTTATGGGTCACTAGGCTCAGCGCATAGGCCACATAATAATGGTCATGAGCCGACTGCACATCGTTTAAGACAACTTCATTGGCTGCCTTTTGCGCATATAAGCGATCCAGCAAGTACAATGACTGACTATCCTGGGCCTTTTGTAACGCCAAGTCAATCAACTCTAGGGCTTCTTGTGGGAAATTGATTTTTGCGTACAATTGGGCCGCAGACGCATAAATCAAAATCTCGTTTTGTAGGTAGTCATCGTCACCCATCGGCAAGGCCTGAGCGTCCATCGCATGTAGCGTGCCGACCGCTTGCTTCACGAAGATCTCCGCCTTGTCATACGATTGCTTGCGTTCATACGCCAACCCGGTGCCAAGTGTCGCTAGAATGGCGTACATATCATGGCTCGACTTAACGAATTGGTTGAGCAGCATGCCAAAGTTAAAGATGGCCTCATCAGGATTATTATTGAGTTCCAGTTGAATGTAGCCTTCATAATAAAAATACTGCTTTTTATCGTTCGTGCTTCGCAACTGCTTAGGCCGAATCTTCTCAAACACCGCCGCCGCCGCTTCTAATTGTTCATGTCGAATTAAACTATCAATTTTTTTGAACGTCCGATATAACTGATCATCATTTTCAATGATAACTTCTGATAATCGAATCCCCAAACGATTACAAATTTTCATCATAATCTTCATACTAGGAATTTTGCTTTTCTTTTCAATTAAACTAATCGTGGCTTGCGTACAAATCCCCTCAGCGAGTTCTTTTTGCGACATGCCTTTGCGCTTACGGAACTGCCGTACTTTTTCTCCCAATATTCTCATGTTAAACCCCTCTTTTTAATTGCCTGTTAAACCTAACCGCTAACTTAATCACCGGTCGACCCGACCCCACTCGCAAGCCGACCGTCGCTTGTCACCTAATCAATCCTCTCAAAGATCAAAATAATCAGTTGTCAACCATCAAATTGGACAATACCAATTACACATATTATTATATTCAGATAAAACATAATACGCAAGAAATAAGATTAATTCTTATTTAATATTAAGTTATATCATGGTTTATAGTTCAGGTCACTCATTAATTATCAAGGAACCCGATTAGTTATCCAAACTAATTTAACCTGGGTTAGCTAAACCACTAGGGTCACTAAAATCAACGAAGATAAGGGATTAGCTCCCTTATCCCCCGTCAAGTAAAGCCACTTACGAATCTAATTAAGCCTCGGCGACCACTCAAAAAGGCGCAACCAATGATTAGTTGTGCCCCTCATAAAATTATAATAAATTAAACAGCCAGTTAATAAGTTGAACAGTATAAACCTGACGCGTGTGTGTCAGCAAATGACGCAACTGACCGGGTTGATTAGTAATAATCCCGTTAACGCCCATCACCGCTAACCGTTGCTGGGCCAACTTGCCATCTGGTGTCCAGACATAGACTGGCTTATGTTGGCGCGTCGCCGCTGCCAACTGCTCACGTGTCAACGTCAAAGCTTGCAATGAATAAAAGTCTGCCACGTTGTCACTAAAGCTGGTTAAATTAAACGGTGTAATGTAGCCAACCCGCAATTTGGGATCATACTGCTTCAACCGCGCAACCACTTCATAGTCTAAGGAATGGACTTGACTATGAGCCTGCCGCAATTGACGTGCATAGGCATGACCAAACGGCGCCATTAAATCGGCAGCCGACCCAATCGCCTTAATCTCCACTAACAACGGCTGGTTCAACTGGCGAGCAGTCCGCAGATACTGTTTAAACGTGCTTAATTGGCCGCGTTCGCCGTTTTCCCATAATGGCAACCCAATTAACTGTTGTAAGCGATAATCGCGGACGGGACCCTGACGTTGGCTCAGGTGACTTAGCGTTGGATCATGCATCACAACCCAATGTCGATCTAAGGTCGGTTGAATATCCATCTCGACCGCTGCCGGATGGGTGGCCTTAACCGTCCGTTTTAAAGCGCTCGTCGTGTTTTGGACACCATTATGGCCATCAACCCCACGATGCGCAATAATCGCTGGTGCGGTCGTTACCGTTCCACTGAGCCACCAGCCTGCAAACCCTAAACTGACGCATAATAATAACCCACTAACTAGCCAAATCGGCCGCTTGCTGCCAACTGGTCGCTGCACTTGCGTCGTCAGACCATCTAAGATCAAAACAATCAGTTCCCATAATAATCCGGCCAAAACTAACCAACTCGTCAGTTGACCAGCCATCGGGTTCAGCCGCTCGATACTAAACGTTAAGCCAACCCCAATTAACGCCGAAATCACCCAACACCCCAGCCAGCGTAGTAGTTTAATCAGCTGCCAGACGACGCGCCAAAAGGACTGGTGCCAGCCAATTAACCACCACTGGCGCCAACTCGTCGGCTGTTTTAATTGTTGCCAAGTACTCGGTAGCCACTTAAAACTGCTTAACCAAAGCAGCCCCCAGATCGCACCAACCATTGGCCCCCATTGATAACGGATCGTAAAGATGGCGTTTTGTAGCGGTGCCGATAACGTTAGTCCGGCTTGCAAGGTCGCCGTATAGCCACCCCACCCCAATGGTAACCAAATGAGCCCTAACAATAGTTGTAGGCTCCAAATCAACCAGAACGAGCGATTGAATCGCCAATGAGTCACGATCAACGGCAAACAGAGACTCAGCAGACCCAAGCCGACTAATGCCGACCAACCGCCAAAAGTCACCCCGACAACTTTGACCAACAATGTTAGGCATACTAAACCTAGCCACGGTCCTGTTAGTTGCCGTCGTCCCCGCATTAAAATCTGCCAATACCGTTGCATCAATGCTGCCCCCTCAAGATACGTTTCAATACCCATTATATCGGAAATGCTCACCAACTTAAATCCAATCAAAAAAAGCGGTGCAGATAGCTAACTATCCACACCACTACTAAACAACTGCTTATTATTCAGCGTCTAACGCCACAAAATCATAATGAATGGCTGCTTGCCGCTTATATTCATCGAAACCTAATTCAATCAACTTATCAATTAAATCAGAATAGCCAATCCCTGAAACTTCCCAGAGCTTTGGATAAAGACTGATATTGGTAAACCCAGGCAACGTGTTAATTTCACCTAAATAAGGTTCGCCATCTTCCGAAACTAAGAAGTCGACCCGCGCCATGCCTTTTAAGCCGAGTGCTTTAAAAGCACCCAGTGACATATCTTGAATCCGCTTCGTTAAGTCCGCTGGTAATTCCACTGGCAATTCAAATGAAACGCCACTAGCATCAACGAACTTGTTGTTGTAGTCATAAAAGGTATCTGACTTCGGTACATCGATGGCCCCAAGCTTCGAAGCTTTGGCGTCTTCGTTCCCTAAAATCGAACATTCGACTTCCCGTGGATTGTCGATAGATTCTTCAACTAAGATCTTAAAGTCATACTTGAAAGCATCGGCTAAACCATCGAGATATTCTTGTTCCGTCTCAGCCTTGTGAATCCCGACTGATGAGCCTTGGTTCGCTGGCTTGATGAATAAGTGCGGCCCAACTTGTTCACTAACAGACGCATACGTCATCTGGTCACGATTTTCTGGGGTGACCACGACGTATTTCGTATTTTGAATGTGGTGATGCGTCAAGATTTGTTTGGTTATATCCTTATCAAAACTTGCAGCGGAGGCTAAGACCCCACTACCAACGTAAGGCTTCTTCAACAACTTAAACAAGCCTTGCAACGTTCCATCTTCACCTAAGTTCCCATGCACAACTGGATAGAAAATATCAATATCCTTAGCGTGGGCTAAGTTCTTGATTGGCGCCAATGGATCACGCATATCGATAGTCGGCATGACTTCGGCAACGACTTTGTCTTCGGGTTCCCCCGCAAAAATGCGTTGGGTCGTGGCGTTATCTAATACCACCCCGTCTTTAGTCAACAAGAATAAGTCAACGTCATATTTACTTTTGTCCATGGCATCATAAATGTTGTGTGCTGAACGCTTTGAAACATCATGTTCCGAAGAGTTCCCGCCAAACAACAAGCCAACGTGGATCTTTTTTTGTGTCTCCATTATTAAGTTCATCCTATCAAGATTTATTTCATATTACGGCTTATCTAATTCTACAATATCTCATCACAATTGGAAACATTTTTGCAATCTTGGTAACGCTTTTATCCATTAAATGGCGCGGTTAAGACTAATTTTCCAAGCATTTGGCCCGTTTCCACGATTTCGTGCGCTTGTTTTAAGGTCTGCGCACTAATCCCAGTTAAGACCCGTTGTGTGGTTGGCTTGATGATGCCAGCATCCGCTAACGCCGCAACCCGGGCTAACATCATTCCTTGGGTCGCCATTTCTGGCACTTGGTAATTAGCCTTCGTGAACATAAATTCCCAAGCAAAGTTCAAACTCTTCGGCTTTAATAAGTCCATCGGTAAAGGTTTCGCGTTGGTTACAATTGCCGCTATCGTACTTAATGGCCGCATCAATGGCACGACTAATGGTAGATACAAATCAGTCGAATGTAGCAGTAACGCACTATCGACTTGCTTCATTCCCGCATCGGCCAGTTGGGTACCTAAATCATCATGATAATCCAAGACGATATCGGCACCTAGATGCTTAACCCAAGTCGTCGTTTCCGGACGGCCGGCTGTGGTCACGACCGTTAACCCCGCCCACTTAGCCAACTGAATCGCAATCGAACCGACCCCACCAGCGCCGTTAATAATTAGCACACTATGGCCACGATTAGCGTCTTTTTTAGGCGTCCAACCTAACTTTTCGAACAAGCCTTCCCAAGCCGTCAAAGCAGTTAGTGGCAGTCCGGCTGATTCCGTTGCCGCCCACTTTTTGGGAGCTAAGGCGACTAAACGTTCGTCGACTAACTGGTACTGCGCATCACTGCCGGGTCGATCGACCGCGCCCGCATAGTAGACGACATCATCCGTCATCACACTTGTGACCCGTTCACCGACTGCCAACACTTGTCCGACCGCATCAAAACCCAAAATCCGCGGTGTCGTCGTTTTGGCTTGAACTTGGCGCTGCTTGGTATCAATGGGATTAACCGAGATGGCTTGAACGGCGACTAAAATATCACGTCCTGTTGGTTGGGGCACCTTAACGGTTAAGTCTTGCAACGACTTAGGGTCACTGAGTGGTAATCCTTGATATAATCCGACTGCTTTTGCTTCCATCAAAAAACTTCCCTTCGACTAACCTAGAAATTCTAATTCTTCATCTAAATAATCTGACACCACAGTTGGGAAATCATCATGTAACGCCATCGCTTCCAATAACCGATTCCGATTAAAGATTCGCGTCCACATCAGGGCCGAATCTGGGGCTGGTTGCATAACGAGATCCTGATGCCAATTTTTAAACGCCATCAACAAGTAATCCGTATACAGGTCATCCTTACTCGTAATCATCGCCAAATAACTGGATAAGCGTTCCGGTTCCCCAAAGATCAGTGGTGTAGACAAGCGTTCATAACACTCGATCAAAGTTGCCAACATCATCAATTTATCAGCCCGCGCCAAGCGTGGTTCTTCGCCAAGCTCGTCTAATAAATTGCTGACATGGGTATAGGCATGGGCCCAACCGTGATCAGCGACGTAACCGCGGGTATCTTTTTCCATCACTAAATAAGCACACACTTGCTGTACCAATTGTTCCAAACGCGCCGTCGTCATAAAGTGAAAGCCCGCGTGATCCGCATAAACTAACACCGATAAGATTAAGATTGAAAATGACCGTTTAAAGACAGCATCGTTCTCCGGTTCATCAATATGGTCAAATAATTGGTCATCTTGAATCAAAGTGTCAAAAATCAGCCCTAACTGATCTTCACTTAATAATTGTTGTTGTAACGCTTCATTTAATAAATAATAAACGCCATGGTCCCGAATATCCGGATTAAGTGACCCAATATGGGCTAATAATTGTTTAATCTGATCATCAGTCACCGTGGTTAGTGAACCATCTTGAAAGCCGTCGCGCATACTTTTGATCAATGCTTGAACATCGCCATCCGGCACATCAATAACCGTACTGGCGGATACCTGGGCTTGCTGATCGATCAAATAGCCAATTCGTTGTGGTAACGATTGGTAGAGATCGCCGGCTCGCAAATGCTGGCGCAACGTCAATATGTCTGCTTTTAAAGTTGCTAATTTTTGTTTGTCCATACATGACTCCTATTGCTCAATTTAATCTCTATTTTAGCATGCTTAGCCTGACTTTCACATTGCTTACACACTCAACCAACGCAAAAAACGGCGCCTGGCAAGCGTTGGCCGCTCCCCAAGCGTCGATCTAAATTATCATTTAATTTTTAACTGGTTGTGGTAAAACATCCACATTCTTTTTAATAAACTCAGCTGAGGCCGTCAAAGACGCCTTTTCTGCAGTAGTTAAGTCCAACTGGATCAAATGTTCAATCCCGTTTTTGCCAATCACGGCTGGCATCCCAACATAAGTCCCATATTCAGGATCAAATGCAGATACCGGACAAGCGAGTTGGGCATCGGCACTGACTGCTTCGGCCAAACGAACGCCACAGGTGGCAATCGCAAAGTTGGTATAGCCTTTACCCGCCATCACTGCAAACGCACCTTGACGTGCATCTTCTTCCAATTGATTAAGATCTAAGTTTTGCTTAGCCTGGAAGTTCGCAATCGGTTCACCATTGACCCGCACTGTTGACCAGGCCACGAATTGAGAGTTCCCATGTTCACCATAAACGTAACCGTCCACATTTTTACCATTCGTCCCTAAGGCTTGGCCAACGTACTTTTGCATCCGCGCCGTATCCAAGAACGTCCCGGTCCCAAAGACCCGGTTATGTGGGAAGCCGGTTAAGCGTTGCAAGTAATCAGTCATCACATCACATGGATTCATAATATCAATCAAAATCCCTTTGAAACCAGAAGCCACAATTTTCGGCGCAATATCACGCACGATGGCTTGGTTAGACTCATACTCGCCAAACCGACCTTTAGAACTAGTCATGTCAATCGCCTTAATATTACCGGATGCAACGATCAACACTTCGGCATCGGCCAAGGCAGCGTAGTCGTTTAAAATAATCTTAGTGGTTGAGGCTAACCGCGCGGACGCATCTTCCAAATCAATCTTCTGAGCTTGCGCCAAGGCTTCATTATGATCGATCAATACCAATTCATCGACCGTCCCTTGTTGAACTAACGTATACGCGACTGTCGCGCCCACTTGGCCTAAGCCAATCACACCATATTTACGCATGTTTGCTAACTCCATTCTGAGATGTATTTAATCAGTCCATTTTAAATGGATCGTTGCTTATCGCCGACCGGTTGGCCCCAGCAATGCTGGAACGTGGTGGGCACGTTTTTGAGCCAAAGTACGGTCTCAAAAGCCGGCCTTGACCTAACCTGAGCAACCCACTCAGCTAAGGCCAATTTCACCACTGAGCATTGCTGGGGCCGCCCTCACGGCTAAAATTCAATTGATTCTTAACTAGCCGTGAGGTCATCGAAAAAAATACTCAGCCGTGTCGTTGGTCTTGGTACGGTGGTTTACCGGACCTAGACCAAGGTCAGTTTTGAAGACCGCTGTTCGGCTTCAAAATGACCCACCGCGTTCCAGTATTTTTTTCGATGACCGGTAGGCGAAAAGCAACCATCCAATCCCACTGATTTAACCCTCAATAGCGTACCTTGCAACCGCTACAAAGTCAAGCAGGGCGCGGTCTCATTAGATTTTAATGTGTAAAAAAAGCCAGCCATTAATTTGGCTGACTTTTATAAACGATAATCAGTTATTAGTTACTTGAAACTGGTAAGATGGCACCCTTGTACTTCTTCTTAATCCAAGTTTGGGTACTCTTTGAACGCAAGGCCTTCATTAATTTCTTAATAGCGGGCTTATTTTGATCACCTTTACGAACCGCGATAATGTTAGCATATGGTGAGTCTGATTTTTCGAGGGTAATGGCATCCTTGCTAGGATTCAAACCAGCTTGAACGGCATAGTTGGCGTTGATAACAACCGCGTCCCCTTCGTTGTTCTTGTAGAATTGAGGCATTAACTTTGCTTCGTATGAGTGCTTGAACTTCAAATGCTTCTTATTCGTCTTGATATCATCGAAACTAGCAGCCGTTAACTTGGTCCCCTTCTTCAAGGTAATCAAACCAGCGTCTTTAAAGATAGTTAAGACCCGACCGTAATCGGCCACATTGCTGCTGACCAAGACCGTTGCCCCATCTTTTAAATCCTTTAAGTTTTTAACTTTCTTGGAGTAAACACCAATTGGTTCCAAATGTACAGCGCCGGCTGAAACTAAGGTACCGTGGTTTTCCTTGTTCCAGTTATCTAAGAATGGAATATGCTGGAAGTAGTTGGCATCTAATTCCTTAGATGCTAATGCTTTGTTTGGCAAGACGTAATCTTGGAAGACTTTGATCTTCAAGTTGACGCCTTCCTTTTTCAATTCAGGTTGAATATGCTTCAAGATCTGTGCGTGTGGCACAGCTGAAGCACCAACGGTAATGGTGGTTGTCTTACTTGATGATGACTTGCCACAACCGACTAATAAGAATGCGGTCGCTGCAATTGCCAATAACCCTAAAATTCCCTTTTTTCGCATTGAAAATGCCTCCTATGTGGTTTTGAATCCTAACTTAATTCAAGCGCGTTTATCAATATGCTTGACGGCTAAGTCGCCTAAGAATTGGAAGATAAACACGATGATGACGATAATCACGGTTGCGACTAAAGTAATCGCATTGTTGTTCGATTGGAACCCATCTTGGTAAGCCAAGTTACCAAGGCCCCCAGCCCCAATCGCCCCAGCCATCGCGGTATACCCGATTAACGAAATCGTGGTAACGGTGATTCCGGAAACTAACGCTGGCATACTTTCTGGTAACAAGACCTTGCGAATAATCTGCCAACGGGTGGCCCCCATTGATTCGGCCGCTTCCACGACCCCATGATCAAGTTCATGGAAAGCTAATTCGACCATCCGTGCGTAAAACGGTGCCGCGGAGATAATCAGTGACGGTAACGCGGCGCGGGGGCCGATAATCGTCCCAACTAACTTCTGCGTAATCGGCAACAGTAAGACGATTAAGATAATAAATGGAATGGACCGAAACACGTTCACGAACAAGGCCACGACCCAGTTTAATAATCGGACCAATGGATTGTGACTGTCAGTGGTTTCGAATAATAGCAAGCCTAGTGCAATCCCTAGAATCGCCACCACAATCATCGATACAATCGTTAGCCACAAGGTCTCCCAAGTGGACGTGACCATGTTGCCCCAATCGACATTGGAAAATTTGAAATAAGAACCTAACCCTTGATCATTCACGATTGAGGACCTCCGTTTCAACTCGTAGTTTTTGTAAGTAAGCTAGCGCGCCATCGATATCAGCCGGATCGCCGGTAATTTGAATGTAAAGCGACCCAATCGCGCCTTCTTGCGTTTGATGAATATTACCTTCAATGATGTTCAAATCTAAATTGCCATATTGCTTCAACATCTCGGAAACAATCGGTAGTTTAGCTTGATCGCCGTGGAACGTCAACTGAACGATGGTGCCTTTCGGATACTTGGCCACCAACTGTTCAACGACCGCGGTCGTATCATGCAACGACGGCGTCACTTCTTCATTCACGAAACGTTTTGTGACAGCTTGTTTTGGTCGTTTGAAGACTTCTAAGACGGGACCTTGTTCCACAATCTTGCCATCTTCCATGACCGCCACGTGATCCGCAATCTTACGAATCACATGCATCTCATGCGTAATTAGGACGATGGTTAAGTTTAATTTCTTATTAATATCTAATAATAGATCTAAGACTTCATCGGTCGTCTGTGGGTCTAACGCACTAGTCGCTTCATCTGAAAGCAAGATTTGCGGATCATTAGCTAACGCCCGGGCAATCCCGACTCGTTGTTTTTGACCACCAGATAATTCAGATGGATAAGCTTGTTCTCGGCCAGCCAACCCAACCAAATCAGCCAAATGTTCGGCTTTCTTTTGGGCATCGGCTTTACTTTGACCGGCAATTTCTAATGGAAACATGATATTTTGTAAGACTGTCCGCGACCAGAGTAAATTAAAATGTTGGAAAATCATGCCAATCTTATGGCGCTGCTCGCGTAACTTCGTCCCAGTCAAGCCAGTAATCTCGACACCGTCAATATCGACGCTCCCACTGGTCGGGGTTTCTAGACCATTGAGCATCCGCACCAGCGTACTCTTCCCGGCCCCGGAATAACCGACGATGCCGTAAATATGACCGTCTTCGATGCTTAAATTAACATCTTGAACGGCATGAACCGTGCCTTGCTTGGTCTCAAATGTCTTGGTCACATCTTTAAATTCAATCAATTTATCTCCTCCTTATGCACAAAAAAACTGCTCGTCCTATTAACAATAGTTTGCACTATCATTAATAGGACGAGCAGCTGGGTCTCGCGGTACCACCTATCTTTACAAGTCGCTCACACAACTTGTCTCAAGAGTTAGTTATAACTCCGCACGATAATGGGTGCACCCAAAACTGGCTAACTTGCGCTCACCAATTTACATTGATTCAAGACCATCTTCTGTCGTTCGTTTAATCTCATTTCACCAACCTGAGACTCTCTAAATAAACAAAACCACATACTCATCTTTTCAAAATGACATTTTTTAATGATTTATTAATGTGTCGAGTATACCGAGCAGCCCACTAATTGTCAAGCGTTCACTAATTAGTCAACGTCAATTAACCAAGCAACCCCGTCTTCAACACTATTCAAGGCCGCACAATCCGCCTTTAACGCTGGATTAACGGCGACAACCGTCCCATTAATCGGGCAGTTAAATTCTGAAACAGCCTTGGTGGCTTCAACACTTAGAAAGGCATCTTTTTGAGTGACTTTATCACCAACTGCTGGTAATTCAACATACTTCACTTCGCCCAAAGCTTCGTGAGCGGCGGTGGTCAACCCAATCCGCGTATGACCGTCAGTATCCTTAGTCCAAAAATAAGTTGCGTCTTCACTCATAGCTAACACCAATCTTTCCTTGATTTTATTCGAACCGATCGTTTCGGCTGAACATGTAAGACTTGTAATGGAACCGCATCGACATCATTAAGCCGATCCCGGCCATATTGGCAATCAGCGCAGAACCCCCTTGACTAATAAACGGCAACGGAATCCCGGTCATTGGCAATAGCCCAATACTCATCCCAATATTTTCAAACACATGGAACAAGATCATCATAATGACCCCAGTAGAAATATAAGCATAAAATTCATTCTTGGTATCAAAGGTCACCCGGATCATTTGATAGATTAACAAGAAATATAATAAAACGACGACGGTACAGCCGATGAAGCCAAAGTTTTCCCCGATCACTGAGAAAATCATATCGGATTCACGCACTGGCACGGTGACGTGTGACACGTTAAACCCACGACCAGTAATTTGACCGGAACCAATTGCCTTCATACTTTGCCAGACTTGATAAGCGTTATTTGACGTATCAGTCGATGGATTTAACCAAGTATCGATCCGCGCAAATTGATACGCTTTAAAACCAATGGCTTCCAAGATATGCCGACCACTTGTAGAAATCACTAAATATAACGCCGTGCCGGCAATCCCGAAGACAATCGCAAACGTTGGGGCTAATAATTTCCACGAAATCCCAGAAACTAAGATGACCCCACCTAAAATAGCAAAGAACACCAACATCGTCCCAAAGTCATTTTGCAATTTTAACAAGACCGCCACTGGCACCATGTAGGCAAATAGTTTACCGATTAATAACCAGTCACTCCCCGGCGTATGTACCGGATTTTCAGTGTTATGCATCGTCACGACTCGGCCGAGCATTAAGATAAAAGCCGGCTTCATAATTTCCGAGGGTTGGAAGGTTAAGCCTCCAACAGCAAACCAACTTTTAGCCCCGGTACTGTCAAACATCGATCGACTATACAATAATAGGACCGATGCTAACAGGAAGATCCCGAACCAATAAGCAATCGGGGCGACTCGCCACAACTGTTCGGAATCAAACTGCATGATAATGACCGCTAGTGCTGTCCCAATAATGAACCACATAATCTGGGTAATGACTTGTTTCGTGACATTCACGGAACTCGAATCATGACTCGCCGCGACATAGATCGACGCGAGGCCAATCAACCCTAACATCATAATTGAAAAGATGATACCGTAGTCAATCCGTGATTCGGCTGCTTGACTACGCAATCTGGATTCTTCTGCCACAATCAATTGCTCCTTATTTACTTAAGATATCCTTGATTATACAACAACCTGGCTTCGATTAACGACGCCAGGTTGAAGGTTTACCAAAAATTAGCCTTTGTGTAAATGATACGCAGAAATGACTTCCTGCAAACTTTCATCAAACGACTTAGTATGAGCAAATGGTTTTGAGTCACTCACCATTTCAGCTTCATACCGTTCGCCAACTTGGGTCACTTGACCAATCACTTTTTTACCGATTAAAACTTCGGTCACCGTTTGGCCGTTGACTTGCGTCTCATTTAAATCAACTGAAACACTTTTATCTTTTTTTGACACGACTAGTTGTCCTCCTCAGAGACCGGATTACGTCGAAGTGAAAAATGGTCAGGCACTGGATCAAAGCCACCTTTGACAAGCGGTTGGCAGCGTAAGATACGTGCCGTGCCCATCAGGCTACCCTTGAGTGCCCCGAACCGATCAATCGCTTCGAGCGTGTACGTGGAACAGGTTGGCCAATACCGACAATGAGCCGGTGTTGCCACCGAAATTTTTCGTTGATACCAACGAATCCCACGCATTAAGATTTGTCGCATGGTCACTTACTTCTTACCTGCTTTTTGCATATGTTCAAGTAAAATGCCAGCACCTTGTGCGACGTTGTTCAACGGATGTTCCGCTACCACAACGGGCACTTTTAAGTTTTCGCTGATCAATTGATCTAACCCACTTAATAAGGCACCACCACCAGTTAAGGTAATCCCACGATCGATAATATCGGCCGCAATCTCAGGTGGTAAGGTTTCCATCACATGATGCGCCGTGCTGACAATTTGCATTAAGGTTTCATGAATAGCTTGTTCAACTTCATTGGAATCAATTTCGAGTGAACGTGGCATCCCGCTGACCGTATCACGGCCACGAACTTGCATTTGCTTGTCCGCATCGCCTTCTTGTTTGAAGACTTGCGCGATTTGAATCTTAACTTGTTCAGCACTGCGTTCACCAATCAACAGATGATGCTGATCTTTGACATAGTTGACGATATCTTGGTTCATCCGATCGCCAGCCATCCGCAATGAGCTGCTGGCCACAATGTCACCTAATGATAAGACGGCAATATCACTCGTCCCACCACCAATATCGATGACCATGTTCCCACGTGGTTGGAAAATATCCATGCCGGCACCAATCGCCGCCACTTTTGGTTCGACTTCCAAATATACTTTGCTCCCACCAGACTTTTCAGCCGCCTGTAAAATCGCCTTGCGTTCGATTTCAGTGGTGTTCGTTGGGGTACAAATCATAATACTTGGCCGTGACATAATCCCACGGACGTTTAATTTTTTAATGAAATAAGACAACATTTCCTCGGTTACATCAAAATCCGAGATAACCCCGTCTTTCAATGGCCGGATTGCCCGAATATTGCTAGGGGTTTTCCCAACCATCTGGTAAGCTTCTGACCCCACCGCTAAAACTTGATTCGTATTCGTGTCAATTGCGACAACGGATGGTTCATTCAACACAATCCCCTTGCCAGACACATAAATCAAAACATTGGCAGTACCTAGGTCGATACCAATATCTAAAGCCATGTTTTTCTCCTCTCAAACATACAATTATACGTTTAGTTAATCTGAATTCGTCACGCCGTTTGAGCTGATAATACCCCATAAATACCAGCCAATAACTAGCTGAGATTAATCACCATTATCACCGCACTAAACGTACCGATATACAACATTTAATTATAGCATATTCAATAATCGATTAGAACATGCGTCATTGCCGCTTCGGTTGGGCTGGATTGATGCTGGAACGTGGTGGCCGCGTTTGTGAGCCACAGAGCGGTCTCACAAGCCGGGCTTTCACTAAGCCGGAAAATCACCGGCCAAGTGAAACGACACCACTGAGCATCATCCAGCCCACCCTACGCTAACTAGCGGGCCTAAATCATCATGGTAATTACTGACTAACCAAGACAATCCTGTTAATAGCTATTTATCCTATACTCGGTACTGATTAAAATTACTGCTTACAGTTATGATTACTCATACCATGGTCCATTTTGAAGACTAAACTAACTGGCTAAAAAATAAACAGCTCATTAGTTACAATACCGGTAATTAACGCCGGGCGGCCCAGAATTGGCTCAGTGGTGTCGTTTATCTTAGTCGTGGGTTCCGACTTAGATAAAGCCCGGCTTTCGAGACCGCACTTCGGCTCGAAAACGTGGCCACCACGTTCCAGCCAATTCTGGGCCAACCAGAGTGGTAAGTTTAATCCAACTAGTCGTCTTGACGCCGCGACCATTCATCAACCGTCAACGAATAGATGGCTTCATCGACATAATGATCGTTAATGAGTTCATTTTCTGGTAAGGTTGCGTCCAAATGATATTGACGCCGTTCCGCCACTGAGCGACTGCGGGTATTCGCGACATCGGCCCCTAATTGCAACTTGTGTAATTCTAGTTCAGTAAAAGCGATTTCTTCTAGCCGTTCTAATGACTTGGTCATCACACCATGGCCTTCAAATGTTTCGCCTAACCAGTAGCCAATCTCGCCACGATGGTTTGCCGCACTGATGTTATGAATATCAAGCATGCCGGCAACTTCGCCATCAACAATGATGGTCGTCAAGAAGACTTCGCCACGGGCTTGCTTTGTCAGCATTCCTTCGATGAAGTGACTTTCATCAGCGACGGTCGCAGTCGCATCGACCCATGGCATCCATGGTTTTAAATGCGCCCGATTCTGGTCAACCAAGTTAAAAAGTGGTTCGGCATCCCCAATTTCGGTTGGTTTCAATGAAATGTGTTTGTCAATAATATTAATGAACATTATCGTTCCTCCTGAATATCAGCTTTTTTCCGAAAAAAAACCTTCAAAAACGAGTTTATCGTATTTCGAAGGTTTTTGTTAGTCTAATTCACTAGTTTAGCCAATAATTTTCGTTATTCGGCAGCTTCATCCGCAAAATCGGGATTCAACGCATAGACGGATTCATCTGGTACAGAGATCCGTTTGATTTCAGCGCCTAACTTCGCCAGCTTGCCATGGAAATCAAAGTAGCCCCGATCTAAATACTTCAGATTGGTGACTTCCGTATAACCGCGACTGACTAAGCCGGCAATCACTAACGCTGCTGCGGCCCGTAAATCAGTCGCCGCCACTTGTGCACCACTGAAGTCAGTTGGCCCATACATAATCACTGAACGGCCCTCAATCTTAAAGTCAGCATTCATCCGGCGTAATTCTTCCAGATGCATGAACCGATTCTCAAAGACGGTTTCCGTTAACAAACTTGTGCCTTGCGCACATAACTGTAAAATGGTCATTTGCGGCTGCATGTCCGTTGGAAATCCTGGATGTGGCATCGTTTTAACAGAAGTCGGCTTCAAGTTCGTTGGTCCGATAATCCGAATCCCAGCCTCTTCTTCACGGACACTTACACCCATTTCACGCATCTTAGAGATTAATGGCTTGTTGTGTTCCGCGATGGCATCTTCAACTAAAACATTTCCTTGGGTAACCGCCGCCGCGACCATAAACGTCCCAGCTTCGATCCGGTCTTGCACGATACTATGTTCACAACCGTGTAAGGCTGATACGCCTTCAATGCGAATGGTTTCCGTCCCAGCGCCCATGACTTTAGCCCCCATCTGATTTAAGATGTTTGCCAAATCCACGATTTCTGGTTCGCGTGCCACATTTTCCATAATGGTCGTGCCTTCTGCTAAGGTCGCGGCCATCATGATATTTTGAGTGGCCCCCACACTTGGAAAGTCTAAATAAATCGACGCGCCGTGTAACCGTTCCGCTGAAGCTTCAACGTAACCATCATGGCGTTCAATCTCTGCCCCTAAGGCACTTAAACCTTTCAAGTGTAAGTCAATTGGCCGTGACCCAATCGCACAGCCACCCGGCATTGCTACCTTGGCATGACCTAAACGAGCCAACAGTGGTCCCATGACCACGATGGAGGCCCGCATCTTCGACACATATTGGAACGGTGCTTCTGAAGATAAAGGATGACTAGCATCGATATCAATCGTTTTGTTAATTTCATCAAAATCGACTTCCGCATTCAAGAAGCGCAAGACATTGTTCATTGTGAATACATCCGATAGAACTGGCACGTTGGTTAAATGTGTGGCTCCATCGCTGGCTAACAGTCCGGCTGCCAAAATCGGTAAGACCGCATTTTTGGCACCCTCAATATGAACCGTTCCTGTCAAACGTTGACCGCCATGAACTACAATTTCCTCCATGGATAAACCCTCCATCACAAACGATTATTAACGTACAAGATAAGTGAGATTTCGGACTGCATCGAAAAAGCTCCAGAAGAACTGACTAGCCGTGTAGCCAATGACAACTGCCAACAGCACGATTAATGCCCGTGCTTGTTGCGGTGCTCTGGCATCCATTTTGCGATCAAGCCGCAATGGTTGTAATGCCCAGAAAGCAATCCAAATAAATAAAAATTGACTAACGAGGTTTAATAGCGCTTGAACTCCTAGACCGCGCATTAGCTCAACTCCTTGTTGGTTTCCTAATCATCATACCATAATTAGAATGCCGAGAAATATTACATTTTACAATTTCGTTACATTTTAAGCATTTCGCTATTCACTAATGGTTAGTTAAGTGAAAACTTAGTGATAGCTAGGCATTCAGTTGATTCACTGGATTAATTAGTTGACTGGTCTAACGATTGAAAATCAGCTTGATAATAACTTGTAAGTTTCATTTGTAAAAGTTTTGGCTTAGGATTTAGTTCAAGTCATTAAACCTTGGTCTTGCTGAAGTTGGTCGTCTCCGCTGACTAGGACGATCGCGGTGGGGCAGACCTGCAGCCACACCCCGGTCTGCAGGGCGCTTCAAAGCCGAAAGCCACGTCTGTAAAGTCGGCCCAGACACTAAGACGGGAAAACCACCCGCCTAACTGTCTCGTCACGGCGTTCATCCTAGTCGCTGCGACTGTGAATCGTGTGCTGATTTGAAATCAAGCGCAGCACTATTTACAGGTAGATTACAACTGCTTACCTGATAGACAACCGCTTAACTAGTGTCACTCGCTTTGATGTCTATTCTTGAATCAACAGTTACTATCTCCATCAGCTTACCAAAGTATTGAAACACCATGAACCATTGCGAAACCAACCTCACAACTAAGTTAACCAATGAAAATAATCGCTTATTCTTCTTAGATACCTATTCATTAACGGCGGGCGGTCCAGAATTGGCTCAGTGGTGTCGTTTATCTTAGTCGTGATTTTTGCGACTTAGATAAAGCCCGGCTTTCGAGACCGTCCTGTGGCTCAAAAACATGGCCACCACGTTCCAGCCAATTATGGGCCGCAGCGTAATCTACGCCCCCACACAAAATTAGTGTGTAGTCGGAGCCAGCCAGGGATGACCGCCGTGTCGAGTCAGTTAGCTGGGGTGGTTTTCCACAGCTTACTGACTGGGCCGACTTTACAGACGTAGGCTAGCGGCTGTAAAGCGCCCTGAAGACCGCTCCTCAGGCTTCAGGTCTGCCCCCACCGCGGTCACCCCTGGCTGGCGGAGACGGAACTAACTCACCCAACACAAAATTACCAACACCAAAAAAAGCACCAACAACCATTTGAGTGGTTGCAGGTACTTTTGCTGTTTTGCTTAGTTGTTTGAACGTAGGTTGCGCTTTTGAAACGTGTTTGGTTCCGTAGAACCGCCCACTCTAGTGATGCGCCACGTTCAACCGGTTCATCGCCCGCCGCAACGCGACACGCGCCCGGGCCAACTCAGCATCATCATGCTTTTGTTGGGCCGCTTGAATCCGGCTTTCCGCCCGTTTTCGAGCGTTTTCCGCCCGCGCAACATCGATATCATTCTGACGTTCAGCACTGTCCGCCACGATAGTCGCGACGTTGTCACTGAATTCTACGAAACCGCCGTTAACGGCAATTTCATCGTCTTCTTGATCAGTTTCGATTTGCTTGATACGGACCTCGTCAATTGCCAATGATGCAATCACGGGGATGTGATTAGGCAAAATCCCGAGTTCACCGTTAATCGTCCGGACGATCAACATCGGTGTCTTGTTTTCATAGACCTGACCGTCGGGAGTTACGATGCTAACGGTTAATGCAGTTGCGTTTTCCGCCATGCTAACCCCTCCTAATCAGTGACCATCGATTTCGCTTTTTCAACGGCATCTTCGATCTTACCAACTTGACGGAAGGCGTCTTCTGGTAGGTCATCATATTTACCATCAAGGATGTCTTTGAAACCCTTGACCGTATCTTTGATTGGCACATAAGAACCAGGTTGACCCGTAAAGTTTTCGGCAACGAAGAAGTTTTGTGACAAGAAGAATTGAATCCGCCGTGCACGAGCAACAGTGGTCTTTTCTTCGTCAGATAATTCATCCATCCCTAAGATTGAGATGATATCTTGCAATTCACGGTACCGTTGTAAGACCCGTTGAACTTCAGTCGCAACTTCATAATGTTCTTCCCCAACAATTGAAGGGTCCAAAGCAATCGAAGATGAGGCCAATGGATCAACGGCTGGATAGATCCCTTGTTCCGTTAAAGAACGTTCCAGGTTGGTCGTCGCGTCCAAATGGGCGAAAGTCGTGGCAGGTGCCGGGTCGGTATAATCATCGGCAGGCACGTAAACGGCTTGAATCGACGTTACAGACCCCTTCTTAGTCGAAGTGATCCGTTCTTGTAATTGACCCATTTCAGTAGCTAACGTTGGTTGATACCCAACGGCTGAAGGAATCCGACCAAGTAAGGCGGAAACTTCAGAACCGGCTTGGGTAAACCGGAAGATGTTATCAATGAATAACAAGACGTCTTGGCCGGCAACATCACGGAAGTATTCCGCAATCGTTAACCCAGTCAAAGCAACCCGCATCCGGGCACCAGGTGGTTCGTTCATTTGACCATAGACCATGGCCGTATTCTTCAAAACACCGGATGCTTTCATTTCAAAGTAAAGGTCATTACCTTCACGAGTCCGTTCACCAACACCGGTGAAGACGGAAATCCCGTTATGTTCTTGGGCAATGTTATGGATCAATTCCTGGATTAAGACGGTCTTGCCGACACCGGCACCACCGAACAACCCAATCTTACCACCACGTACATAAGGTGCTAAGAGGTCAATAACCTTGATCCCAGTTTCCAATACTTCTGTACTGGTGGTTAATTCATCGTAAGCAGGCGCATCCCGGTGAATCGGGTTACGTTCTGCATCTGGACCGAATTCTGGGCCACCATCAATGGTTTCTCCTAAAACGTTAAATACCCGACCTAACGTTTCTTTACCAACTGGCACGGTAATTGAAGACCCAGTGTCTTCAACAGCCATCCCACGGCGTAAACCGTCCGTCCCATCCATCGCGACAGTCCGAACGACCCCATCACCTAATTCCAGCGAAACTTCAACCGTTAAGGTCTCGTCGCCATCTTTATGGATGATTAAGGCGTTATTAATATCAGGTAACTTGTCGTTTAGAGAGAATTCAACGTCGACAACGGGTCCAATAACTTGTACAACTTTACCTGTACTCATTAGTCGTTAATTCCTCCCAATTCGTTATTCTTGCGCTACCAAGCCACCGGTGATTTCCGTAATTTCAGTGGTAATCGCAGCTTGACGCGCACGGTTATATTTAAGATTCAACTTATCAATTAAATCGCCAGCATTATCTGATGCCGCCTTCATCGCTGTTGACGATGACGCGTGCTCAGCAGTTTTGGCATCCAAAATGGCACCATAAACTAAGCTTTCAGCATATTGTGGCAATACGGCCGACAAAATCGCGTCTTCTGACGGTTCCATTTCGTACTCAGGACCGACATCGACCCGGCTATCTTTGGCTTTACGATTATCCTGTTCACTTTGTTCAAACGTTTCTTCAGAGATTGGCAACATTTTAATTGCCCGAAACCCAGAAGATAACCGGTTGATAAAGTGATTATAGAACACATAAAGTTCATCGAAGACTTCGTTATGATACATCGAAGTCACCGTTTTAACGATTTCACGAACTTCTTTAAAAGTTGGGACGTCAGAGACGCCGCGGTATTCATACGCCACGTTTAACCCGTTCTTTTTATAAAAGTCTGCGCCAGTACCACCGACCGCTAAGACGACCGCGTTATCAGCATTTAACTTATGAGCTTGCATAAAGTCGTTCGTCTGTTTCAAGACGTTACTGTTATAGCTACCCACTAAACCACGATCAGACGTGATCACTAATAACCCAGTCCGTTTAACGGGGCGTTTCGCCAATAATTCACTGACCGAAATGGTGTTGGAATTACTGTTAGGAACGCCGGCACTTGCTGACATCAGATGAGCTTTGGCAAGATGTGAAACGATACTTTCAACTTTAGAAGCGTACACCTGATACGTACTCGTATGCTTTTGAATCTGGTTCAACTTTGACGTTGAGACCATTTGCATTGCGGTCGTAATCTGATGGGTCTTCCCGGTTGAGTCAATCCGGCGCTTGACATCCATTAATGATTCTGCCATGCACTACTCACCATCCTTTTCAGCCATCATTTACTTGGCAGCTGCAGCACTTGGCTGGAACTGTTGGGCAAATTCATCTAATGCACCATTGATTTGGTCAGCATCTGGTAATTTCTTTGTTGAGACAATCGCATCGAATAAGTCTTGATGATTTGTACGCATGTAGTCAAACATCTCCGTTTGGTAACGGGCAATGTCACTAATCGCCACTTTATCCAAGTAACCATTGGCTAAGGCATACAAAATCATAACTTGTTCTTCAACCTTTAATGGTGAATGAACTGGTTGCTTCAAGACTTCAACAATTCGTTGACCACGGTTTAACTTCGCTTGCGTTGCCGCATCCAAGTCAGAACCGAATTGCGAGAATGATTCCAATTCACGGAAAGAAGCCAAATCCAAACGAAGGGTCCCAGCAACGGACTTCATCGCTTTGATTTGTGCATCCCCACCGACCCGAGAAACAGACGCCCCGGCATCGATCGCTGGTCGAACCCCAGAATAGAAGGAATCACTATCCAAGAAGATTTGCCCATCGGTGATCGAAATCACGTTGGTTGGAATATAAGCAGAAATATCCCCAGCTTGCGTTTCGATGATTGGTAAGGCCGTCATTGAACCGCCACCCAAGTCATCATTTAACTTCGCGGCCCGTTCGAGCAACCGTGAATGCAAGTAGAAAACATCCCCAGGATAAGCTTCACGACCTGGTGGACGCCGTAAGATCAATGATAATTCACGATAAGCGGTCGCTTGTTTTGATAAATCATCATAGACAATCAAAACATGCTTGCCGTTGAACATGAATTCCTCACCCATTGCAGCGCCGGCATATGGTGCCAAGTAAAGCAATGGTGCTGGTTCAGAAGGCCCGGCAGTAACCACGATGGTGTAATCCATCGCTCCGAACTTCTTGAGCGTTTCAACTTGGGCCCGCACCGTTGAGTCTTTTTGACCAATTGCGACGTAGATACAGATCATATCTTGGTCTTTTTGGTTCAAAATGGCATCGATAGCGACCGAAGTCTTCCCAGTCTTACGGTCACCGATAATCAATTCACGTTGGCCACGACCAATTGGTACTAAGGCATCAATGGCCTTAATCCCAGTTTGGAGGGGTTCGCTAACGGATTGTCGTTGCATAATCCCAGGTGCTTTGTGTTCAATTGGCCGCGTATGGTCGGTCTTAATTTCACCTAAACCATCGATTGGTTGGCCTAATGGGTTAACAACCCGGCCAATCATGTTGTCCCCAACTGGAACTTCCATGATACGGCCTGTTCGTTTAACAGTATCGCCTTCGCGAATCCCGTCAAAATCACCTAAAACAACGATACCAACATCGTTGCTTTCAAGGTTTTGTACCATCCCGTAGACCCCATTACTGAATTCGAGTAATTCGCCTTGTAAGGCGTTGTCGAGTCCATGGGCCCGGGCGATCCCATCACCAACATAGGTGACAGTCCCGGTTTCAGCAACTGAGAGCTCAGTTTGATAACTTTCTAATTGTTGTTTGATTAGAGCACTGATTTCTTCAGATTTAATGCTCATAAAAGTTTCACCTCTTCGTAAAAGACTTTCTAATTGTTGATGAGTGCTCGTCTTAAGTTCATTAATTGTAGTGCGACACTACCGTCAAACGTTTGATTGTTTGACTTCACAATCACACCGCCAATGATTTCAGGGTCGACACGTTGTGATAATTTCACTTGGTCGGCACCGACACGCTTTGCAAACGCCGCTGCGATGGCATTGGCTTGCTCATCGGACAACTTAACCGCTGACGTGACTTCGGCATGCACTATCTTATGACTCTCATCATAACGTTCTTCAAACGCGTCGATAATTGCTACTAAGTTCGCCATGCGGCCGTAATCATACAACATTTGAATAAAGTTTTTAATGTATTCTGAAGCATGGTCAGTCAAAGTTGACAGGGTCGCCTGCTTTTGATCAACCGGCAGCAATGATCCTGAAAGGACCTCTGCCAATTGCGGGTTGTCAATAAAGACTTGCCGTAATTGTTTTAATTCAGCCAGGAAGTCGTCGGTCTGATCTTTTTCTGCTGCCAGCTCAAAGAGTGCCTTTGAGTACCGGTTAGCAATGGTAAGATTATCTAGACTCATGCTTTCCCAACCCTTCAATATACGAATTAATTAATGCTTGTTGGCCTTCAGGGTCTAATTGCTTCTTGATGATCTTTGAAGCAATCTGAACAGAAATGTCAGCAACGTCAGATTGGACGTTCTTTAAGGCATCCTGACGCTCCTGTTCAATATCCTTACGCGCGCTTTGTTTATACTGCGTAGCTTCGTTTTGAGCGTCAGCCACGATAGTTGCACGTTGCTTTTCACCGCTTTGCTTAGCTTCAGCGACAATGCCGCTAGCTTCCGTACGGGAATGTGACAACGCATCACGCCGTTGGTCAGCTAAATCGCTGGCTTCTTTACGTGACTTTTCAGCCGTATCAATATCGTTAGCGATCTTGTTGGCCCGTTCACCCATCATTTTCGTAATAGGATTCCATGCGACCCAAGCAATCAACGCCATCAAAATGATAAAACTAATCGCAATAAATAACATATCGCCGAGATATAGACCGGATGCACCGATAATTAAATGCGAGAGCATCTAATGACACCTCCTTCTTCCATTTTTATCAAAATGAATTGTCGATTAATGATTACTTGTTCATAACCATCAAAGCAACAACGAAGGAAATGATAGGCATGGCTTCAACTAAACCAACACCAATGAACATGTTAGTCCGTAATTGACCGGATAATTCTGGTTGACGGGCCATCCCTTCAAGCATCTTAGAAATAATCAAACCGTTACCAACACCGGCACCAATCGCGGCACCAAACATCGCAATACCTGCTGCTAGAGCTCCCATAATTTGTGTATCCTCCTTAAATTTAAAAAACAAAAATTGCTTTATTCCTCAGGCGATAATTGTCGAGAAATATAAACTGAAGCCAAGGTGACAAACACGAATGCTTGCACACTCCCGATAAAGACTGAAAATCCTTGCCAAGCTAACTCAACTGGCAATGAGTACAGATAACTGACCCAATTGTCGCTGCTGGTTAACCCACTAATCAAAGTTAGTAACATTTCACCAGCGAAGATATTCCCAAACAACCGCAAACCCAAAGTTAAGAAGTTTGTAAATTGTTCGAAAAGATTAAGTGGCAAGAACAATTTAAACGGTGCCAAGTACCCTTTAAAATAGGCTTTAGCACCATTTTTAGCAATGCCGGCATAGTGTGCTAGCGCAATCGTCATTAACGACAACGTCAAGGTCACGACCGGATCAGCGGTCGGACTTTTAACATACGTATACTCCCCAACTTGGATATGAATGAACAACCCAATTTGGTTAGCAACGAAAATAAAGAGAAACAACGAGAATGCAAACAGACCGAAGTGGGATGCATCGTTCCCTTTAATTGAACCTTTGACAATGCCATTCGTGAACTCGACGAGCCACTCCAGCACATTTTGCCCACCCTTTGGCTTCATTGTAATATGGCGCGATAACAAGAAAACAAATAACAAGACGATCAAACAAGTAATTAAAATTGAAAGGTCGTTTGCCACATCAAATGTTAGGCCAAGGAACTTGACGGTAGGAACTGGATCACTCACTGAATATCACCTCTTTCCTTAAATTTCGGTGTTACGATAACCTTAACGTGTCCTATACATAACGTCAATTGTATCGAAACATGAAATAGTAAATTAGAGTTACCCCTAATCAAAATACAATGGTAATAATACCACCACCGCAATAAAAATTCAAAATAATTTCATCTTTTCTTGATTGGGTGAAAATCCCACGGCCGTAAGCTTTCATTTAGCTTTCAAGTCGTGGGATTTTCATTAAGTCAGGCACGTTTTCACTTTTTACCACTTAGTGTTGGCGCTTACTTCTCATTAACCGCCGCTTTTGGTAACACTAGGTTCATAATAATTCCTAACACAGTTGCGACCGCTAAACCACTAAATTGGAAGCTACCTAATTGCAAATACGCATTCCCAATCCCGATAACTAATACGGCTGAGGCAATCATTAAATTCCGTTTTTGATTAAAATCAACTTTATTATCAATAAGAATCCGCATACCGCTAGAGGCAATCACCCCAAATAAGAGGAAGCTGACCCCACCAATGACGGGTGACGGAATACTTTGAATCAACGCTGATAATTTGCCAACGAAACTAAAGACAATCGCGAAGAAGGCGGCACCGCCTAAAACGTAAATACTGTGTACCCGGGTAATGGCTAAGACCCCGATATTTTCACCATAAGAGGTCACTGGCGGCCCCCCAACGAACCCAGCAATAATTGAAGCAGTCCCATCACCGGCCAAGGTATGACTCAGGCCTGGATCTTTAAAGAAGTTTCGTTTGGTTAACTTATTCAAGACCATGATATGACCCATATGTTCAGACATCGTGACAAAGGCAATTGGGGCCATACTGAAGATGGCGCCCCAGTAGATCCCAGGATGATAGCTAATGAACGGTACCTGGAAGTCTGGTAAGACGAACCATTTAGCGGCCATAACTGGCGCAAAATTTACAATCCCGAAGAGGACCGCAATCACATAGCCACAGACCAGCCCTAATAAGATTGGCACTAAGCTCATAAACCCACGCAGATACATGTTGAAGATGACCGTTAAGATCATCGTCAACATGGCAACGGCAAAGAACCGGAGATCATAGTTATTGCCATTCATCGTGGCATCTTTCGCCGCAGTACCAGCTAAGGACAGCCCAATAACCATGACGATTGGCCCAACCACGATTGGTGGTAAGGCCTTATCAATCCAGTCGGACCCAATCAGGGTAACCAACAAGCTCACACAGAGATAAACGACCCCAACAGCCACGGTCCCTTGGGCAATCGCTGGATACCCCGCCGTCTTCATCAATGATTGCATCACGACAATAAATGAAAAACTTGATCCCATGTAAGCGGGAATCTTATGCCGCGTGATTAAGATATAAATTAAGGTCCCGACCCCAGAACTGAATAAAGCGATCCCTGGGTTCAACCCAACTAGAATCGGCACCAGGACGGTGGACCCAAACATCGAGAATAAATGCTGAATCGAAAGTCCTAACCAACTACCAAACTTCGGCCGATCATGAATGTCTAAGACGACATCATCATTATGAAACGCCGTTTGCTTTGCCATAGTGCACCCCTATCGAAAAAATTTATAAAAGAAAAGACAGACCCCCACTCAAAAGCGGCTGGTCTGTCTGAATTGGATTCACCTATGGCAGGTGAAATTCCGGTCATCCTTTTCAGCCTCTCTGAGCTAAATTAAAGGAACTGTTTTGTTGTTGTGTTTAGAATACTCGTGTTAGTTGAGTTTGTCAACAGAGTGTGAACGAGGGCGGGAGTTGATGAGCATTGCCTAGCTATCACAATTACTCAGTGCCCTTCTGAGTAGTTGTGATGGCGTAGCAAGCGGAGTCAACTGCCCGAGTGAACACGTTTCAACAGAGTGTGAGATCCGACGGGTTGCTCCTGAGCATTGCCTAGCTAGTCAATTATACCGGTGATCTTCCGGTATGGTTGACTGGCGTAGCAAGCGGAGGGAGTAGTCGGGCCGAGCACGTTTCGGCAGAGTGTGAGGTAAAGCGGGTTGGGGTCGAGCATTGCCTAGCTATCACAATTACTCGGCGCACTTCCGAGTAGTCGTGATGGCGTAGCAAGCGGAGTCCCCAGCTTTGCCGAACACGTTTTGACCAGCCAGAACAAACCAGCTATCCATAAATTCAAGCAAGGTACTTACTTCCCATCAATAACCATTATTAATTATCACGACATAAGTAATCAACCAAACTAAAAAATCAGCATTAACGAGAACTCACCTTACGATTATAATCGACATTTTTAACTTTTCTCTACCATAATATTCTACTCAACCGTGCGGCTATGCGTTGGCCGCTATTTAACTTAAATTGCAAGTTAGTACGAATGATGCTTTTTAGTTGACCTTTTATCGCCTAACGAAGGAAACACCCATATTTAAAATAACTGTTCACAAGATTAGGTTTAAATACATTCTAATTAGTATAATCCCGTTAGTGCGCGTCAGGTAGCTAGTGCTTAGTAGAGATAATGAGTCGTTCATAAGATCTAATGGACGACTAACCCTGCTGCCGATGCTTACGACTTTGCAAAACAAAAGCGGCAACCAAGCTCAATACCGAAATTGCCGAGATGATTAGTAACTGCATAATATAGCTCGTTACGCCATTATGCACACCACTGGTAAGTGCAACAACTGCTGAGATACCAACTGATTGACCAAACTGATGAACTGTATTAACCACCCCAGAGGCAGCTCCAGCAATTTCAGGATCAGTATTGGCCACACCTTCCGCCGTCAGCGGACTAAGGACGAGGCCTTGACCAATACCAAATATAACCATTGGAATGGCAATGGCCAACCAGTAACCACGATTTAAGCCAATCACTACCGTCAGAAAAACACCGATTGTCACAAATAAAACCGCGATCACAATCAACCGCGCATTTCCTAACTTGGTAGATAAATTCGAAACTTGCAAAGCACTCAAAAATTGGGGAATAGTTGCTGGTAAAAACGCCAGTCCGGTCAGTAACGGCGTAAATCCATAAATATGCTGTAAGGCCTGCGTTGTGACAAAGAAATATGCAAACGCTGCTCCGATAAAGAAGAACCGGGCAATATACGCACTATTGCGTTGGCGGTCAGTAAACAAGCGTAACGGCATAATCGGATTTTTAACCACGTGTTCCGCATAGACAAACAACCCTAACGCGATAATTGCAATGATTAGGGCCAGCAGTTGGTAAATCGTGCCATCAATGCTGTAAACCAAAGCCGATAACCCAAGTACTGATAAAAAGGTACCAATCAAATCAAGATGATTGGTCCGTCTGTGACCACTATCTTCAACAAAGCGGAGCGTCAAAACAAACATTAGCAAGCCAACTGGCACATTTAAGAAAAAGCCATATCGCCAAGAGAAGACACTCGTAATGACGCCACCAAGTACCATGCCAAAACTGGCCCCAATCCCAGCTGTTGTCCCATAGGCCGCAATTGCCCGAGCGCGCATCGTCCCATGATAATTGTCCAATAAAAGTGCCAAGGTAGTCGGTGCCAAGATTGCCGAGCCAATGCCTTGAAAAGCTCGCATTGAAATAATCATCAGTGCATTCGTCGCTACTCCCACCATCAATGATCCCAAGGAGAATAACAATAAGCCAATTAAAAACACCCGTTTACGTCCATAGACATCCCCAACACGGCCGCCAAACAATTGAAACCCACCAAAAGTCAGCGTATAGGCACTACTGACCCAAGCGAGCGTTTGCGAATTCAAATGAAGATCCGTTGCTATTTTGACGGTACTGGTAAAAACAATCGAATTATCCAAAAGGATCATAAAATAGCTTAATAAAATAATCGCCTCAATTGTCAAATCAAGTGCAACACTAAGAATCTATTCTTAGAAGTGGTCTAGTTGCTAAGCTAGTTCAGGCATT